>CACNRD010000019.1 GCA_902622795.1 uncultured Pelagibacteraceae bacterium | reverse complement strand
GCAACACTTAGAAAAATCAACAAAATCAACACTTCTGAGCTTATAGATGAGGGTTTAATATTATGGTTTCCTGGTCCTGAGAGCTACACAGGTGAGGATATGGCCGAAATACAGGTACATGGCAGTAAAGCTGTAATAGACGCTTTACATAATAATATCTCGAAAATTAAAAATTGTCGTTTAGCTGAACCTGGAGAATTTACGAAGCTTGCGTTTCAAAATGGCAAAATAAATTTGCTTAAAGCAGAGAGTGTTGCAGATCTAATCTCATCTGAAACAGAAATTCAAAGACAACAAGCAGTAAAAATAATGAACGGTCGATCAGCAGATCGATTTAATGCTTTAAGAGAAAAACTTTTAAAAATTCTATCTCATATAGAAGCTAAAATAGATTTTCCTGATGAAGATTTACCAAAAGATATCTTAAATGAAATTAAAAAAAGTTCGGATGACGTTTTAAAAAATATTAAAAAAATTCTGAATGATCAAAAAGTAGGAGAGAGAATTAGAGAAGGTTTTAAAATTGCAATTCTTGGGCCAACCAACGCTGGTAAGTCTAGCTTGCTAAATCATTTATCAAATAGAGATGTTGCAATCGTCTCAGAAATTGCAGGAACGACAAGAGATGTAATAGAAACTCACCTTAATATTGATGGCTACCCAGTGATAGTTTCGGATACGGCTGGAATAAGAGAGAGTAAAAATGAAATTGAAAAAAAAGGTATTAAATTATCTCTTAATAGAGCAGAGGAAGCAGATCTAAAATTAGTGGTGGTAGATGCAAAAAACCTTGATATTACTGATGTTTTGAAAAGATTATTAGATGAAAATGCAATTTTAGTAGTTAATAAATCAGATCTTTTAAAAAAAGATATTAATCCAAAAATTAAAAAAATAGATCACGTCTTAATTTCAATAAAAGAAAATATGAATATTGAAAAATTAATATTGAAAATAAAAAATAATTTAAAAAATAAATTTATTACAAGTGATGATATTTTAATAACTAGAGAGCGTCACAGACAACATCTGCAACAATGTTTAGACCACCTAAAAAACTTTAATCAAAAAAAAGAAATTGCAGATTTTGATAAAGCAGCCGAAGATTTAAGGTTAGCAACACGACATCTTGGAATGATTGTTGGAAAAGTTGATGTTGAGGAGATATTAGGCAGTATTTTCAACGATTTTTGCATAGGCAAATAATAATCAATTTATCTGGTTTTTTTGCTATTTTTTAACAAAAATCGTTGGTATTTAACACTTATTCGCTAAAAGCAAGAGGTATCTTGTAAATAAATTAATCAGCTATAAGTTTAGCTCATGAAAAATGATTTATCTTTTGATGTAGTAGTAATTGGTGGTGGACATGCAGGTTGTGAAGCAGCAACGGCCTCTGCACGTTTAGGAGTTAACACTGCTTTATTTACTCACAAGATTGAAACAATTGGTGAGATGTCGTGTAATCCAGCTATTGGCGGTTTAGGTAAAGGTCATCTAGTTAGAGAAATAGATGCCCTAGATGGTGTTATGGGTGAGATTGCTGACAAGTCAGGAATACAGTTTAGGTTGTTAAATAGAAGTAGAGGTCCGGCTGTTCGTGGACCAAGAACACAGTCAGACAGATCATTATACCGTAAATATATGCAGAAAAAACTTGCAAACTATTGTAATTTAAGCATTTTTTCTGATCCTGTTATTAAGTTTATTTTTAATAAAAACAGTATAAGTGGTTTTGAAACTAAAAAAGGTAAAAAAGTTTCATGTAGCAAGTTAATACTCACAACAGGCACTTTTTTAAATGGTTTGATACACATAGGTGATAAAAGAACACCGGCAGGGAGATATGATGAGAAACCTTCCACAGGATTAAGTGAACAATTACAAAAATATGAATTCAAAATTGGAAGATTAAAAACTGGAACCCCTCCCCGATTAGATTCTAGAACCATAAATTATAAAAATTTAGAAGAACAGTTTGCTGATGATGATCCTTATTTTTTTTCTTTTTTAACTAAAAAAAATATAAACGAACAAGTATCGTGTAGGATGACATACACCAATAGCAAGGTACACAAGATTATAGAAAAAAATTTATCGAAGAGCGCAATGTACTCAGGTAGTATAAAAGGTGCTGGACCAAGATACTGTCCATCTATAGAAGATAAAATAGTAAAATTCTCAGATAAAGGACGACATCAGATATTTTTGGAGCCAGAAGGATTAAATGACCATACTATTTACCCAAATGGTATCTCCACATCACTTCCCAGTGAAGTGCAGCAAGAAATATGCAACAATATCAATGGTTTAGAAAATGTAAAAATTATTAGACCTGGA
>CACNRD010000018.1 GCA_902622795.1 uncultured Pelagibacteraceae bacterium | reverse complement strand
TCATTTGTTTGACTTTTACTAAAGTAGCAGCCATGTCATTTAGCTCTTTTGGTAATTTATCATCAATTACTTGTTTAGAGCCTGTTCTTTTAATTGCTTCTAAAACTCCTAGTCTTACGTCTTGAGAAAATGCATCTTGTTCAAATGCCATTGCAACAGTTACTGGTTTTCCATTATTCTTTTCAACTGCTAAATCAATAGCAACATCAAGATATAAATTAGCAGGAGCTAAAACAGCAAATAGATATTTGTAACCTTTTGTAAACAAAGATCTAGATGCACCATTTGCTTCCACCATTGGAACACCGTACTTTTCTGTAACTGGAGCTATCGCTTTAGTTAATCCTGAACTATATGGACCAAGCATAAACTCAACACCATCTTGTGAAATTAATCTTTCAGCAAGTTGAGCTGCTCTTTTTGGGTTTGATTCATCATCATAATAAATAATGTCAAACTTATAAGTTTTACCACCAACTTTAACACCACCCATGCTGTTAATTCTATCTACGGCCATATTGTAACCGTTTTGAGTATGAACACCATTAGAAGAGTATTTACCAGTTAATGAAATTGCTGCACCTAATACAATTTTATCTCCAACAACTTTCGCAAAAGATGCGACTGATGTTGATAATAAAATTACAGCTGCAGAAATAAAACTTATGATTATTTTATTTATTTTCATTTTTATTTCCTCTAGTTATTAATTAATTAATGATTAATTTAATAAACAAATCCCTCTAATTGCAAGTGGCAATAAAGACCATACAAACTGTTAGTATTGTTGTGTTGCAACGATAATTAATGCAATAATTACCAATACACTCGCTGAAATTGTATTAATTGTTCTTGGTTTGGTATTGATCCAAGTAACAAGCTTTTGTGCAAGTAAAGCATAACCAATTAGTGATAAAAAATCTAAAATAACATAAGTTGTTATTAAAATTAAAAATTGAATTAAAAAATTTTCATTAAAGTCAATAAACTGCGGAAAAATTAGTGGAAAAAACATCCAAGCCTTTGGACTGGTTCCAGCAACAAGAAAACCATCTTTAAAAAATGAAAAAAAACTTTTTGAGAAATCTTTACTTGAGCTAATTTCTTTAGGCCTAGAATTATAAATATCAAATGATAAATATAAAATATACGCAACACCTGTCCATTTAAATACATTTAGAAAATTTGGGTTTTCCGAAAAAAAAGATCCAATCACAAAAATTACTAAAGTTGCTTGTATAATATTTGCAGTAACATCTCCTAATGCAGTCCAGATACATTTTTGAACTCCATAATTCATGGAGTATGAAACAATGACAATTCGTGGTGGTCCAGGGGTAATGAATAAAAAAAGAATTATTTGTAAAAATAAAAAATAATTAAGGGGAAGCATTTTGAAGATAGTCCTTAAAAACCGGGAGCTAAAGATGGCTAAGAAGGACTATCTAGTATATATTATCAGAGGCTAAAAAAAATGCATTAAATTTTTATTTCAATTATAAGGGGTTTATGAAAAAAAAAGGTCGCATTCCTGTCACCCGAGTCAAAAATCCTGAACCAGATGTGACTGACCCAGATTGGGTCATTTGGGCAGCTTGGGCAGATAGGATTACTTTTGAAGAAATAGAAAAAAAAACTGGAAAAACAGAATCTGAAGTAATTAAGATTATGAGAAGATCTATCAAACCAGCTTCTTTTAGATTATGGAGAAAAAGAGTTAATCAAAAAAGTATAAAACATAGAAAAAAGTTTGAATATTCTCGAAAAGAAATTACTAGTAAATTAAAAAAAGGTGACTACTTATAGATTATGAAAAAAATTACAATTTATACAGGTCCATTTTGTAATTACTGTGATGCAGCAAAAAGATTGCTTGCTAGAAATAATGCACCTTATAATGAAATAGATATTTCAAAAGTTGACGGTGCTATGGATGAAATGATTAAAAAAGCTAATGGTAAAAGAACTATTCCTCAAATTTTTTTTGATGACCAGCACATTGGTGGTTACGATGAAACAAGAGCGCTAGAAAAAGAAAATAAACTTCAAGATCTTTTAAAGTAAAAATATAAATTTTTAAATTACCTAACTTTTTGGTTTAAATATTAAACAAACACCATTGTTGCAGTATCTTTTTCCTGTTGGTTGTGGTCCATCATCAAAAATGTGTCCATGATGTCCTCCACAATTTTTACAGTGATACTCAGTTCTAGCATAACCTATGTGATGATCTGTTTTTGTTTCAAATACATCAGGCAAAGACTCATAAAATGAGGGCCACCCTGATCCACTTTCGTATTTTTTTTTAGAATCGAACAGTTTAACTCCACAATTTGCACAATGAAAACTTCCTTCTCTTTTTTCGTGATTGAGCTCACTTGTTCCTGCAAGTTCTGTTCCTTCTTCAAATAAAATTAATTTTTGTTCCGCAGTTAAGTTTTGATTAATTTTTTTGCCCATGATTAAATATATTTAGCACATGATTGATGCAATATTGAATGTAATTCTATTAATTTACTGAAATCTTTATTATATCCGCCACCTAGAACGCCACAAAAAGGTATTCTTTTTGAGAAAAAATTCTCAACGACTAATTCATCTCTTAATCTTATTCCTTCATCAGATAATTTTAATTTTCCTAATCTGTCATTAAAATGAACATCTACGCCTGCAATATAAAAAACATAGTCAAAATTCTCTTCATTTAACTCTAATAAATAATGTTTTAATATATTTATATAACTTTGATCTTCCAAATTATCGTCTAGCTCAACATCTAAATCACTAGTTGATTTTTTAGCTGGATAATTTGTCTTTGAGTGCATACTAAATGTAAAGACATTCCTATTTTCTTTAAATATATCGGAGTTACCATTTCCTTGGTGTACGTCTAAATCAACTATAAGAATTTTATTGGCTAAACCTCTATTAATTAAATAATGAGATGCAACTGCAACGTCATTAAATACACAATATCCAGCTCCACCATTATAATTTGC
>CACNRD010000017.1 GCA_902622795.1 uncultured Pelagibacteraceae bacterium | reverse complement strand
GTTGTTATTAATTAAGGAATTGGCTGAATATTTAGTTTGTTATTACAAATAAATTTTCAGCCAATTGGAAGTGTGAAATTATGCAGTTTTTAAGTTAACTGCTGAAGGACCTTTAGGACCATCTTCAACATCGAAAGTCAAAGCTTGACCCTCATCTAAACCGTTCATACCAGCATCTCTTACAGCTGAAACATGTACAAACACATCTTTTTCTTTATCTTCTCTTTCAATAAAACCAAAACCTTTGGTTGGATTGAACCATTTTACTTTTCCTTGTAGACTCATATTTATCTTCTTACTTTTTGTTATATTAATTTATTACTTATAATTAAGTAATTCTGGCTTTGTTTAGATTTTGGAGGGTTTTGTCAACAAAATATATTATAAATTAAAAATATTTTCTAATTTGTGTCAATAATTTTGGTTAAATATACAGAATTTACATCTTCTTTATAATGTGCAAAAGGTTGACATTCTTCAAATTTGCATTTTTTAAAAAGTCTTCTTGCTGGTAAAAAAAAATCACCAGCACCAGTCTCAATACTTAATTTTTTTATGTTTAGTTTCTTGGCTTCATTAATTAAATGATTAATTACATTAATACCATACCCTTTATTTCTAAAATTATCATGAATTCTTATAGATTTGAATTCTCCGTGACCCTCATTTAGAAATTTAAGAGCACCGCAACCTATTAAATTTTCATCTTGCCACAAGCTCCAAAATTTAATCGATGATACTTTAAGACCAGGAATATCTAAAACATGAGTACTTCCCTCTGGAGATGCTGCTCTAAGTTCAACAAAGTGTTTACTAAGAAGTTCATGAACTTTAGGATTATCAAAATTACCTTCTAATGATTTTAACATTTAAATTAATATTGTGATATGACCCATTTTTCTTTTTTCTTTAATCTCTTTTTTTAAATAATCAAAGAAAAATTCATTCTCTTTTAGGTTAGGAGATTTTCTATACTGAGATATCTGATCACCTAGTAAATTAATCATTTTTGCATTAGAAATTTTTTTTAGTGGTATTTGCTCTAAACCACAAACTGCTCTTACATGATTTTCAAATTGACTTACATTGTATGAATTGATGGTAAGATGGCCAGAGTTATGCACCCTAGGTGCAACTTCGTTTACATATAAATTATCATTTCTATCGATAAAAAATTCTACACACAATGTTCCTACATATTTAAGTTCTTCTGCTATCAGTATAGCCCAATCTTTAGATTGATTAAAAATTTTCTCATTTATGTCAGCGGGTATTTTAGAATATTTTAAAATTTGATCTTCATGAGTATTCTCAATGGGCTCATATATTTCATATTTATTATTACTAAATCTGGTTATAATTATTGAGATCTCTTTTTTTAATTTAACAAGTTTCTCAAGAATATATCCACTGGAAAAATCTATATTAAGAGAATTTAACTCTTCGGTTGAATTTATTGGATGTTGTCCTTTTCCATCATAACCTAATGTAGTCGTCTTCAATATTCCAGGTAAAAAATCTTTCAAGGCATCTATGTCTGACTTTTTTTCAATTGATACATACCGTGTAGTTCTAATATTTAATTTATTTATAAAATCTTTTTCAGCCAATCTATGTTGAATAAGTCGATTCACAGAAGGTTTAGGTAAAACTGGTTTTAATTTGTTTATTTCATTAAGGGTTTCAAAAGGTATATTTTCAAATTCGTAAGTTACAAAGTTAACTTGATTAACAAAATCATCAACTTTTTGTTTATCATCATAATTTCCTGAAATAAATTGATTACAAAAGTTTTGAGCTGGAGCATCTGCATCGTCAGAAAAAATTACAGTTTTAACGTTTAATTTTTTTGCAGCAATTGCTAACATGCTACCTAGCTGTCCACCTCCTATAATACCAAGAGTAATATCAGACATTTATTTCGGATTTTTTTTTACTGATTTAGTTTGACTAGATCTCCAGTTGCTCAATTTTCGTTTAATAGATGTATTCTGGTTTGCTATTATCGAAGCCGCTAGTAATGCAGCATTAATTGCACCGTCTTCACCAATAGCAAGTGTTCCAACAGGTATTCCTTTTGGCATTTGAGCTATTGATAAAAGACTGTCTAAGCCTTTTAATTTTTTGCTTTCGATAGGTACACCAAGAACTGGTAATGATGTAAGTGCTGAGATCATACCGGGTAAATGTGCTGATCCTCCAGCGCCTGCAATAATTACACCTATATTATTTTTTTCTGCTTTTAGAGCATAATCATACATCCTTTTTGGAGTTCTGTGAGCTGATACAATTTTTGTCTCAAAAGAAACTCCAATTTTTTTTAGGGTTTTTTCTGCCAGCTGCATAGTCTTATAATCAGACTGACTACCCATAACGATTGAAACTTTTAGATTTTTATTTTTTTTCATGAGAATTAGTAATTAGTTTATTTCAAAATTAACTTAAAATTTCAATAAAATTAATAGTATTTAAAAACCATATTGATTAGAGTTCAACTAATATGAATTTTAAAATTGATAACCTTCAATATTGTAATTGGTCAAGAGAAACCTTCGAGTTTAATAGATCTGCAGGTCTTGATGCTGTTCACGTTACAATAGTCTATCATGAAGATTACAATGAGTTATTAACTGAGATTAAAAAATGGAAAAAACTTTTTAAAGAAAACTCAGATATAATATTTCAAGGTTGGGATTACAAAGATATAGAAAAGGCAAATAAAGATAAAAAAACAGCAATTTTTTTTGGTTTTCAAAATTGTTCTCCCATAGAGGATGATATAAAATTAGTTGAAAAAGTGCATAAACTAGGTTGCCGATTTATGCAGCTTACTTACAACAACCAATCATTATTAGCTACTGGTTGTTATGAAAATACAGACAGTGGAGTTACCAATTTTGGACGTGAAGTCATAAAAGAAATGAATAGGGTGGGTGTAGTAATTGACATGTCACATTCAGCTGAAAAAAGTACAATTGACGCAATCGAGTTAAGTCAAAAACCGATAGCAATAACACATGCAAATCCAAATTTTTGGCATCCTGCAAAAAGAAACAAATCGTCTGATTTGTTAAAAATTTTAAGTGATAGTGGAGGTATTCTTGGATTATCTTTATATCCTCATCATTTGAAAGATAACACAAATTGTACCCTCGAAAGTTTTTGTGAGATGGTTGCTAAGACAGCTGAAATAATGAACACAAAACAAATAGGTATCGGATCTGATCTTTGCCTTCAGCAACCTGATAGTGTTGTTGAATGGATGAGAAATGGAACATGGTCTAAAAGTACAAATTTTGGTGAAGGAAATAAAAATAAACCTGGCTTTCCCAAACAACCTCAATGGTTTGAGGACGCTAGGGGTTTTTCAAATATCGAAAAAGGTCTTAAAAAAGTTGGATTTTCTGATGAAGAGACAAATGGAATACTTGGAAACAACTGGTACAATTTCTATAAACTAATTTAGTTATGAAAATTCAACTTAGAGATCCAAACACGATAATGAAATTGTCAAGATTAGGATCATTTCATCAGTCTAAACTGTCTTTTTTAAGAAGCTTTCTTAATGAATTTAAAGACTGGGAATATAAGAGAGATTTATTTAATCTAGATAGATTTGGTTATGGAGAAGCAGTCTACTCTTTTAAGAAAGATAAAAGAACTTATTCACTAGTTTGTTTTGCAAATAAAATTAAAGATGACGAAAGATCAGATAGAGTAATTGCAACAAAATGGGATGCAGCATTTACATTGCATGATGGTGTTCCTACTCAAAAAGATATTGATAGACTTAAAAATGAGGTACCAAGGCAGGAAGTTGGGAGACTTTCATTTAAAGAGTTAACATTGTCTAGAGCAAATAAATCTGTTCGAGTATTCAATCATGTAGTTGAAAGATTGAGTGAAGGTAAACAACCAGATTTAGAATTACTATCAAATGTTGGATATTTGTACAGAACAACTGCAGTATATGGGTCTGGAAAATTTGGCTTAGCAGATCGTTTTAGAATTAAGGACAGAGAAGAAATCAATGGACCTTTTAGATTGGAAATGATGCTAGTTTATTTAGTTAGGCAATTTACATTTGATCAAGTAAATCACGTCGCTCACCACAAAAACCCTAGTAAATCTGTTGTATTAGATAGAAAGATTTGTAAAAATTTAGGCATTGGAAATTCTACTGGATTAGGTATGGCTCCATTTATAGTAAATCATCCAACCTTATTAAATAATTGGGTAATGAGCAGAGAGATCGCCTTAAAAAAAATAAGAGAAATAAAAATAGTTAAGAAAAAAGACAGTGTTTTATTTATTGATTGCCTTAAA
>CACNRD010000016.1 GCA_902622795.1 uncultured Pelagibacteraceae bacterium | reverse complement strand
TTGTCTCTTCATCTCTGCCTGAAAATTGAAGATACTTTAATGTTTCATTATCAATTGGAAAAAATCCACAAGTCGCCCCATATTCTGGAGCCATATTAGCTATAGTAGCTCTATCTGCTAAAGTTAAATTCTTTAAACCTTCTCCATAAAATTCAACAAATTTTCCAACTACTCCTTTATCTCTTAACATTTTTACTATTGTTAGAACTAGATCTGTAGCAGTTGTTCCTTCTGGCATTTTATTTTTTACCTCAAATCCAATTACTTCTGGAATAAGCATAGATATTGGCTGCCCAAGCATTCCTGCTTCTGCTTCAATCCCTCCTACTCCCCATCCTAAAACTGACAGTCCATTGACCATAGTTGTGTGACTGTCTGTACCAACTAAAGTATCAGGAAATAAGTAATCCTCATCTTTAAATTTTTCAGACCAAACAACCTTAGATAAATATTCTAAGTTCACTTGATGACATATTCCTGTTCCTGGAGGAACAATTCGAAAATTATTAAATGCGTCCTGCCCCCATTTTAAAAATGAGTACCTCTCAGCATTTCTTTTAAATTCAATATTTACATTTTTTTCAAAAGAGTCTGATTTAGAAGATTGATCAACTTGTACAGAATGATCAATAACTAAATCAACAGTCGAAAGTGGATTAATTGAGTTAGGGTCAATATTTTTTTCTTTCACAGCTTCTCGCATAGCTGCTAAATCAGCTACTGCTGGTATACCGGTATAATCTTGCAATAATACTCTTGCAGGTCTATATGCTATCTCAGTTGAGGATTTTTTAGTATCTAGCCAATTTTTTAGGGCATCTATTTGATTTTTCGTTACTGATAAATCATCCTCATATCGTAATAAATTTTCAAGAAGAACCTTTAAGGATTTAGGTAGTTTAGAAATACCTTTTAATCCATTACTTTCAGCTTTACTTAAAGAGTAATATTTATAATTTTTAGAATTAATTTTTATGTCAGATAAAGAATTATAAGAATTTTTTGTTCCTGGTTTCATAATTTAGTAATAAAATGTTGCTATACAAAGTAATAGAAGCGTTGACATAACATAATTAAACCATTTAATAAATTTCTCATTTGTCGCGAATTTCCTCATAAATCTTCCCAATAATGTCCAAAAAATAATACTTATTATTGCAAACATAAAAGCTATCCCCAGCATCCATATTGAGTAGTTTAAAAAGTTTATTCCTGATTCTGTGTAGGTTGATACTGCAATAACTGCAACTATTACCCCCTTAGGATTTAAAAACTGGAAAAAAAAAGTTTCGATAAAATTTACAGGTTTCAATTCTTTATTGTCAGTGGACGATTTTGAAAATGAAATTTTATATGCTAAATATATTAAAAAAATTGTACCAGTTATAATTAATGTTTCTTGAATAATTGGATAAATATTAAAAATGTTTATTAATCCAAAATTAACCACTGCAAGCATAGTAGTAAAACCAAAAATTACACCAAGTATTAAAGGAATAGATTTTTTAATCCCATGATTAAATCCAGAATGAGATGCGACAATATTATTTGGACCTGGAGAACAGCTTGTAACAAACATAAATAATGAAAGAGATAAAATTTCAGGATGCATTTTTTATGCTATAGGAAGGCCATTCTCAGATTTTTGAGAAGGATGTACTAAAATTACTTTTCCTTCTTTATCAATTGATCCAAGAATAAGAACTTGTGAAACTACACCTGCAATGTTTTTTTCTTCAAAATTACAAATACCAATTACTTGCTTTCCTATTAAATTTTCCTCATTATAATAATGAGTTATTTGAGCAGAAGATTGTTTTATCCCAATCTCATCACCAAAATCTACTTTAACAACCAATGAAGGTTTTCTTGCTTTTTCATTTTTTTTTACTGATAAAACTGTTCCAACTCTAATATCAACTTTATCAAAAATATCGTAGGCTATTTGTTCTTTCATATAATTAATATATAATGGATCCTAAATATGAGTACAGAAAATAATTTAGATGTTTTATTTGATAACTCAGTAAAGATTTTAACTGACCTAATCGCCTTTAAAACAATTTCAGGAGAAGACAACAATTCTTTAATTGATTATTGCGATAATATATTAAAAAAACTTGGTGCCACTTCTTTTAGAACTTTTGATGAAGATAAAAAAAGAGTTAATTTGTTTGCAACAATTAAATCTAAAAAACCTAGCGATAAAAAGCCCGTAATTTTATCTGGACACACTGATGTTGTGCCCGTGTCTAAAGGTTGGACTACAGATCCGTTTAAAGCAACAATTAAAGGAGACAAACTTTATGGAAGAGGTTCATGTGACATGAAAGGCTTTATTGCATGCACATTAGCTTTTGCACCAATTTATTCAAAGTCTAATCTCAATAGAGATATTCATTTTTCCTTCACTTTTGATGAAGAAACTGCATGCCAAGGAGCGCCCATTCTCATAAAAGAATTAAAAAAAAGAGAAATTAAAGATGGAATTTGTATTGTTGGCGAACCAACAAACATGAAAATTATCGATGCTCATAAAGGATGCTACGAATACACAACTTATTTTAAAGGTTTGGCAGGTCATAGCTCAGCACCACATAAGGGTGTAAGCGCTGTTGAATACGCTTCAAGATATGTAAATAAATTGATTGAATTACGGAATGATCTTAAAGATAGAGCTCCAAAAGACTCTATATTTGATCCTCCTCATTCAACCCTCTCAATAGGAGGAATTTTTGGAGGGATTGCTCACAACGTAATTGCAGATAAATGCCATGTCAATTGGGAAACTAGACCAGTGGTTAAAGAGGATGCAATATTTTTAAATCAAGAATTAGATAAATATGCAAATGAAATTTTATTGCCAGAAATGAAAAAAGTTTTTTCTAGCTCCTCTATTGAAAAAAAAGTTATCGGAGAAATAATTGGCTTTGACCGTAAGGATAAATCTGATGCGTGTGAATTAATTTCAAGTTTAACAGGGGATAACTCTCGACAAGTTGTATCTTTTGGAACTGAGGCAGGTTTATTTCAAGAAATAGGAATTAGTACTGTTGTTTGTGGACCAGGTTCTATTGAACAAGCACATAAAATTGATGAATTTATAATATTAGACGAATTAAAAAAGTGTTTAAAATTACTTGAAGGAATTAAAGAAAAATCTTCTATAAATTAACTCCAACCACCTACTGATTTTACTTCCAAGAATTCTAACAAACCTTCTTTACCTGCTTCTCTCCCAATACCAGAATGCTTAAATCCACCAAAGGGAGCATCTACTGCAATACCGGCACCATTCACATCTACCATTCCAGATCTTAGTTTTCTTGCAAGTCTTCTGATTTTTTCAGAATCTTTACTTTGAATATAATTTGTTAAACCGTAATCAGTATCATTAGCTATTTCTACTGCTTCATCCTCAGTTTCAAATGGTATTACTGATAAAACTGGACCAAATATTTCTGTTCTGGCAATTTCCATTTGATTATTGACATCTGCAAATACAGTAGGTTTTACATAATAACCATTATTCATACCATCTGGTTTTCCTGGCCCACCAGCAACCAGTTTTGCACCTTCGTCTATTCCTTTTTGAATTAACTTTTGAATTTTATTAAATTGTGTTTCAGAAATTACAGGTCCTATATGTTCACCCTCTTTTTTTGGATCATCTACTTTAAATTCATTTGTATATTTTTTTAGTCTATCTATTGCTTCATTATACATAGATTTTTCAACCAACATTCTTGTTGGAGCATTACAAGATTGACCTGAGTTTCTAAAACATCTTAAAGCTCCTCTTTCAACAGCTTCAGGATCTGCATCTTTAAAAATAATATTTGCTCCCTTGCCACCAAGTTCTAAACTAACTCTTTTAAAATCTTTTGCTGCATTTTGAGATATTAATGCACCTGCTCTAGTAGATCCTGTAAATGAGATCATATTAACATCTGGATGACTTGTTAAAGCATCGCCAGTTGTGGCTCCATCACCATTTACTAAGTTAAACACCCCTTTTGGAAATTTCGCTTCATCAATTAGTTCTGCGAGTATCATGGCTGAAAGTGGCGCTAGTTCTGATGGTTTTAGAATCATAGTACAGCCAGATGCTAAAGCAGGGATTACCTTTAAAGTGACTTGGTTCATTGGCCAGTTCCAAGGAGTAATTAAAGCACAAACACCTTTTGGCTCATATATTAACCTTTGATTTTTCGCATGCTCTCCTAATGGTCTTTCAAATTCAAACTCTTTTAAATATCTTATAAAAGATTTAGTATGACTTGCACCAGTTCCTGTCTGTAGTTTTGACGCGAAATCCTTTGGTGCTCCCATTTCTTGAATAATGGCATCAGTTATATCGTTCCATCTTTTCTTATATAAAGTGTAAAATGTTTCCAATAGAGCAATTCTGTCCTCTTTTGTTGAATATCCCCAAGTTTTGAATGCTTCTTTTGCAGAGAGCACTGCATCATTAACATCATCTTTACTTCCAAGTGAAATTACTGCGCAAGCTTTTTCTGTCGCTGGATTGATTACTT
>CACNRD010000015.1 GCA_902622795.1 uncultured Pelagibacteraceae bacterium | reverse complement strand
ACATTATTGCCTGCAACTGACAGAGATGTATCAATGGTATTTCAATCTTACGCTTTATTTCCACATATGAGTGTTATTGAAAATGTCTCGTATGGTTTAAAAATGATAAATGTAGAAAAGGAAGAGTATATCCAAAAATCATTAGAAACACTAAAACTTGTAAATCTTGAAGGATACGAAAATAGAATGCCATCAGAACTATCAGGTGGACAACAGCAAAGGGTTGCTGTTGCAAGAGCAATTGTTTTAGAACCAAAAGTATTGCTTTTCGATGAACCTCTTTCAAATTTAGATGCAAAATTAAGAAGGCAGGTCCGAGAAGATATAAGAGAAATACAACAAAAACTTGGTGTAACCACGATTTATGTAACTCATGACCAAGAAGAAGCTTTAGCAATATCTGACAAAGTAATTGTAATGAATAATGCTGTTATTGCTCAAGATGGAAATCCAAAAGATCTGTATAACTTTCCAAAAAATAAGTTTGTTGCAAATTTTATTGGTGATGCAAACGTTGTTAAAGCTGAAATAGTTAGTAAGCAATCCAATACATATGAATTAAAACTGGCAGAAATGAGAATTAAGATTGAAAGTGACAAGAATTTGGAAAACTCAGTTTCTGTTGCTTTGAGACCAGAAAAAATTAGAATTGAAACAACTGATAATAATAATTGTATTCATGCATCAGTAAATAATGCCTCTTTTGTTGGTAGCAATTATCAATATATTTTTAATTCTGATATAGGAAAATTATACGTTATTTCTGGTGATACAAATCATGTATTCAAAGTTGGTGAAGAAGTATTTTTAAGTCTTGATGAAAAAGATGTTAAAATTCTTAATGATTAAATTGACCACCTCTTTCATCATAAGGATCATATCTTAAACTTCGTCTGAATTTTATAATATCATCAACTAAAAGATTCGGCTTTTCTAATGCAGCGAAATGACCTCCTGCAGGCATTTCAGTCCATTGTTTAAGATTAAATATTCTTTCAACATAAGACCTAGGTGGCCATTCAGACATTTCAGCAGGAAATATTGCTGCTGCTGTTGGAATTTCAATTTTTTTAAAATCCTTTGGAAAAAACCTTCCTCCTTCCTCTCTTCTACCAAAATAAATCCAACTAGCTGTATCAAATGTTTTTGTTAAGATATAAACCATAATATTTGCTAACAAAGTATCTTTAGAATAGACACTTTCAATATCATTGTTCTTTAAATCTGACCATGAATACATTTTTTCAGTTATCCAGGCAGCTATACCAACTGGACTATCCATCATTCCGTAGCCTAAAGATTGAGGTTTTGTTGCTTGTTGAGTTCTGTATCCTTCTTGCATTATTTGATCCTCATTAAATTTTTTTTGCCAATTTCTTTCTTCATCAGATTTTGGACCCTCAGGATGACGCATAGTCAGACAATTTATATGAATTGCTTTACAAAATTTTGAATGATCATAACCTAGCCAATTAGCAATAGTTGCGCCCCAATCACCTCCTTGAGCCATATAATTTTTATAACCAAGATTTTCAATCATTAGTTTATTTAATATTTCAGACATTTTTCTTGGCCCCATTGGCTTTGATGGACTTCCTGAAAAACCAAATCCTGGCAAAGAAGGAACTATTACATCAAAAGAGTTTTTTTTGTCTCCTCCAAATTTTTCTGGATGAGCAAGTTTTTCGATAATATGTAGAAATTCAATTATGGATCCAGGCCAACCATGCATCAAAAGTAATGGTATTGAATTTTTGCTGCTTCCTTTTATTTTAATAAAATGAATTTTTATACCATCAATTTTAGTTGTATAATTATTAAATTTATTTATTTCAAATTCATGTTTTTTCCAATCAAATTTGGTAATCCAATAATCACATAATTCTTTTAAATATTTTTTGTTTGTTCCGTGTTCCCAACCGTCTAAATCCTTTACAGAGTCCCAAGGATAATCTCTAACTTTTTGATAAATTAAAGAAATTTCTTTTTCAGTAAATTTAACGTTAAAATCTTCAATCATTTATAAAATTTAATTTCTAAAATTATAAACTATGCTATTCACTATGCCAGAATTAGATAAAACTATTATTTGGAAAGAATGAACAAAGAAAACGCAAGGAAACTCTGGAAAATTATTCAGGAAGCTGGCGATTATTTACAAGGACAATTGCCTGATCATCCTAATCATTCTAAGGGTAGAAATGCCTATGCCCATGTAGCTATTTGTGTAAAAGCCAAATTTAACGCTAGTTACAAAGAAATCCCTGATGAGCAGCTTGAGGAAGTTTTAAAATATATTGAATTTTTGAAGCAAAATCCAAATTAGAGACTTATTGCTTAGGTAAATAATCCTTTAAATCACCTTCTCGATAGACATCTGCAGTGCAACAATGAAGTCCTCCTCCAAAAGCATATGCATCACGTAGTTCTACTGGTACCACTTCCATTCCAAGTTTATCTAATTGTTCTGCTTGATAAGTCTCACTTTTTTCAACACATACTGTTTTAGAGTCTAAGACTAATACATTCATTGATAACCACGTTGAAGAATAACATAAAGGAGGTGGCTCGTTGTGTGCTGGTTGCGCGCTATCAATTATTTCCCATCCATTATTTTCAAATAATTTTCTTTGCTCTTTTGGAAGTCTTCTTTGAGGATTGTTTATTATTAACCCCTCTTTTATAGGTGTAAAAGTTGCATCAATATGAATTGGATATGGATCACCAGGAAAGTTCACAGCATGAACTCGATGATCTTTATAATGTCTTTTTAACCAATCAATACCTTTTAAGTTTGTAGTAAAACCATGCTGAACAACTAAATCTTTTCCAAATCTTAATACGTCTGCTGCATCAAATAATGGTTCTTCTTCTGTTGTTACAAAATGTTTTTTTTCAGTCCACTCTAATCTTTTCTGTACACCAATTTTATCTGATAAATAGTCCTTCCGATAATCAAGGTCAGTTAATCTTGGCTTTGGTGCAGACTCATGTCGCATATTAGGATCCCGGTTGTAATAATCTTGTAATAGTGGTCTATAACATAAATATTCGAACCAACGACATCGATAGCTCATTGTTGCCTCTAAAATTTCGTTACCAACAGTTAACAAAACATCTCTAGGTGGCATACAGCCGAACATGGTTTCAGCTTCCCAATCAGGAGTAGATGTTTTTTGATTGAAATTTATAGGTGTCGGTCGATCAACTTTAATTCCTCTTTTCTGAAGTATATTTGAAAAATCATCTAAAAGTTGATTGGCTTTATCAACTGTATCTTTGGTTCTTGGTCCAAACTGGCCTCGCATATCACTATCTTCAGGAACTTTAGCATCAAGTGCTGGTTCGGGGGCTGGAATACAAGTGCCATCTGCTCTTCCGACAATTACATGTTTTAGTGGATCCCATTCATTCCAACTATTCACAATAATATTATTTTTATTCATAGATTAATTAAGAGCGATATATCTTTTATTCCATCTCATGATCAAACTGTAATAAATTATTGAAACAAAAAGAAAAAATCCGCCAATAATCGTGTTTGATGTGGGAACCTCATTAATACCAAACAGTGGCAACCATACCCAGAATATCCCACCCACTACTTCAGTTAAAGATAGCAAGGTAAGTTCTGCTGCTGGAATGGCTTTTGAGCCTATTGAATATAAAATTAAACCAAAGCAAACTAATGTTCCATGTAAAGAAAATAAAGTTCCATTATAGCTAGATGAAAAAAATACTAGATCGTTTGTAATGATAGCTATAGATGAAAAAACGACACAAAAGAAACCTGCAAAAGCAACTGTTGTGAATTTAGGAGTTTCTTTTCTCCACCTTAATGTCACTGAAAAAACTGAAAAACCAATTGAAGCTGCAAGACCAAATACAAATCCAATTAAGGATTTTTCACTAGTATTACCAAGAGCCATAATTAGTATACCTGCAGTTGCTATGATAATTGAAATCCAAACATTTAAAGAAATTTTTTCTTTTAAAAACAAAAAAGCTAATAATGCCGTAAAAAAAGGCATTGCAGCTAAACAAAGTAATGTTACAGCAGCACTTGTGTTAGTAATTGAGTAAATAAAGGTGATCATTGCAACACCTAGACCAGAGCCACCTATCATACCTGATAAACCTATTTTTAAATAATTTTTGTAAAAATTTTTTCCTTCCTCGAAAAATAAATAAAGATTTAGTAAAATAAAAATGGTTAAACCTCTTCCAAAAATATACTGCCATGGGACTAATTCTGGATTATCCATGTATCTCACAACTAACGGGCCAAATGACCACAGTAAGCCTGCAAATAAAACAACTGGAATAGCTATTTTGGGACTTCTAAGCTCAATCATATGCCGAAATCTAATTCTAAATAGAATTTTCTACAACAAAAATATATTTTAAATCTAATTATAAAATCAGTGATATATATGAAATAAAATTAAAAGTTTATATGGATTTAAAAATTTTAGAGATTGCTTCGGATACAGAAAATAACAAAAATATCAAAAACTACACTCATGCTGCAAAATCCAAAAATCCTTTATGTGGTGATGAAATTCAAATTAAGTTAGTTATCAAAAATGAAAAACTTGTTGATTTTGGCTACCAGGGAAAATCATGTATTTATTGTCAGGCTACTGCAAGTCTGTTGTCAAAAAATTTGATAAACTCTGAAAAAAATAAAATTAAAGAGCTGTGTGATTATGC
>CACNRD010000014.1 GCA_902622795.1 uncultured Pelagibacteraceae bacterium | reverse complement strand
GAAGGCAACAAGAAAAGCAATTAGCAAATCTTCAAAAACAGGCAGAGGAAGCTACAAAATATAAACTCATCTCTGAAGAAATAAAAAAAATTGAGGCTGGTTTATATTATTTAAAATTAATTGAGATAGACAAAGAAATCAGGATAGAAAATGAAATAAATAATGAAGCTGAAGGTGAAGTTGATGGATTTAATACTAAAATATCAGAGCTAGAAAGTTTAATAAAACTTTCAACTGATAAAGTTTCACCACTTAGAGAAAAAAATATAGAAAATTTGTCAAGAATTCAAAGACTTAATCTAGAGCTTCAAAGTTTAGATGAAGAAAATATAAGAACACAAGATGAAATCGAAACTATTAAAAAGTCAATTCAAACTCTTGATGATGATATCGCAAGAGAAAAAGGGATAATTATTGACGCTAATTCTAATGAAAAAAGACTAAAAGAAGAAAAATCGGATTTAATAGAGACAGACTCTAAATATTTTGAAACAGAAAAGCTTTCTAATGAAGAGCTAGAAATAGAAAAAAATAGGTTAAAGGAAGAACAAAAAGCTGTTGATGATGTTATAAATAGCTTTGCTGACCAGACGATCAATATTAGCTTGGGCCCAATTAAAAACGTCCAAAGTTCAATCTTAAGGGTTAAAGAATTAATTGATAGTAATGAAATTAATCAGGCAGTTACTTTACTAGACAGATGTAACATGGAGCTTAATAATTTTTTAAATGACCTAAAAGACGACAAATCTAGGAATGAATTATTAAGTATTAATGAAAAATCACAAAATATAAAATTACTGCAAGAAAAATATGCTGATGCTTATAGTAAAAATCAATCTATCAAAAATGAATCTATAAAAAGAAACGAAAGAATTAAAACCATTGAAACTGAAATTGAAAGTTGGAAAAATTTATTATCAAATTCAGAGAAAATGGTTTTAGAACTTACTGAAAGAAAAAATAAATCGTCATCTCAATTGAATGATTTAGAAAATCAACCAAGAGTTCAGGCTGAACGGAAAGGTCAAATTTCAGAAAATTTGAGAATTTCTGATGAGGAAAAAATTGATAATGAATTAATTATTGATGAAACTGATAAAAAAATTGAAACTTTAAGAGGTGAATTAAATGAAATTCAAGAGCAATCAATACAAATCAGAGAGAGAAAAGCTAGTTCAGGAGCAACTATTGAAGGTCTTCAAAAAAGAAAAGGAGATTTATTAGATCGTATAAGTTCTGAGCTAAATCTCAATGAAGAAAATATTTTAGAGAATTCAAATTTAAATGGTGTAGATGAGCTCCCCAACGCTGTTGATCAAGAGGATGCATTGGATAAAAAGAAGCAAGAAAGAGAAAGGTTTGGATCTGTAAATTTAAAAGCAGACGAAGAAACTAATAAATATGAGGAAGAGATTAAGAAAATGGAGCAAGATCGAGCAGATTTAGTAACAGCTATTATAAAATTAAAAGATAGCATAAATGAACTTAATCAAAAAGGACGTGAAAGATTAATAGAGGCTTTCGAGAAAGTTAATAGAAAGTTTAATGAAGTCTATACAAAATTGTTTAATGGAGGAAATGCAAAATTAGAATTAGTTGACTCTGATGACCCTCTTGAGGCTGGATTAGAGATGTTGGTAAGCCCTCCTGGAAAAAGATTACAATCAATAACCTTGTTATCTGGAGGAGAACAAGCACTAACGGCACTTTCCTTGATTTTCGCAGTATTTTTAACTAACCCATCTCCAATTTGTGTTTTGGATGAAGTTGATGCTCCACTGGATGACGCAAATGTAACAAGATTTTGCAATCTACTTGAAGAGTTGACTAAAATAACAAATACTAAATTTATCATTGTAACTCATCATGCTTTAACCATGTCTAAAATGAATAGATTATATGGGGTAACTATGCCTGAAAAGGGTATAAGTCAGTTAGTTGCAGTTGATTTACAAAAAGCAGAGAGTATGGTTGCCTAAACTATACAAATGCCAAAAGATCCGTTAAAAACTCGCCTAGAGATTGCAAAAACGAAGGTTTCTAAGAAAAATCTTTTTGATAAAAAAAGTAATCCCTCACCTATTGGAACAGCCTTTAAATTAAGCACTGAACTGGTCGCTGCAGTTGCTGTAGGGACAATTATTGGGTTTATTTTTGATAAGACCTTTGGTACTAAACCCTGGTTTATATTAATATTTTTTTTTGTGGGAGTAGTTGCTGGAATAACGAATGTAATTAGATCTGCAAAAAATATGCAAAAATAAATACTTATGGCAGCAAATCCTATGTCTCAATTCGATGTTTATCGAATTGGACCTGAAATAAAAATTGGAGCATTTGATATATCTTTTACTAACGCCAGTTTGTTTATGATTATTAGTACAGTTTCAATTTTACTTGTGTTTAATTTGGGCTCAAAAAGAAATTCAGTATTACCAAATAAAATACAACTACTAGCAGAGCTTAGTTATACATTTGTTGCAAAAATGATAAGTGATACAGCTGGATCAAAAGCAAAACCCTATTTTGCGTTTATATTTTCTTTATTCATGTTTGTTCTATTTTGTAACATGTTTGGTATGATCCCTTACACATTTACTGTAACGAGTCATATAATCGTTACATTTATTTTGGCGTCATTTATTTTTATTGGGGTGACAATTATTGGTTTTATCAAACATGGATTTGGTTATCTAAAATTATTTGTACCTAGTGGGGTACCAGCTGTGCTACTACCCTTGATAGTAGTAATAGAAATTATATCTTATTTAAGTAGACCAATAAGTTTGTCAGTCCGATTATTTGCGAATATGATGGCTGGTCACACAATGATGAAAGTTTTCGGAGGCTTTGTGATAAGTCTTGGATTAGTCGGTGGTTGGCTTCCACTGAGTTTTTCGGTTGCATTAACAGGTTTAGAGATCTTAGTTGCTTTTCTTCAAGCTTATGTTTTTGCAATCTTAACCTGCATCTATTTAAATGATGCATTAAATTTACACCATTAATTAACCAAGGAGGAAATAATGGAATTAGAAGCAGCAAAAATGATCGGAGCTGGTTTAGCAGCAATTGCTTTAGCGGGTGCCGGTGTAGGTATTGGAATAATTTTTGGAAATTATTTGTCTGGAGCGATGAGAAATCCGTCTGCAGCACAAAAACAGTTTCCTAATTTGCTTTTAGGTTTCGCTCTAGCGGAAGCTACAGGATTATTTGGATTAGTAGTTGCATTAATCATTTTATTTGCGTTTTAAATTAATGATTAAAAAAATATATTTTCAGTCGATATTTTTTAGCTTCTTATTTTTTAAAGAAGCTTTTGCAGCTGAAAGCGGAGGTATGCCTCAATTAAATCCTGAGTTTTGGATTTCTCAAATTTTTTGGTTAATACTTACTTTTGGAACTATGTATGTTGTTTTATCAAAATTCATACTGCCAAAAATTAGTAACAATTTAGAGTCGAGAAAATCTCAAATTTTAGAAAATATTGAGGCCGCAGAAAAACAAAGAGAAGATAGTGAGGCTAAGCTTAAGGAATATGATGAAATTATATTAAAGAGTAAGAGTGAGGCTAAAACTATGTTTAATCAAACAAGAGAAAAGGCGCTAAAAGATATAGTAGCTAAAAAAGAGGTTTTAGATCAGCAAATTGATGATGAAATTAATAAAGCTGAAAAAGAAATAGAAGTTTTAAGAGTTAGCGCTCCAAATAAAATAAATAAAATAGCAATTGAGACTTCTTCAGAACTTTTAGAAAAGTTAATTGGTTCTGGCGTAAACAGTAGTAGCATATCTGCAATTGTTGATGATCTATCGAAAAGAAATGGAGATAAATACTATGGCAATTGATGCAACATTTTGGGTAGCAGTATCATTTGTAATCTTTTTTGGTGCTTTAATTTATTTAAAAATTCCACAAAAAGTTTCAGAAATTTTAGATAATATGATCTCTGATATTAAAAATGAAATTAGTGAGAGTGAAAAATTAAGAACTGAAGCAAAAAATTTGCTTGATAATGCGCAAAAAAAATTAGATACCGCTCAAACGGTTAGTAATGACATTTTAGATCAAGCAAAAAGAGACTCTGATAGATTAGTAATAGAATTGAACGATAAATTCCATAAATCTTCTGAGATCAAAAAAAATCTTGCTGAAAATAAAATAAGTCAAATGAAAGAAGCAGCCATAAAAGAGATAAAAGATGCTTCAATTAAAATAGCAGTGGACTCAGTTAAAAAAATTATATCCACATCAGTAGATAAATCAAAACTCGATGCTGTATTTCAAAAAAATTTAGATGAGACTAAAGAGCAGCTAAAAAAAATTAGCTCATAATACACTTACAATTTCCTAAAAAAACTATAAATTATTAATATGAATTCTATAGTGATTGGATCTGGATTTGGAGGAATTGCTGCAACTTTGCGCCTAAAGGCAAAAGGGCATCAAGTCAAATTAATTGAAAAACATCCTGATCTTGGTGGTAGAGCTAGAGTGTTTAAGAAAAATGGTTTTATATTTGATGGCGGCCCAACTGTAATTACTGCACCCTACTTAATTAATGAGTTGTTTGAATTATTTAAAAAAGATCCAAAAAACTACATTGAATTATCTCCTCTTAAAATTTGGTACCAATTTATTTTTGAGGATAAATCTAAATTTAATTATTCTGGTGATGAAGACAATATGGTTAAACAAATAGAGGATATAAGTAAAGATGATGTTGAAGGATATCAAAAATTAGTAAGTTTTACCAAAAAGATTTTTGATAAAGGGTTTACAGAGTTAGCAGATGTCCCTTTTGACAAACCTTTTGTAATGATGAAACAACTTCCAGCGCTACTTAAACTTAAAAGCTATAAATCAGTTTACTCATTAGTATCTTCATTTATAAAAAATGAAAAATTAAGAAGAATGCTCAGTATGCATCCACTATTGGTAGGAGGTAATCCATTCACCACTACTTCAATTTATGGACTAATACTTTACTTAGAGAAAAAATGGGGAATCCATTATTCTATGGGGGGCACAGGAAATATTATTAAAGGTCTAGAAAAACTTATGCTTGAAGAGGGAATTGATATAATCAAAAATAGTGAAGTTACTGAGATCATTTCAAAAAGTAATAAAATTACCGGTATTAAATTAAATAACCAAGAAATCATTGAGGCTGAAAACGTTGTTTGTAATGCAGATCCACCAGCTTTTTACGAAAAAATGTTAAAAAAAAATAGTCAAGGCTCTTTTATTTTTAATTGGAAAAAGAAAAGAATGGAATATTCAATGGGTCTTTTCGTTTACTACTTTGGAACAAAAAAGGTTTATGAAGATGTTGAGCATCATACAATTAAGTTTGGAAATAAATACAAAGAACATTTAGAAGATATTTTTAATAATAAGAAATTAAATAACGATATTAGCTATTATCTCCACAGACCCTCGGCGACTGACAAATCTATGGCACCGGAAGGAAATGACTGTTTTTATGTTCTAGTCCCAGTTCCAAATAATCAATCTAAAATCGATTGGCGAACTGAAGGTGAAAACATGAAAAATTTAGTAATTGATAAAATGGAAAAAGATTTAATGCCAAATCTTAGAGAAAATATTGTGGCTGATTTTTATTTAACCCCAGATTATTTTGAAAAAGAGTTAAACACAAAATTTGGATCTGGATTTTCAATTCAGCCTAAATTCACTCAATCTGCATATTTTAGATTTCATAATAAATCTGAAATTTATGACGGACTTTATTTTGTTGGAGCTGGAACTCACCCTGGAGCTGGGGTACCCGGAGTGTTATCCTCAGCAAAAGTCTTGGATAAACTGCTTTAATGTCTGCTAAAAGTTATC
>CACNRD010000013.1 GCA_902622795.1 uncultured Pelagibacteraceae bacterium | reverse complement strand
AATTGGAATACTTACTCTTTTAACTTACAAAACTGAGTATGGAATATTTTTAATTGCTTCGTTTGGATCTTCAATGGTACTACTTTATGGATATCCTGAAAGTCCTTTCGCTCAGCCAAAAAACGTTTTCTTTGGTCACGTTCTTACTGCAATTGTGGGAATGTTTTTTTTATACTTTATACCTTTACCTTTGTATTTAACTATCCCTTTGGCTGTAGGTTTTGGTGTTGGATTAATGATATTATTTAATATAACTCATCCTCCAGCTGGTGGAAATCCCATTATAGTCATAATGGGTAGTGTATCGGTAGACTACTTATTGACCCCTGTGATTTCTGGTTCAATAATTATTCTAATTTTTGCAATTATTATTAATAAATTTATCTTAAAAAAAAATTACCCCTCTAAGAAATAATTTGTTTGCTAGCCCTTTGAAAATAAGGTTAGATGGCCAAAAAATAAGTTAAATTTTATTACATACAGGAGATTAAATGAAGATATTGTGCGTATTATACGATGATCCTAAAGGTGGAATGCCAAAATCATATCCACTTAGTGATCTTCCTAAATTAGAGAAATATCCAGATGGAATGACTTTACCAAGTCCAAAAGGTAGAGACTTCACACCAGGTGAATTATTAGGATGTGTTTCAGGAGGATTAGGATTAAGAAAATACTTAGAGTCTAATGGACATGAATTTGTTGTAACAAATAGTAAAGATGGAGATGGATGTGAAGCTGATAAACATATCGTTGATGCAGATATTGTTATATCTCAACCATTTTTTCCTTACTATTTAACAAAAGAGAGAATTGCTAAAGCAAAAAATTTAAAAATGGCTATTACCGCTGGAATTGGTTCAGACCATGTTGATTTACAAGCAGCAATGGATAACAAAATTGATGTAGTAGAAGTTACATTTTGTAATTCAAGATCAGTTGCAGAACATATAGTTATGATGATTGTTTCAATGGTGAGAGATTATCACAATCAACATAGGATCGTTAATGAAGGTGGTTGGAATATAGCAGACGCTGTGCAAAGATCTTATGACGTTGAAGGTATGCATATCGGAACAGTTGCTGCAGGTCGTATTGGATTAGATGCGCTGAGAAAAATGAAACCTTTTGATGTACATTTACATTACTTTGATAGACATAAACTACCTGACAGTGTTGAAAAAGAATTAAATTTAACTTTTCATGAGTCAGTAGAATCTATGGTTAAAGTCTGTGATGTTGTGACAATAAATTGTCCGCTCCATCCAGAAACTGAAAACTTATTTGATGATGCAATGATAAGTAAAATGAAAAAAGGTGCATACATTGTTAATACTGCTAGAGGTAAGATTTGTAACCGTGAGGCTATTGCAAAAGCTCTAAAAAGTGGACAATTAAGTGGTTATGCAGGAGACGTTTGGTTTCCGCAGCCAGCTCCAAATGATCATGTTTGGAGAACAATGCCTAATCATGGAATGACACCACACACTTCTGGAACTTCATTATCTGCTCAAACGAGATATGCTGATGGCGTAAGAGAAATTTTAGAATGTTTCTTTGCAGGTAGTGAAATAAGAGATCAATATCTTATTGTTAAAGATGGTCAATTAGCTGGAATGGGAGCTCACTCATACAGTAAAGGATCAGCAACAGGTGGATCTGAAGAAGCGGCTAAATATAAGAAAAAATAATTTACATTAATACTTATTAAAGGTAGTTTACTAAAAGTAGCTACCTTTAATATCATAGACTAAATTCCTTTTTTTTGTTTATGATGATGAATGAAATTTTTAACTATCATAACTTTTATCATCTCCTTTATTACTGGTGCAGAAGCAAATCAAAAAAGTAAAGCATATTTTGCTGGTGGATGTTTCTGGTGCATGGAAGAGTCCTTTGAAAAATTAAGTGGAGTTGAAAAGGTAATATCGGGTTACTCTGGAGGCACTACAGAAAACCCAACCTACAAAGAAGTAGTTTATGGTAAGACTGGTCATTTTGAAGTTGTTGAAATTGTCTATGACAAAGAAATTATTTCTTTTGATGAATTACTAAACATTTTTTGGAAAAATATAGATCCCTTCGATCCTTATGGGCAATTTTGTGATAAAGGATATAGTTATAGATCAGTTGCTTTTTACCAAAACAATGAAGAAAAAAAACTCATAGAAAATAGTATAAGAGAACTTAAGAAAAAATTTAATAAAGAAATTGTAACTTACGTAAGAAGTTTTGATAAATTTTACCAAGCTGAAGTTTATCATCAGGATTTTTATGTAAAAAAGTTTCAAAGGTATTTGGAATACAAAAAAGCTTGTAGAAGAGAGGAAATTTTAAATAATATTTGGAACCTATAAAGCCTGTGAAAAACTATATTAAATGGAATTTTGATAATTCTTATTCAAAATTACCAGATTCTTTTAAGGAAATTATAAAACCTGTTTCAGTTTTAAATCCTGAATTAATTATATTAAACGAAAGCTTGGCAGAGGAATTGGGGCTTGATTTTTCTAAAATCGAAAAAAATGAATTATCTGCTCTATTTGCAGGAAATATTCTACCTGAAGGAACTAGCTCAATAGCTCAGGCTTATGCAGGGCATCAATTTGGACATTTTACAATGTTAGGTGATGGTAGAGCAGTTTTAATCGGTGAGCATGTAACTAATCAAAAAAAAAGATACGATATTCAATTCAAAGGATCTGGCAGGACTTCATTTTCAAGAGGCGGTGATGGTCGTGCAGCTTTGGGGCCAATGCTAAGAGAATATATTATTAGTGAGGCTATAAACTCATTAAATATTCCTACAACTAGAAGTCTTGCTGTGACTAAAACTGGAGAAAAGGTTGTAAGGGAAAATTTATTAGAGGGTGCAATATTAACTAGAGTTGCCTCTAGTCATATTCGAGTTGGAACATTTCAATTCATCGCTGCAAAACAAAATATTGATGAATTGAATATGTTAGTTGATTATACAGTTGATAGACATTATCCAGAAATTAAATCTTCTAAAACAAAAGCTGTAGATTTGTTAAATATGGTAATTGAGAAACAATGTCAGCTAATAGTTAATTGGATGCGAGTTGGATTTATTCATGGAGTAATGAATACTGATAACATGGCTATTTCAGGTGAAACTATAGATTATGGACCCTGTGCTTTTATGGACTACTATGATCCTAAAACTGTTTTTAGTTCAATTGATAAGTTTGGAAGATATGCATTTTCAAATCAGCCAGCAATTGCAAAATGGAACCTAGCTCGATTTGCTGAATGTTTGATTCCTCTAATTGATGAAGACGAAGAACAGGCTATTAAAACTGCAACTAAAATTATTGATAATTTTCAAAATATCTATGAACAAAAATGGTTAAATATGATGAAATCTAAACTTGGTTTAGTTGGTGATAACAAAGATGACTTAAAACTGATTAATTCTTTACTTTATTGGATGGAAAAAAATAAAGCAGATTACACAAATACATTTTGTTTTTTAATGGGAATGTATGATGGTGGTGAAATTTATAAAGATAAAAATTTCGAAGAATGGTTAGTATCGTGGAAAAATAGATCAAATTTAAATAATTCTGACAAAGAAAAAGGAGTTGAACTAATGAAAAAAGTCAATCCGGTTATCATTCCTAGAAATCATAAAGTAGAAGAGGCTTTATCCGATGCAGAGAAAAATAATTATAAAACCCTTAATATATTATTGTCAGTGATTCAAAACCCTTATGACCCTAAAATTGATATTTTAAAATTTCAAATACCCGCTCCTATATCAAAAGAGAAGTATCAAACTTTTTGTGGGACTTAAAATTACAATACGTATGGTTCTGGCCGTGCGCTATTACCTAACACTCTTTCAACTGAAAAATCACTAATATCAATTGTTTGGTAAGATCCCGTTGTGATTAATTCTGTTAATGCTCTTCCTATACCAGGTGCTTGCATTAATCCCCGTCCAGTGAAACCAGATGCCATATAAACATTTTCATATTTCGGATGCTTACCGACCACTGCATTGTTATCTAATTTATTACAATCGTAATATCCAGCCCACCCACCAGTTAATTTTAGTTCTTCAAAAGCTGGAATTCTTTTTGCTAATGCTGGCCAAACTAATTCTTCAAAATCATTCCATGCTGGTTCTAAATCATCAGCATCAAAAACAGAAATAGGTGATCCAGCAAGGTATTCACCACCCTCTGGTCTCCAATAAACACCTGTTGTTAGATCCCCTGTTAGAGGCATTTCTTTTATATATTTTGGACATTTAACCCTAAATACTGTGTGTTTTTGTGGTACTACAGGAATATCTTCGAGTAATTTTTTTGTCCAACACCCTGCAGCAGAGACAATAGTTTTAGCTTTAACTTCAGAAATGTTTTTAATTTCTCCTTTAATGAATTCGGCTCCAAGCTCAATTGCTTTACTTTTTAAAGCGGTATGAAAAAGAAAAGGGTCAATCCAACCTTCAGTTTGATTATCGGTGTAGGTTGCTGTTTCTATTCCCTCATTATTTATATAGGGAAATATATCTGATAATTCTGAACCTTTAATATTTTTTGTTCCTGCTTCGCACTTTTTATGATTTTCTAATGCTCGGTATTGTTCTTCAGCATGTTCTGGCCCAAACATTAATAGATAACCATTTGTTACCATACTAGCAGTAGGGTTTGGATTTTTTTCAGTCTTTAATAATTGTGGTATTTGATTAATAAATTCTCTAGCAAATTTTCCTAATAAAATATTTTCTTTTTGAAAAAATTGTCTTCTAAATCCACCTAAAGATAATGGGAATGATGCAGTTTTGTATGTTGGGTCTCTCTCTATTACTTTAACTTTTCTACCCTCTTTAGATAAAAAATAGGCTGTTGCTGCTCCAATAATTCCACCACCAATTACTACAACATCATCCATATTAATTTATCATTATAAGATTAGTATTGAGGAATAGTGCAAAGCTACACCAAAGTAAATAAGGAATCATTAAATAGGAACTAACTACATTGACACGTTTAAATCTTAAAATGAGAATAATTATCAGTCCAATTAATAAAATTAATACAAATAAAGCTAAAACCATATTGTGAAAAACAAAGAAAACTAGACTCCAAGTTGTATTAAAAACTAGATGAATTAAATAAACGTAAACAGTATTTTTATCCCTACTTTTTGAGTGCCAAAATAACCATATTGCAAGTGTCATCATCAAATACAAAGCCGTCCACACAGGTCCAAAAACCCAATCTGGAGGATTAAAGGCTGGTTTATTCAATAATGAATACCATGGCTCTTTATAATTAAATGTTGCGAAGCTTCCAATAGCTGAAGCTCCAAAAGTGACCAGAAGAAAGTATATAAAAGTTAAAAATTTATTTTTAAACATGTTAGTAATATATACGATTAACTATGAATAAAAAAACAATATGGATCACAGGCGGTAGTACAGGTATCGGTAAGGCCCTAGCTATTAAATTTTCTAGCAAAGGATGGAATGTTGCAGTTTCTGCAAGGAGAGTAGAATTATTAAATGAACTTTGCGATCAATATGAAAATATTACAGCTTTTCCTTTAGATGTTACTCATAAAGAAAATTGTTTTGAGGTATTCAATGAAATTAAAAATAAATTTATTGATATCGATATTTGTTTTTTTTCAACAGGGACATGGAACCCTAAAAGAGAAAAAGATATAGATGTGGAGCAAATGGAAGAGGTATTTAAAGTTAATTTTTTTGGGACTGTAAATACCATTAAAGCTGTTGAACAACACTTTAAAGAGAGAAAAAATGGTGTTATTACTATAGTTTCCTCTATCGCTGGTTACAGGGGACTTCCTAATTCTACAGGCTATGGTCCATCTAAATCTGCATTAAATAATTTAGCTGAAAGCCTATATTTTGATTTTAAGAGATCTAACGTTCGTGTTTGTTTAGTATCACCTGGATTTATAAAAACTCCCATGACAGATAAAAATGATTTTAAAATGCCTTTCTTAAAGACACCAGAATATGCTGCAGATCAAATTTATGATGGTTTAGTTAATAAAAAGTCTTTTGAAATTCATTTTCCAAAAGCACTTACAGTTACACTTAAAATTTTAAGTTTTGTTCCTAGCAAGTTATATTTTTATTTATTAGGTCGATTGACAAAATATCAAAAGAAATAATTAATCTTTAACAAATACTACAGTCAGCTCAGCAACTTTAAAACCAAATTTTGTCATTGTGGCTCTATTGATTGCGACACGGTCATCTTGTTTAAAAATCCAATCATCAAATGTGATTTTTAATTCTCTTCCTTTTACTGGAACTAATAAAACATATTCAAATTTAAAGGCTGGACCATATGAATAACCTTTGGCTTTACCTACAACATCTCCTGCAGTTCCCTCATAATTATGCTCATCAATTTTATTTATTGTCCATTCTCTATCTTGGACTTCGCCATCATCCCAATTAAATTTTTCTTTTAAGACTAATTGTTTGCCATCCCATGTCCCATTTAAATCAGCATTAAACTGTCTAGTAACTTTACCTGATCTATTTTGTAAAACACCCCATGCCTTGACATTTCCACTTAAATATTCTTCAATTATCAATCTTGGCTCTTTATTTTTAAAATCTTCTGGTTTCATAGCGCTATTGTTTGAACAACTTGTAATTAAGAAAGCACAAATTATCAATAAAATAGATTTAATTGTTTTTATATTTTGCATAAATGTCCTTTTATTAGTTATTTGTTTTGAAGTGAAAATTGAATTAGATCTATATTCTTTGATTTAAAGCCAGCTTCACAATAAGATAAATAAAATTCCCACATTCTCTTAAATTTTAAATCAAAACCTTGATTTTTAATTAACTCCCATTTTTTGATAAATTGATTCCTCCAAATTTCCAAAGTATCAGCATAGTGATCTGCATATGAGATATATGAGTTAATTGTCAGTCCATTATCTGAAACGTATCTATTTATGCTGCTTTTATTGGGAAGAAATCCTCCAGGAAAGATATATTTTTGAATAAAATCTTGTTTATTTTTATATCTATCAAACAAATTGTCATCAATTGTTATTGCTTGTATGGCTGCTTTACCACCTCCAGATAAATTATTTTTGATTGTTTTAAAATATCCATCAAGATAATTTTGCCCAACAGCTTCAATCATTTCTATTGATGCAATAGAATTATATTTTCCCTGTAAATCTCTGTAATCTTTAATCTCAATATTAACTTTTTCATTTAAACCACATTTGTGAATTCGCTCTTTAGCATATTCAAATTGTTTTTTTGAAATAGTAATGCAATCAAGTTTTACGTCATATTTTTTACCTAAATACTCAGCAAAACCACCCCACCCACAACCAATTTCTAAAACTTTGTCACCACTATTAGGTTTAATAAGATCAATTAATTTTTGATATTTATTATTTTGTGCTTCGGATAAGTTTTTTGAATTTTCATTAAATATAGCGCTTGAATAAGTTAAAGTGTCATCAAGCCATAGTGAAAAAAATTCGTTTCCTAAGTCGTAGTGCTTAGCGATATTCTCCTTACTCCTACTCTTGGTGTTTTTAATGATTTTATTTTTAATATAATTAATTAAAGGAATATCAAGTAAACCTGAAAACCTATGAATAATTTTTATATTTCTTGCAGTTAGCTCAATTAAATTTGAGAGGTTATCTGTTTCAAATTCACCTCTCATGTAAGACTCGGCAAAACCAATACTACCACCACGTATTAAATTATAATTAAAATTTGGTTTTTTAATAATTATATTGGCACTAAGTGGTTCTTCTTGATTTCCAAACTTGTGAAGTTCTCCATCAAAAGTTTTAATCTCAAGATATCCATAATCAATCTTACTCAAAAAATTAAAAACCAATTTATCTGATATTTTATTTAAAAACATTAATTCTCAACTGTTAAATTATTTTTAATATTAAATTTTTTTTTAACTAATCTTATTCCTTTTAACCATAATTTGAACGCTTCAAAATGTATCGCAGAAATAATTTTTAAAGTCATTAAAGGATGTTTCAGATAAGATTTAATTAATTGTTTACTATTTAGGTCATTTCTTACACCATCTTGAGAAGCAAACAAAATCTTTCCATCCTTGTCATATTGATCAATAATTACAGATAATTTATCTTCTGGTTTTAATATTTTAAAAAAGTACTGACAGTCCATTTCAATAAATGGAGATACATGAAATTTCTTTGAGCAATTATTCTTTATTAAATTATTTTTATCATCCACTCTAAATACATAAGTATGTTGTTCTCCAAAAGTGTTTTTTACTTCATATAAGATTGATACCAACTGTTCTTGATTGTCGTAAACAAAAAAAATACTAAGAGGATTAAATACATATCCCAATATTCTTGGGTAACACAAAAGTTTAATTTTAATATTTTCTGAATTAATATTATTTTGTTTCAGGTTTTTTTTTACCCATTTGGTAAGTGATGAACCGTCTCGTTCTCCATGATCTTTTTCTTGAAAACTGATTAAATTAAAACGATTTAGAGAAAAAAATCTTATTTTATCACTTAATATCTCAAGTTCAGATAAATCTATGAATAATGAAAAAACTTTATATTTAAAGAAATGCTCTTTAGGTTTAAATCGTTTATGGATTACTGTTCCAGTGTAAATACAAGAGTTAATCATTAAGGTTATTCAGCATTTCAATAGATGATTTTATTCCATCTTCATGAAATCCGTAACCAAAATAACTTCCACAAAAAAGTAGATCTTTTTGATTTTGTAATTTATAGAGCTCGTGTTGCGTATCTAATGCTTTTTGATCATAATATGGATGAGTAAATCTTACTTTTTTAAGTATTTTTGACTTATCAATCTCAAAATATGGATTTAAGGTCAAAAAAATATCTTGTTCACACTTTAAATTTTGTAACAAATTTAACCAATAACTAATTGAGTTCTTTTCAACATCTTTATCGTCGATAGATGAATTCCAAGAACTCCAGGCTTTTTTGTTCTTAGGCATAGCTCTAACATCAGTATGAATATATGCGATATTTTCTTTATAGCTAAAGTTAGGTAGAATTTTTTTCTCGTCCTCTGATGGATTATCAATTAATTCTAAAGCTTCGTCTGCATGAGTTGCTATGACTACTTTATCATAATCAAAAAACTCACTTTGCCCTCCATAGTATAAATCAATACCTGATGTCTTTCTTTTTAATTTTTTAACTTTATAATTTTTATAATGCTCACCACTAATTTTTGATATGATTTGATTTACATAAGTTCTGCTTCTATTTGATACAGTATACCATTGAGGTCTGTTTTTTAATTTAAACAAACCATGATTTTGAAAAAATTTTAAAAAAAAACTTATTGGCATTTTACTTGCCTCTAATGGAGGCATAGACCAAATAGCTGAAACCATAGGAATTATATGGTAATCTATAAATGGTTTTGATAATTTGTTTTTTTCAAGATATTCACCTAAAGTTAATTTTTCTTCTGAGATACTTTCTTGATCACTTTTTTTATAAAATTTAATTATATCAAAGAACATTTTTAAAAATTTTATATTAAACAAATTTAATCTATTAGAGAAAATACCACTTATCCCTTTTCCACAATATTCAAAATTGGTATTATCAACTGAAACTGAAAAAGACATGTCACTTTTTTCAATTTCAATATTATTTTCTTTAAAAAATTTTATTAAATTTGGGTATGTTTGAAAGTTAAATACAATAAAACCTATATCAACAGAGACTTTTTTTTCTCCAAAAGTAAGATCAATGGTATGTGAGTGACCCCCAAAACGGTCTTCTTTTTCAAAAAGATCTACATGATGTTTTTTGGATAAGTAGTATGCAGCACTTAAACCAGAAATACCTGAGCCAACAACAGCAATTTTCATTAATTTTTATGCTGCATTTTCTTTAAACTCATCCATACTAGGACAAGTACAAAAAATATTTTTATCTCCATAAACATTATCTACTCTTGCGACTGGAGGCCAAAATTTATTTGTTTTCAAGAATTTTGCAGGATACGCTGCTTGCTGTCTAGAATATTTGTGTTCCCATTCATCTGATGAAAGCTCAATATCAGTATGAGGTGCATTTTTAATTGGATTATCTACTTTATCAAATTTACCAGACTTAATCATTTCTATTTCTGATTTAATATTTATTAAAGTATCACAAAATCTATCTATTTCCGGTAAACTTTCACTTTCAGTTGGTTCTATCATCATTGTACCAGCAACTGGCCACGACATGGTTGGTGCATGGAACCCATAATCTATTAATCTTTTTGCAATGTCCTCTTCACTCACACCTGTTTCACTTTTAATTGATCTAATATCAATTATACATTCATGAGCAACATTCCCATTAGTACCTTTGTATAAAATTGGAAAATGGTTTTTTAATCTATGAGCTATATAATTGGCGTTTAAAATGGCAACTTCTGTAGCTAATTTCAAACCTTTGGATCCCATCATTTTTATATACATCCAAGAAATAGATAAAATACTTGAACTACCCCAAGGTGCTGCAGAAACTGCACCTATACCTGTTGCAGGACCACAATCTTTAACCACTGGATGATTGGGTAGATAAACTTGTAAATGTCTTTTGCAAGCAATTGGTCCCATACCTGGTCCTCCACCACCGTGTGGGATACAGAAAGTTTTGTGTAAGTTTATGTGACAAACATCTGGACCAAAATTTCCAGGTTTTGCAATACCTACGAGCGCATTAAGGTTTGCACCATCCATATAAACTTGACCACCATGTTTATGAATTAAATCACAGATATCTGATATTTTTTCTTCAAAAACACCATGTGTTGATGGATATGTAACCATCAAAGCTCCAAGATTTTCTGAATGTGTTTCTGCTTTTTTCTTTAAATCTTCAAAATCTACATTTCCTTCTTTATCACAATCAACAACTACAACTTTCATTCCAACCATTTGTGCACTTGCTGGATTAGTTCCATGTGCTGAGCTAGGTATTAAACATATATTTCTATTTTCTTCACCTCTGTCTAAGTGATATTTTCGTATTACCATTAATCCCGCATATTCACCTTGAGCGCCTGCATTCGGTTGAAGCGAAACTCCAGAAAAACCAGTAATTGATCTTAGCCAATTTTTAAGATCAGTGAACAATTCTCTATAACCCTCCATCTGTTCAACAGGCACAAACGGATGAGGCTCAGCTAATTCTCTCCATGAAATAGGTATCATTTCTGCAGTAGCATTTAATTTCATAGTACATGAGCCCAGTGCAATCATAGTTCTGTTAAGAGCTATATCCTTATCTTCTAACTTTTTAAGATATCTGAGCATTTCTGTCTCTGAATGGTATGAATTAAAAACAGGGTGTTCTAAATATTTAGAAGTTCTAATTAAATTTTTTGGTAAATTTACTAAATTTGCTACAGGATCTTCTTTTTTAATTGACTCTGCTGCATTAAAAATTTTTAGTAGTTGGTTTACTCTATAAACATTTTTTCTTTCATCGAAAGATACAGATAACATTTCCGAGTTTACTTTTCTAATATTAACTTTTTGATTTAAAGCATTTTCAAAAATCTGATCAGTCTTATCTTTAGTAATAATAGTTACAGTATCGAAAAAATATTCTGAATATAATTCATATCCGGATTGTTTAATTTTATCAGCAAAATTTTTTGCTAATTGAGATACTCTTTCAGAAATATTTTTAATTCCCTCTGGACCGTGGTAAATAGCATATGCTGCTGACACAATTGCTAACAAGGCTTGAGCTGTACAAATGTTGCTTGTAGCTTTATCTCTTCTTATGTGCTGTTCTCTAGTTTGTAATGATAATCTGTAGGCTTTATTTCCATGTCTATCCACTGAAACTCCTACTAATCTACCGGGTAAGGATCTTTTATATTCATCTTTTGTTGCAAAAAATGCTGCGTGAGGTCCACCATAACCCATCGGAATTCCAAACCGTTGAGAACTCCCCACGGCTATATCAGCACCTAGTTCTCTTGGTGTTTTCAACTTAGCAAGTGAAAGTAAATCGCATGCAAGTATCGCTTTACCATTTTTTTTATGGATTTTACTTATTGACTCACTTGGATCTTTAATGTCACCTAAGGTTCCGGGATATTGTAAAATTCCACATACAACATCTTCTTTTAAATTATCTAAAACTTTATCTTCACTCCCAACAAGAACTTTGAGCCCCATAGGTTCTGACCTAGTTTTTATCAGATCAATTGTTTGTGGATGACAGTTTTCTGATACAAATACTAGTTTGCAATCGCTTTTATTCAATCTGTAACTCAAACCCACGGCTTCAGCAGCAGCTGTACTTTCATCAAGTAAAGATGCATTAGCTATGTCCATACCAGTAAAATCGACGATCATCTGTTGGAAGTTAAGTAACATTTCTAACCTACCTTGTGCTACTTCAGGCTGATAAGGTGTGTATGATGTATACCAACCAGGATTTTCTAATATATTTCTTAAAATCACATAAGGTGTGTAAGTTCCATAATAACCCATACCTATAAAATTAGAGTAAATCTGATTTTTTTTTGAAATTACTTTTAATTTTCTTAGAGCTTCATATTCTGAATTAGACTCGCCAATATTAAGTTCACCTTTAAACTGTATTTTTTCTGGAACAGTATTTTTTATAAGGTCATTTAAAGAACTATATTTAAGTTCACTGAGCATTTTTTTTTGATCTTCTTCAGACGGACCGATATGCCTTCTCAAAAAATCTTTTTGTGAATTATGTAACATTAATTAGAACTCTCTTTTGAAAACTTATCATATTCCTCTTTATTCATTAAACTATCTAACTCAGAAATATCTTTCATTTTTAATTTAAAAAACCAAGCGGTACCCTCAGGATCCTCATTTATTTTTGCAGGATCATCAACAATAGCTTGGTTTATATCAACAACTTCCCCACTTACAGGTGTATAAACGTCACTTGCAGCTTTAGTAGATTCAACTACTCCAGCAGTTCCATCTTTTTCAACATTTGAGCCCTTCTCAGGTAATTCTGCAAATACTATATCGCCCAGCATTTCAGTTGCATGTTGAGTTATGCCAATTGTGGCTACATCACCCTCTAAAGTAATCCACTCATGTTCTTTTGAAAATTTAACTTCGCTCATTAATTCACTCCTTTCACATAACTTTTTTTATAAAACGGTAACTTACAAATATTTGCTGGATATTTTTTACCTCTTACCTCTAATAAAATTTTAGTATCTATTTTAGAAAATTCTTTATCAACATATCCCATTGCTATTGGACCATTAATACTTGGGCCAAATGTACCACTTGTTACTTCTCCAATTGGTAATTCAGTTTCATTAAAAATCTTAGTCTTTTCTCTAGCGATTAATCTGCCTTCAGGTTTAATTCCAACTCTTATTTGTTTTGCACCTTCATTAATTTGGTTAATTATTTTATCGGAGCCCACAAAACCTCCATTCGATAATCTTTCTTTTGATATTGCCCATTTAAGGTTTGCCTCTACTGGAGTTTTATTTAGGTCTAATTCATGACCATATAAACATAGTCCCGCCTCTAATCTCAAAGTATCTCTTGCTCCAAGACCAATTAATTCTGCACCCTTCTTAATTAAGCTTTTTGTGAATTCTTCAGCTAAAGCATTTATAATGGATACTTCAAAGCCATCCTCTCCTGTGTATCCTGATCTAGTAATAAATAACTTTTGACTATTATAATCAAACCAGTCACCAGTCATAAAAGTTAAATTTTTGACGCCATTTATGGTTTCATTTAAAATTTCTACTGCTTTTGGACCTTGTATTGCAACTAGCGCTCTATTATTACTTAGTTCCATTTTATATTTTTTAGACAATATATTGCTTAAAATTTCAAAATCTTTTTCTTTGCATGCAGCATTTAAAATAATTAAGTATCCATCTTCCAGTTTAGTAATTATAAGATCATCATAAATACCTGCCTCTTCGTTCATAAGAAAACTATACTTAGAGCAATTTTGTTGAAGGTTTTTTAAATCTAAAGGAAAAATTTTTTCAAGATCGGATGTTAGATTTTCATTTCCATAAATAAATAATTGACCCATATGTGAAACATCAAAGATACCAGCATGAGATCTTGTAAATTTATGCTCTTCAATAACACCTTTACTGTATTGAATTGGCATCTCATAACCAGCAAATTCAACAAACTTAGCTTGGCTATCTTGATGTAATTTATTTAAAGATGTTTTTTTAATTTCCATATTAACTCTATCGTACCCATCTGTATATTTGCCTGAGAGTTTTACTCCTTCGGCGAGAATCTAATCTCTTTCCAGAGTTAATATTTTACGGTCCTTTTACCTGAGAGTTTCCTGGGTGGTTGCTCCTTCGGTGCCACATTAAGTTGTGATCTCTCCCGTTAATAAACATTCTATCATATATCAACCAATGTCAATATTTTATGCAGTTTTTTTTTCTAGGGTATAAAGATTGTAAAATTGAAGTAATACTGCAAAAATTACAATTGCACCTCCAATAATCACTATAAATGGTGGCTGTTCGTTAATAAACATCCATGCCCAAAGCGGCCCTAAAACTGCCTCTGTCAACATTATGATTCCAACCATAGCGGATGGTGTTCTTTGAGCACCAATTGTAATTAAAATAAATCCAAATCCTAATTGCATAAAACCTGCCAAGAAACCTAAAAAAATATCATGTGCAGAAATTAAAATTTTTTCTGACATTAAAAACCCAATGGTTAGAGCAAAAACTCCAGCAATAAATTGTGCAGGAACCATATCTACATTAGGATATTTTCTTACAACTAATATTAAAACTGCAAACGAAATTGGCATTATAAATGCAGCAATATTTCCTGTCATTTGACCAGGAGATAAAGAGTTTCCTACCATCAACAGGATACCAGAAATTGCTAATATTATAGAAGTAAGTGTGATGACTGAAATTTTTTCCTTTAAAAAAAAATATCCAAAAATTGCTAAAAAGATTGTTTGGGTTTGAATAATGAAATTAGCATTTGCAACAGTAGTGTTATACATCGCAAAAACGTAACCACAAAAACCAAATGATAAAACAAAACCTCCAATAAATCCTGGAAAACCTAAATTATAGAATGAACGAAATACTTGTTTTTTGTAAGTTATGATTAAGTAAAGACTAATTATAATTAGAAAAAAAACGGTTCTCCAAAATAAAATTTGCCAAAGAGTTGCTCCATCAAAAGATTTTACTATTAATCCACCAAAGCTTAAACTACATGCACCAAGGAATACTAATAAGGGACCTGGTAATTTTCTAATGATATTCATTAAATTTGACTGAGTAGATTGTCCGTATCCATCTCATACAACTTAAACAATGTTTCTGCATCAGTTAATTGTATTTCTGTAAATTTAATTTTTGATCCTGGTGTTATTTGAACTAATCGGTCATAATCTACACTTGCTACAATTCCGATTTTTGGATAACCCCCAATTGTACCATGATCTGATAACATTATAATTGGATTTCCGTCTGGTGGAACTTGAATTACACCTTTAATTAATCCCTCGGATTTTATATTTGTATTTAAAATATTATCAATTTTATTTCCTTGAAGTCTCATTCCCATTCTATCAGACAGTTTTGAAACCGTAAATTTTTTTTCAAAAAAATTTTTTATTCCTTCGTCTGAAAAATAATTGAAATTTGTACCTTTAATAACTCTAATATTCTCAACCTTTGAATTGATATAATCTATTTTTTTTTTGTCTTTGTTAGAATTTAAATTTAAAAGTTTGATAGTCTGATTGCTTTCTAATTTCTTTCCATTATTAGAACCTATTTTAGCCTTAGTATTGATTGAACAACTTTTCCATTGATATTTTATATCTATTTTCCCACCAATAGCTAAATATCCATATGTTGATTTGTTAGTAGAGATAATATCTATCTCATCTCCACTTTCTATTTGATAGCTCTCATAACAATTTCCAACGTTTTCAAGGCCATTTTTTATAATTTTAAATATTACATCACCAGTAATAGCAATACTGATTTTATCTCCTCTATATTTAAGATGAGGACCTTGATAAGCAAATTCTAAAACAGGTGCATTTAAGTTGTTGTTAACTAATTTATTTGCAATAAGAAAATTTCTATTGTCCATAGCTCCACTGTATGGAATCCCAATGTGATACAAATTTTCTCTACCTTTATCCTGATAGGTTGTATTTATTCCAGATCTTATTAACTCAAAATAAGAATTAATCATGGTATTTTTTATATTCACTAGAAGTTATTTCTTTAAAAATTACTGTATCTCCTGGATTAATTAAGTTTGGTTCATTTTCATTAAAACTATCGAAAACATTCAAAGGAGTGTTACCAATAATATTCCAGCCACCAGGACTTTCAAATGTATAAATATTTGTAAATTGTTCAGTTAATCCAATTGATCCCTTAGGAACTTTTACGCGTGGGGTTTCTAGCCTATCAGCTCTCATATTTTCATCAAGATCTCCTAAGAAAGGCATACCAGCTATAAATCCTGTCATGTAACAAAAGTATTTTTTATTAAAAAATTTTTCTAGAATTTGTTCTCTATTTAAATTCAATTTTTTTTCTAATCTTTCAATATCTAAAGAAAAAGAGTTTTCACAGCAAACTGGTATTTGTATTTCTTTATTAGTAATTTTATTTTCATAATCGATATTTAATATTTCGATTTCTTTTTTTATTTTTTTAAAATTTGTAATTGATAAATTAAAAGAAATTATAAGTTTGTTGTATGAGGGAGTAACATTAGTAACACCTTCGATATTACTTTTTCTAACAGAATTAAAATATTTTATTACTTTAGAATTAATTTCCTTATTTACTTCTTGTCCAAAATCACAATATAAAGCTGAGTCACCTAAATTTACAATTTTATTAATCATATTACTCTTTACTCTATATAATCAGTGGTTGATTATGCATAAATAACTAAATGCTATAATTTTTTTCAATCCAATTGCTAATAAATGTAGAAATTTCTTTGCTATTTTTTTCATGCATCATCATATGACCATTGCCCTTTATGTCATGATCTTCCAATCTAATAAATTCGTGCTTAACACCTGCTTGGTTTAAAAAATTACTGGTTCCATGATCGTATGGTGCATGATATGAGGACTGTCCTGTTAGAATAAGAATATTTGTTTTAGACAAATTTTTCAACTTTCTTGCAGGTTCTTTTTGTAAGAAACACTGAACCAAGTCATCCTTTGTATTGTTTTTATCTAGTTCAGGAATTAATTTTTCATCTTTTTTTAAAGGGGGGTCATATGTCAATGGTGAATAGGTGATACCATTAATTCGATCTAGTTCAGAACTGGTTTGATACCAATCTTTATCATACTCATTTTTTTTGAATGTTTGCTTATCCAAATGACTATGCTGAACGCCTCCGTAAGAAACATTGAAAAAAGGAGGCCCATTTGGTTCCACAGCTATACAACATTTTACTTTGTCTGGTCTTAAATCAGCAGCAAGCCAACAGAAAGGTCCTCCTTGACTATGACCTAAAATGGCAGTGTGACCAATCAAATCAATCAATTCGGACAGTGCTTTTTTTGACATCTCTTCTATATAAATTCTATCTGACATCGTGTTTACTTGTGAGGCCATATATTGCTCAAAAATTTTGTCTCCTCTTAATCCAGTTCCAGGCCACTGAGTATGTGTTTTTGATTGTGGCCAATTTCCTTTTTTTGACATACCCGTAAATCTTCTTTCAGCATCGTCTATATTTGTTTCCCTATCTATATATTTACCATATAATTTTTCTGAATAACCTGATCGTGCTCTACCTGGTTGATCTACAACATAAACTGTATACCCAAATGATAAAAAATCATGCATCCACCCGCGTCTACCGTCCGCCGTCGTAATAAAACCTGCTCCGCTTTGTCCACCACCATGAATTAAAATAATATTTTTATTATTAGTTTTAACAGGTTCAAATTGCTCTACATACATTTGTCCTCTTCTGACCTTTTTTCCATCGGCTAAAAAACTTTCTCCTCCCAGGAAAAAAATTTTGTGTTCTTTTAGATTAATTGCTGAATTAGTTTCCATGGTAATGAGTAAATTAAATTACATTATTATTTTAATTATTAATATTTAAATTATTTTTTTTTCTTCATTATTTTTAAAATAAATGGAATAGAAAATATTATGAAAAAAATTCTTAAAAAGTGATGATAACTTACAAAAAGTGGATCTATATTGTATGCAACACTTATAACAACCATTTCATGTAAGCCACCTGGTGCAAAACTTAAAAAAGCAGACATAAAATCAAAGCCAAAGAATACTTGTAGCAAGTATGCAAAGAATGCTGCTATTGCTAATAAAATTGCTGACATAATTGCTCCATGAAATGAGTAAAACAAAATTTCTTTTGGAGCTAATCCGCTTAACCTACATCCAATTGCAGATCCTAAAAATACAAAAGCAACATTTATAAACACATCTGGAAACTTTGCTGTAGTAAACTCAAATGTATAAAAGAAACCTGCAACAATCATCGCTGCAAGTATTGGTGCTGATGGAATTCTAAACTTTTCTAAAACCTTTGTGCCTATTAGAGACACTATAATTAAAAATATTAATTCAGCAAAGTATCTTAAATCAAATGTTGGAGTATTTCCGAAGGAATCTATTTCTTGATATCCAATTTGAGTAACAAAAATAAAAGGTAAAAATAAGACAATAAATAAAACTCTAGTAGCTTGCGGAATTACAACTTGTCCACTTTTTTTTTTATCTGTTGTGATATCATTAATTGCTCCAGCTATAACTACAAACGCACCAGGTAAAGCTGCCAAAACAGATACTAATTTATCAAATTTGCATATTTTATAAAAATAAAAAGATGCTGCAATAGTTCCTGCTATTGTACATAAAATCATTGCTATTGAGGAATAAACCCACAAGTGTATTTTATAAAGTAAAGTTATGTTGAAGGAACCTGCAAGAATTACACCTATAATTAAAAGGACGGGTAAAAAAATTTTTTTATCAAAAGTAACTTTGTAACTACTAAAGGAGACAAAGAGGTTTAGTAATAGCGCCCCTAACAGCCAAGGTAACGGTAAATTGATTAACGTACCAATATATCCACCAATAATGCCAATAATAATACTTTTTAAACTACGTCTAAAGGCTAAATAATATTCTTTCATTTTCAGTTTTTCTCAATTGATAGATACTTTTTAAAATTTAATAAAGACAAAGTATCTGACGCTTTGTTTTTAAATTTAGGGTTTTTGTTATTTTTAATTAATTTTAAAGTTGCATTAACCGTATCGATATAGCTATTCAATAGTTGCTGCGAATAAAGAATGAACTTGAAATCACTTTTCTTAATATCTGATAAATTAAATTTTATATCTTGAGTAATATTAATTATTAATGGAATTCTTTTTAAATTTTGTTTTATTAATTTTATTTCTCTAAGAGTATTAATTCCAGTTATAAATACAGCGTGTGCACCTAATTTTCTAAACATTTTAGCTCTTTTGATAGACTCTTTGATAGAGCCCACACTTAAAGCATCAGTTCTAGCAAATATCAAAATATTATTATTTTCTTTTGAAGCTTTAATAGCTGTTTTAATTCTTTTTTCAGATTTCTTTAAATCTAACAATTTTACTTTTTTAGTAAGTGCGCATCTTTTTGGAAAAATTTGATCTTCTAAAATAACAGCTGATGCACCCACCTGCTCCAAATCTTTAACAGTTTTATATACATTGGCTAAACCACCAAATCCTGTATCTGCATCAACAATTATTGGATTCTTTGTCTGATTGCATATTGATTTTGTTGCGTCTACCAATTCTTTTTGGGTAATAATACTTGCGTCTGGATAACCAAGACTAGCTGAGGAAAGAGCAAAACCACCAATAAATGAAACTTTAAAACCTTTTTTTTCAATTAATTTAGCTGTCAAAGGATCATGACATGATGGAACCTTATATGAATTTTTATCATTTAAAAATTTTTTAAGTTTTGACGTTTTTTTATTCACTTGAGTTATATTAATACTTTAATTTGGTCTTTGTATTTTAATAAGATTTTATAGAAACTTGATACTGTTTTACTAGTAAAAAATTGTTTCCAGCCTGATATACTTAAAGTACCTCTAAAATTATTTTGATTGTCAAAAATTGGAATTGCCACACTAGCTATGTTATCTAATCTTTCACCTGTGGTATAAATGTACCCTTTTTTTTCAATAGCATTTTTTAAATCGTCATTTCCACCAGTAAACGCACTTAAAACTTTTCCAGTTGCTGATTTTAATTCAAAAGTTGTACCTTCAACTACATAATGATTTAATTCAGATTTAGAATTTACTCTGTATAAACAAACTTTTTTAGTACCAGCTTTAACCCAATAGCCTGCAGATTGACCAGTCACTGCACAAATTTTACCTAAGATTTCTCTTATTTC
>CACNRD010000012.1 GCA_902622795.1 uncultured Pelagibacteraceae bacterium | reverse complement strand
GAAGTCCCAATTTTAGATGGTTCCGCAAAAATATTTATAGATAAAATAATTTCATCTGGATTCGAGTTAAGCAACTCACCAATTAAAGTTATAAAAATAAATAAAGAGATAAAATATTCAAAAGGAGAAAAATTTATATCTATAAAACCTTCAACGCTAAGTCTGGATATTGACTTTGAATTAAAATACAAAAATAACATCATTGGAAATCAGAGAAATAAAGTAAAAATTTATGATGATGATCTCAGAGATATTTATAATTCAAGAACCTATTGTTTATTTGAGGATATTGAGATGATCAAAAAAAATGGATTGGCTAAAGGCGGTAGCCTTGAAAACGCAATAGTAGTAAAGGGAGAGGAAATATTAAATGCAGAGGGACTGAGAAATGATAAAGAGTTTGTAAATCATAAAATTTTGGATTGTATTGGTGATCTTTACACAACAGGTTATAGAGTTGTTGCTAGTATTAAGTGTTCTCAGGGTGGTCATTATTTAACAAATCAATTACTAAGAGAAGTTTTCAAAGATAAAGATAATTTTTCTATACTAGAAATCAAAGAAAAAAATCTACCACATACACTAATCAACAAAAATTTGTTAAGATCTATAGCTTAAGTTAAGAAAACTTTTAAATTAGACTTCAAATTAATATATAAGTAATTATGAATTTTACTGTGCGTTTTATTTTAGTACTATTAATTTTTCTTTTTACCTCTTGCTCCAAAGAAACATTTAAAAAATCTACTATTAAGGAAAAAAGTTTAAACGCTCAAGTTCTAGAAGCTTATAAAGAGGGTAAGATCGCGCTTGAAAGAGGAGATGTATTATTTGCAGCAAAAAAATTTAATGAAGCTGAAATTCTCTTTCCCCAATCTGAATGGGCACCAAAATCTGCTCTAATGGCAGCTTATTCATATTACATCCAAGATTACTACGCTGACTCAATGGCAGAGTTAGAAAGATTTATAAAAATTTATTCAAATCACAACGATTTAGATTACGCTTATTATTTATTAGCTCTTTGTTATTACGAACAAATTGTTGATGAAAAAAAAGATCTAAATTCTATTTTAAAATCTAAAGAAATTTTTGAAATATTAATTAAAAAATATCCAGATTCAGAATATTCAATGGATGCAAATTTTAAAATGGATTTAATAAATGATATTCTTGCTTCAAAAGATATGTATATTGGAAGATATTACGTAGATAAAAAAAAATGGATTTCTGCAATAAATAGATTTCGGTCTGTCGTGGATAACTATGACAGAAGTATATATACAGAAGAAGCATTGTATAGATTAGTAGAAATCTATTATCTAATTGGATTGACTAATGAAGCTAAAAAGTACGCTAAACTCTTGGGTTACAATTATCAATCCTCTGAGTGGTATGAGAAATCATATGCTATGTTTGATAAAACATACATTGAAAATAAAAAACTTATTACAAGCAAAAATAAGAAGAGCAATTTTGTAATTAGAAAATTTAAATCTCTTTTTGATTGAGATGAAAAAAAGCGAAATTAACAAACAATATTTAAAAAAAATAAAGTTAATTAATAATTATAATAAATTTTATTTTGATAAAAATAAACCCGTTGTTTCAGACAAAGTTTATGACGATTTAAAAAAAGAAATCATAACTTTAGAAAACAATCATATTTTTTTGAGTTCTAAAAATTCACCTTCCCAAGCTGTAGGTCATAGACCTTCTAAAATCTTTAAAAAAGCTTCGCATAAAGTTCCAATGCTATCTTTATCTAATGCTTTTTCAGAGGAAGATTTAATAAATTTTGAAAAGAAAATCACAAATTTTCTGTCAAAAAAAGAAGGTTTTGAAATTCTATATAGTGCTGAACCGAAAATTGATGGTATCTCTGCCTCTTTGACATACAAAAATGGTAACCTCGTGAGAGGTCTTTCTAGAGGAGATGGTAAAGAAGGTGAGGATATAACTAATAATTTAATCACTATAAAAGATATTCCAAAAAAAATATTGTCAAAAGATTTTCCAGAAGAAATTGATATTAGGGGAGAAGTTTATATTCAAAATAGTGATTTTGAATTTTTGAAGGACAAATTCGCAAATCCAAGAAATGCAGCATCAGGCTCTTTAAGACAAAAAAATCCTGAAGATACTAAAAAAATTCCATTAAATTTTATCGCTTATACTTTTGGTTTTGCAAATGATTTAAAAGTTGAAAACCAATCTGGTTATTTAAAAAAATTAAAAGAATGGGGATTTAAAATTAATCCTTTAAATAAATTAATCAGTGGAGTTAAAAATTTAATAAACAATTACCACGATATCGAAAAAAAAAGAGCTGATTTAGATTTTGATATTGATGGAATTGTATACAAAGTTAATGATTTTGTTCTCCAAAAAAGATTAGGAAATGTTGCTAACGCTCCAAGGTGGGCTATCGCACATAAATTCTCCTCAAATAAAGCAGTATCTCAAATTAAAGATATTGAAATTCAAATCGGAAGAACTGGGGCTTTAACCCCAGTTGCAAAAATCAAACCAATTAATATTGGTGGAGTGCAAGTATCTAATGCAACTTTGCACAATGAGGATGAAATTATTAGAAAAGACATCAGAATTGGTGACACTGTAACAGTAGAAAGAGCTGGTGATGTTATTCCTCACGTAATTTCGGTTGATATATCAAAGAGAAAAAATACATCAAAGAAATTTATTTTTCCAAAAAAGTGTCCATGTGGTTATGAAACTATTAAAGATTTTAACAAAATCACTAAAAAATTTGACGCTGTAAGAAGATGCCCTGATAGAGGTTTTGAATGCAAGAGAATAGCAAAAGAAAAACTTAAACATTTCGTATCAAAAGAAGCATTCAATATCGATGGTTTCGGAAAAAAAATTGTAGAAAAATTCTGGGAACTAAATCTTATTAAACTTCCACAAGATATTTTTAAATTAGATTATGGTAAAATTGAAAAATTAGATGGTTGGGGTAAGCTATCAGCAGATAATTTGAGATACTCAGTCGATGAAAAAAAACAAATATCTTTGGAAAGGTTTATTTATTCTCTTGGAATAAGGCATATTGGATTAGAAAATGCTAAATTATTAGCAAGATACTTTGGATCTTTTCAAAAATTAAAAAATTTACCAAAAAAAAATAATTATAATGACTTACTAAATATTGATGGGATTGGAGATACTCAGCTAGTTTCTATTAAAAACTTTTTTTCAAAAGATATTAATCTTAAAATTTTAAGTGAACTAGATAAAGTACTAAATATAAAAAATGCAAGATTAGTTAATACAAGAGGTCTATTAAAAGATAAATCTTTTTTGGTTACAGGAAAATTAAATAATATTAGCAGAGCAGAGGTCAAGTCATTAATAGAAGAAAATTCTGGTACAACTGTAAGCAGTGTATCTAAAAAACTAAATTATTTAATTAGTGGTGAAAAACCAACAAAGAAAAAAATAGAAAGTGCTAAAGCACTGAAGATTAAAATTATAAATCAAGACGAATTTCTAAAAATGTTAAATAAGACTAGCTAACCACTTTTTTTCATTCGAATTTAAATACTTTGATATCTTAGAATAAACATTTAAGTGATATTTAAATAAATAATTTTTTTCAAAATTTGTTAGTAAATCGTAATTGATTAAATCTTTTTCAATTGGTGCCATTGTTAAATTTTCAAAAAATAATTTTTTGTTTCGTCTCTTAACATAAACTAAATTTTCTATTCGAATCCCAAATTTATTTTTTTTATAAAAACCAGGTTCATTACTTAAAATCATACCTTCTTTGATTTTTACTTTGTTAATCTTGGATATTGATTGTGGACCTTCATGAACATTAAGAAAAAACCCAACACCATGGCCGGTTCCGTGAGCATAATCTAAGTTACTTTTTTTAAGAAATTTTCTTGCTCTGATGTCTATTTTTTTTCCAATATTATCTTTTTTTAGATCCGAAGTTGCTACAGCAATGTGTCCTTTTAATACTTTTGTGAAAATATTTTTTATATTTTTGCTTTGTTTAGAAAAGCAAAGAGTTCTTGTTACGTCTGTAGTTCCATACTTATATTGTCCGCCAGAGTCACATAAAAATATATCTTTTTTTTTTATAACCTTACAATTCTCAGGTTTAGCTCGATAATGAACTATGGCCCCATTTTTTCCAGTTCCTGCAATAGTATCAAAACTAGGATAAAGATAATTTCCGTTTTGTTTTCTAAATCTCTCTAATTTATTTTGTGCCTGTACTTCAGTGATTGGTTTGTTATTAGTATTTTTTATCCAATATAAAAATTTAGTTAGTGCGGCACCATCAAACACATGTGATTTTATCATATGATTGATTTCAGTCTTATTTTTTGTTGATTTGAAATAATAAATTGGATCTTCTTTTTTTTTTATTTTGAATTTTGATTTAATTAAATTTTCAAAATAGATGGAGCAAGTGTTTTGATCAATAATAAAGCTATTACCTTTTAGTTTAGAAATTTCGTTTATATCTATAATTTGATTAGGCTTTAGAATTTTTTGACTAATTAGTTTTTTACATTTTATTTTGTTAGCCATCAAATAAATTTTTTTTGCTTTGCTAACTATCAATCTTGAGTTTGGCATTGGAGTATTAGGTCCGTCTTTACCTCTGATATTTAAAGTCCATGCTACATTTTCAGGCGCACTAATAAATAAATAATCAGAATTATTTTTTCTTAAGTATTTTGAAATTTTATTTAGCTTAGAATTTTTACTCTCTCCAACAATATTTGTATCTAAATGAAAGAATGGTTTTTTATCAGTAATTTTAAATTTCTTTATTTGATCTATGAGGTTTTCACTTATGAATTTTATATTATTAAATTTTAAAAAAAACTTCTTAATTTGTTTATAAGTAAATAAATTTGGATCAATACCAAGTGTAAGATTTTTGAATAAATTACAATTAATTAATTTTTCGGTTCCAATAATTTTAAAATTCTTACCAGACTCAATCTGGCTTTGAATTGTATACCTTCCATCTGTAAATAAATAATTTTTATTTTTTAAAATTACTGCAAGACCAGCAGATCCACTAAAATTTGATATAACTTTTAGTCTGTTAACTTTTGAATATTCAGTAAAATACTCGTCATTTTTTGGAACAACATATCCATCTATATTGTACTGTCTAAATTTATTTCTTAAAATTTTAATTTTATTTATCACTTTATTCTTTTTTGGTATCTAATCCATCCAGGACTTCTGGTTCCTTCTTCTACTTCAAAATCTTGGTTAAATTCAAAATCTTCCTCGTTATTAACTTCGTCATCAAAAAATGAATTTCTTTCTAAATTTTTTTCTGGCAACTCCTCAATAAATCTCGATGCCATACTATCTATCCAGTCACCTTGATAAAATCTATTCATAGAAAATGAAATTATAGCGTTTTGTTTAGCTCTTGTTATGCCCACATAAGCAAGTCTTCTTTCTTCTTCAAGGCCCTTTTGGCCCTTTTCTTCAATAGATTTCTGATGTGGAAATAGTCCTTCTTCCCAACCTGGTAAAAAAACTACATCGAATTCTAAACCTTTTGCAGCATGCATTGTCATCATATTAACCTTTTCACCGTCCCATTCTTGATCTACAGATGTTGCAAGAGATACATGTTCTAAAAAACTTTCCAAAGTATCAAACTCTTTCATAGCACTTAGTAACTCTTTGATATTTTCTAATCTATTTTCGTTATCTAGATCTTTTTTATTTTTAAGCATTGCCGAATAACCTGATTCATCTAGTACAATTTGTAATAATTTAACATGACTTGATTTTTTAATTTTTAAATCGTTTCTCCATTTATTTAAAGAATTAATAAATAAGCTTAGACCAATTTTAGCTTTAGGTTTAATAAGGTTTTGTTCTAGCATTTTAATAGATGCTCTTTCTAAATTTAAATGATTTTCTTTTGCGAATTCGTGAATATTTTTTAAAGTACTATCACCAATTGCTCTCTTGGGATTATTTACAATTCTCTCAAAAGCTAAATCATCTTTTTCTTGATGAATCAATCTAAGATAAGCTACACAATCTTTAATTTCTGCTCTTTCATAAAATTTTGTTCCTCCTAAAATTCTATAAGGCATCCCAATTTTAAGAAATCTTTCTTCAAATTCTCGAGTTTGAAAGATGGCTCTAACAAGAATTGCAATATTATTATATGAAAATTTTTTCTTAATGTTTTTTTCTATTTCATCTGAAACTCCTATAGCTTCATCTTTACCGTTTTTAAAACAGTTTAATTTTACTAAATCCCCTTCTTCCATCGTTGTTGTTAATGTTTTTCCAACTCGATTTTGATTATTAGCTATAAGATTGGATGCGACAGATAGAATATTCTGTGATGATCTATAATTTTGCTCGAGTCTTATAACCTTTGTATTTTCATAAACTTGATCGAATTCAAGAAAATTTTTAATTTCAGCTCCTCGCCAACTGTATATGGATTGATCATCATCTCCTACACAACATAAATTTTTATTTTTTTCAGATAAAAGATTAAGCCATTTACTTTGAATAAAATTTGTATCTTGATATTCGTCTACAAGAATATATTTAAAATTTTTAGAATATATTTCTCTTATGTCTGAATAGTTCTCTAAGATTTTTACAGTATGTAAAATTAAATCACCAAAGTCACATGAATTTAAATCAGTTAATTTTTGTTGATATATTTTATAAAGAGGTAAGATAGTTTTTTCATAAATATCTTTTTTGTTAATAACGACTTCAGATGGATAATATCCTTTGTTTTTCCAACGATCTATAATTGCCAATATAAATCTTGGAGATAATTGTTTAATATCTACATTTTCAGATTTACAAATATTCTTAATCAATCTTATTTGATCGTCTGTATCAATTATTGTGAAATTTGAATTTAAATTTGCAGCGGATGCATGTTTTCTAAGTAACTTTGCGCAAATAGAATGAAAGGTTCCAAGCCAAGAAAGTCCGATTGCAGCAGAACCCAAAATATTACTTACTCTATTTTGCATTTCTTTTGCTGCTTTATTTGTAAAAGTTACTGCTAAAATTTGATTAGGAAATGCCTTTTTTTCTCTTATGATATTGGCAATTCTAGAGGTTAAAACTTTAGTTTTACCTGAACCAGCACCAGCAACAATTAAAAGTGGGCCCTCTAGGTGTAATACAGCCTCTTTTTGAGGTTCATTCAAATTTTCCAGATAATCTTTGTTTATCATTTAAAATAATACTTTATAAGATTCTTTGATCAATATGACCAAGCCAAACTTTGTTAAAAATTTTAAAAACATTAATAAGTCAATTAATAGTCTATTAGAGCGAAATTTAAACAAGTTAAAATTTGATAATTTAAAAATTGTAGCAAGCAATAATAAATTTATCTTTACATTTGTCGCACTTTTTTTTTTATTTATTTCTTACCTTTTAGTGCCAACTTCTTATAAACAGGGTGATATTTCCAAAGAATTAAATAATGAACTGCTAAATAAGTTCAACTTAGATTTTACTTTTACTCAAAAGTTAGATTATAATTTTTTCCCACGACCACATTTTGTGAGTGAAGGGTCTTTTATTCTTGAAAATCAAAACAAAATTGCAGAAATAGATAAATTAAAAATCTATGTTTCTTTAGATAATTTGTTTTCTCTAAAAAATATTAATATTCATGAATTAATCTTGGAGAATACAAATTTTGAATTAAATATTAAAAACAGCAATTTCTTTATAAAACTTTTAAATAATAATTTTTTAGATACTAAATTAAATATTAGAAATGGTAATATTTTTTTTAGAGATTCGGAGAATGAAATTTTATTTATTAATATAATAAAGAATTTAAAATATTATTATGACCCAAATGAATTAAAAAATGTTTTTTACTCAGAAAATGAAATATTTAATACTCCTTTTTCCTTAAAAGTAATCAACCATCAAGATGAGAAAAAAATATATACGAAGTTAGATATTGATTTTCTAAAATTTCAAATCGAAAATATATTTAATTATGAAAATGATATTAATATAGGTTCAGCTGCTTTGGTATTTAATTCAGATAAAAGCTTAATTAATTATAAAACTAATAAGAATTTCTTTGAATTTGATTATTCTAATGATGTAGAAAATAAAAAATTTCTATATAAGGGAAAACTTAATTTTAAACCTTTTTATTCTTCTCTTGAAGGAGATACAGAAGAAATAAATCTTTCTTATATATTTAGTACAAACGCAATTGTTGCTGAATTATTAAAAACTGAAATTTTTAATAATAAAAATTTAGACTTTAAATTAAATATTAATGCCAATAAGATCAAGAATAACCGTAATTTTACTAATCTTTTTTTAAAATCTAAAATTCAAGAAGGTCTAATTGATATAGATGATACTAAACTAGAATGGAAAGATAATTCAGTTGTAAGACTGACCGATACCTTAATTTTTGTTAAAAATGGTAAACTTTTTTTAGATGGGAAATCAAAAATAAATATAACAAATGCTAAAAATATTTATCAATTTTTACTAACACCTAAAAATTTTAGAAAAAATATAAAAACAATCGATTTAGGTTTTTCTTATTCTTTTGATGAAAAAGCAATAATTCTTAATGATATTATGATTGACGGAAAATATAATCAAAAAGTTAATAGTAAATTAAATAATATTTATTTTCGTGGTTCAAGTATGCAAAATAAAATATATTTAAAAAATATGATTAATGATCTACTTAAATCTTACTCTGGATAGATCATCTTTTTAGGATCAACTATTTTTTTATAATCTTTTTCTGTGATTAGCCCTGTTTTTAATGTTTCATATTTTAGAGTAGTATTGTTTTTAAGTGCAGTCTTTGCAATTTTAGCTGCATTATCGTAGCCGATGTGAGGTGCAAGTGCTGTAACAAGCATTAAAGAATTATCTAAGTGTTCCTGTATTTTCCTTTTATTGGCTTTTATCCCTCTAACACAATAAAGAGCAAAATTTTTGGTACTGTCAGCTATTAGATCTATCGACTGCAAAATATTATGTGCAATCAAAGGTTTAAAAACATTTAATTCAAAATGTCCATGAGATCCAGCCATTGTTATGCCATTGTGGTTTCCAATAACTTTTACACAAACCATTGTAACAGCTTCACATTGAGTGGGGTTAACTTTACCTGGCATAATTGATGAACCAGGCTCATTTTCTGGTAGTATTAATTCTCCATAGCCAGCCCTTGGACCTGAACCTAGAAATCTAATATCATTTGATATTTTCATTAAAGCTACCGCACAAGTATTCAAAGTTCCAGAAAAATTAACTATCGCATCATGCGCTGCAAGTTCAGCAAATTTATTTGGTGCAGGTTTAAATTTTATTTTTGTATATTTTACAATCTCTTTTACTATTTTTTTATCAAAGTTTTTTTTAGAATTTATTCCTGTTCCAACTGCTGTTCCACCTTGGGCAAGAAAAAAAATTTCCTTTAAAGCAAATTCAATTCTTTCGATACTTTTTTTAACTTGAGTGTGATATCCTGAAAATTCTTGACCTAAAGAGAGTGGAGTTGCATCTTGAAGATGGGTTCGCCCAATTTTTACTATATTTTTAAATTCTTTAGATTTTTTATTTAATTCTTTTTCTAAAATCTTTAAGTTTGGTAGTAATTTGCTTAATGTTTCTTTTGCAACGGAAATATGCATTGCAGTTGGAAAAACATCATTTGTAGATTGTGATTTGTTTACGTGGTCATTTGGATGAACAGGTTTCTTTGAACCTTTTTTTCCACCCATCATTTCTATCGCACGATTTGCAATAACTTCATTAACATTCATATTTGTTTGAGTTCCAGAACCTGTTTGCCAGACTTTTAATGGGAAATTATCATCCAACTTACCTTTAATTACCTCATCTGAAGCCCTAATAATTACTTTAGAAATTTTGTTATCAATTAATTTGTCTTTTGCATGAACTATTGCTGCAGATCTTTTAATGATTGCAATAGATTTGATTATGGAAATATTTACTAAAATTTTGCCAATATTAAAAAATTTATTTGATCTTTGGGTAGATGCTCCCCATAATTTATCATTAGGAACATTGACACTTCCAATGCTATCGAATTCTTTTCTTAATTTCATTGATTAATTTCTAAGTTACAAATAATTATAAATATACAATAAATTATTAAAAACATACAGGAGCAATATGTCGAATTTTAGCAAAGTAGGAACTTTCATGAAAACTTTTGGCCAAGAAGTCAAAACAGAGCCTTCATTTAGTACAGACAAAATCAATAAATTAAGGATAGATCTTATTAAGGAGGAATTAGAAGAACTAACAGATGCTATGAGTAAGCACGATTTATTAGAAGTAGCTGATGCTTTAACAGATATTTTGTATGTTACTTATGGGGCAGGGCATGCATTTGGAATTGACTTAGATAAATGTTTTGAAGAGGTTCAAAATTCTAACATGAGTAAGTTAGATGAAAATGGAAAACCTATATACAATGATGCAGGGAAAGTGATGAAAGGGCCAAATTATTTCAAACCTGATCTTTCTAAATTTGTATCTTAAATTTCTAATTTTAGATCGACTGCTGGAGCGCTATGAGTAATAGATCCAACAGAAATTCTATTAACACCAGTTGCAGCAATAGATTTTACTGTTTTTAAACTTATATTTCCTGAAGCCTCAGTTTCATATTGTTTATTTGATATTTTGACTCCTTGTTTCAAACTTTTAATACTCATATTATCAAATAATACTGTATTAAACTTAAGCCCTATTATTAATTTTAGTTGATTTAGATTGTCTACTTCGACTGTAATTTTTCTACCTTTTTTATTTTTAATAGCTTTAGTGACTAAACTTCTTAGATCTGAACTTGCTATATGATTATCTTTAATTAAATATTCATCACTTAAATTAAATCGATGATTTGTTCCACCCCCTAATTTGACAGCATATTTTTGAATTACTCTTAAATTTGGAATAGTTTTTCTTGTACAACAAATTTTAGTTTTTTTTCCGGCTAGCTTTACAAATGTATTGGTCTTTGTAGCTATACCAGAAATGTGAGATAAAAAATTTAATGCAACTCTTTCAGCTATTAATATATTTTTTGCATTTCCTTTTATTAAAGCGATCAAAGAACCTTTCTTTACCGATGAGCCATCTTTCTTTTTAATCATAAATTTAATTTTATTATCAATTAGTGCAAAAGTTTGTTTAGCAAATAACAGACCTCCTATTACCGCATTTTGATTTGATAAAAGTTTAACTGTAATAGTTTTATTATTTTTAATTAAACCTGAAGTAATATCTCCAGAGGGGTAAAGGTCTTCATTAAGTGCTAGTTTAACGGTGTGACGAATAAATTCTTTGCTGAGTTTTATATTTGACACTTATTTATCTGCCGATGGCTGCCATTTTCTCAACTGAAATTCTTGCTTTATCGATAGTTTCTTTGTCCATAATTATTTCACCTGTTTCATTTTCTAAACAGTCTAAAATTTTTGGAAGAGTAATTTTTTTCATGTGAGGACACATATTACATGGCTTGATAAACTCAACATTTGGATTTTCAACTTCTATGTTGTCACTCATCGAACACTCAGTTACCATCATTACTTTTTTGGGCTGATTATCTTTAACATAATTGATCATTCCAGAAGTAGAACCTGCAAAATCACTTGCTTTAATAACATCTGGAGGACATTCAGGATGTGCAATTATTTTTATTCCAGGATTATTTTTTCGAATGTCATGTATTTCTTGCTCATTAAATTGATCATGAACAATACAAATGCCTTTCCAAGAAATAATTTCTACATCAGTTTGTGCTGCAACGTATTTTGCAAGGTAATCATCAGGTAAAAATATTACCTTTTTAACTCCAAGTGATTTTACAATTTTAACAGCATTGGCAGATGTACAACAAATATCAGTTTCTGCCTTAACCTCTGCAGAAGTGTTAACATACGAAACAACAGGAACACCTGGATACTTTTCTTTCAATAATCTTACATCCCTACCAGTGATTGATGAAGATAACGAACAACCCGCATCCATATCTGGTAAAATTACTTTTTTTTCAGGGCTCATTAATTTTGCAGTTTCTGCCATAAAATGAACTCCTGCCATCAAAATTATATCTGCAGAAGTCTTAGAGGCTTCAATTGCTAAAGCTAAAGAGTCTGCAGAAAAATCAGCAACACCATGATATATTTCAGGCGTTTGATAGTTATGAGCAAGAATAACTGCGTTCTTTTGTTTTTTTAATTTATTAATTTTGTGAATGTATGGTGCATGAACTGACCATTCAATTTCAGGCATAACCTTAGAAATTTTTTGATAAATTGGATCTGTTGCTTGCTTTACTTCTTGTGTAAATTCCATGCAGATTTTTACCAATTTGAAAGATAGTTGTCATTCATTTATTATGGGACATATTGCGGTCGTGCTGAAATTGGTAGACAGGCACGGTTGAGGGCCGTGTGGACTTAGTCCATGAGAGTTCGAGTCTCTCCGACCGCACCAATTAATTAGTTATTTACCTATCCAATTTGGTTTTTTAATTCTGATCGATGCTTCTTTTGTTTTGAATTCAGCATTTTCATCAAAGTTTTTGTCTAGAAATTTTATTAGTGCAAATGGATATTCATTATTAATCAATACTTTTCCAATCTCATTTTCGTTATTGAAAATGACTTCACCTTCATGCAATTTTCCATTTATAATATTTATTGGTAATAACCTCTTAGTCAGTTTGTTTTTAAGTTTGATCCTTGCCGTATTTTCTTGTCCAACATAACAACCTTTTTTAAAATCAATTCCATTAAGTTCATCATAATTACACTCAATTCCAAAAGCTTTATTTTGTAATTGATTTAGGTTTTTTGGAACTATTCCAAGTTTATGACTTAACGAATAGTATTCATTTACATCAGCATCATGTAATTCTAACTTCTTTAAAGATAAATAGAGTTTTTCTAAATTTATAATTAATCTTGCACCCAATTGTTTGTTACGAGGATCTAAAAATATAGAATCTTCTCTAAACTTTAATGTAAATCCTGTAACATCTTTTGCTTCCTCAAAAGTTAAAAACTTTTCATAGCTAAAAGCAGCGACAACAAACTCATTACTAAGATTTAAAATTTCAACTTTTGATCTTAATTTGTAAAGGCTAAGCTGTTTATATAATCCATCTACTTGAGATTTTTCACAATCGATTAAGTAACCTGACTTGTGTTTAATTATAATGAATTCATACAAAAATTTTCCTTGTGGAGACAGTAACGATGCTAAGCAACTATAGTTTTCAACTACTTTGTTAATGTCATTACTAATTAAATTTTGAAGAAAACTAACAGCATCATCACCATTTATATAAAGAATGGCCCTATCTTCTAGAATGTAAACGTTTTTGATATTCATATTTGATTAATTATAATATGTAATATAATAACATTTTCTTAAAATGTTAGATCTTATACTTAAAAACGGCAAATGTTATATTGATGGAGAGTTAAAGGATGTTGATGTTGCTGTAAAAGACAAAAAAATTCAGCAGATTGGTCAAATATCAGAAGATGCTAAAGAAATTATTGATGCGAGTGGCCATACTGTTTTACCAGGATGTATAGATACTCAAACCCATTTTAGAGAACCTGGATCAACTGATACTGAGGATCTTCACTCTGGAAGTCGAGCAGCAATTGCAGGGGGGATCACCAGTGTTTTTGAAATGCCTAATACCAATCCACCAACTTCAAATAAAAAAGAGTTTCAAAGAAAATTAGATCTCGCTAAAAACAGAATGTATTGCAATTATGCATTTTACTTTGGTGCAACAGCTGAAAATGCAGATGATCTAGCAAGTTTAAAAGATTTAGAAGGCTGTTGTGGAATTAAACTTTTTGCAGGATCCTCAACTGGAAATCTGTTAGTTGCTGAAGAAGATGATATCGATAAAGTCTTTCAAAATGCTTCAAAAGTTGTTGCAGTTCACTCAGAAGATGAAGCTATATTAAAAGTAAATAAAAAACTTATTAAGCAAGGGGACGTTCATACTCATCCCGTTTGGAGGAGTGTAGAGTGCGCAATCTCATCCACTAGGAGGATCGTAAGAATTGCAAAAAAATATAATAAAAAAGCTCATGTTCTTCATATAACCACAAAAGAGGAAATTGACTTTTTATCCCAACACAAAGGAAACATTACCTTTGAGATTACCCCTCAACATCTAACCATTTATGCACCAGATTGTTACGACAAACTCGGAACTTACGCTCAAATGAATCCACCTATCAGAGACAAATCTCATTACGACAGGTTATGGTATGGGGTTAGAAATAATTTTAATGATACAATTGGCTCTGATCACGCTCCTCATTTAAAAGTAAATAAAGATAAAGAGTATCCCAATTCTCCCTCAGGAATGCCCGGTGTTCAAACTTTAATGCCAGTGATGTTAAATCATGTAAATGAAGGAAAATTGTCATTAACTCAATTAATTAATCTTGTTTGTGAAAATCCAGTTAAAATTTTTGGTATTCAAAACAAAGGATTTATCAAGGAAGGATATGATGCTGACTTTACAATAGTAGACATGAATAAAACTATTGAAATTAAAAATGAAAATATTGAGAGTAAATGTGCATGGTCACCATTTAATGGATATAAATTTAAAGGAACACCTACCCATACAATTATTGCCGGGACAATTAAAATGCAGAATGGAAAAATATTGGGAGATCCTGATGGGACTCCTTTAAGATTTAGCTAAGTTTTACAGTAAAACTATTTACTAGAATTACACCAATTACAATTAAAAATAATCCTACTATTGCTTGCCAAGCCAAGGTTTGTTTAAAGAATATATAGCCTAATATTGCAATTGTGAAAATTCCAAGACCACTCCATGTAGCATAAACTATTGCAATTGGAAGCTTGTTAACCACAAATGTTAAAAGATAAAATGCACAAAGATAAAATATTGAAAGAGCAACAGTTGGTATTACTTTTGTGAAGTTTTGTGATACGGGTAGTAACATAGTTCCAGCAACCTCACAAAATATTGCTCCAACTAAAAAAATATAAGTTTTAACCATTAAGAATTTTATGTTTTATTAAGTCCTCTTTTATCTCACTTAATATAGTTGGGTCATCGATTGTAGGTGGAATTTTGTATTCAACATTGTCAGCAATCTTTCTAATAGTTCCTCTTAGAATTTTCCCTGATCGTGTTTTAGGTAGTCTTTTAATAACTATTGCTACTTTAAAAGCCGCAACAGGACCAATTTTCGCTCTAACCATTTGAATACATTCTTTGGAAATTGTTTCATTATCCTTATCTACCCCAGATTTGAGAACTACTAGGCCAATTGGTAATTGACCTTTTAATTTATCAGCGATCCCTAATACTGCACACTCAGCAACTGATTGATGCTCAGATAAAACTTCTTCTATTGCTCCCGTAGATAACCTGTGACCTGCAACATTTATAATATCATCTGTTCTAGACATAATCCAAATGTAACCATCATCATCAATGTGACCTGCATCGTAAGTTTGATAGTAACCTTCATAGTTAGACATGTAATTTTCTTTATATCTTTTGTCAGCATTCCATAGGGTAGGGAAAGTCCCAGGAGGCAAAGGCAATTTCACTACAATATCACCCATTTCATTTGGTTTCGCTAAAGTTTGATCCGGTTTAATTATTTTTACATCATAACCAGGTACTGCTTTGCAAGCTGAGCCGTATTTTGTTTCCATCATTTGAATTCCAGTACAATTTGAGCTGATTGCCCAACTTGTTTCCGTTTGCCACCAATGATCGATCACTGGAACTTTAAGTAAATTTTCAGCCCACTTAATGGTGTCTGGATCAGCTCTTTCACCTGCTAAAAATAAACTTTCAAAACTACTTAGATCATACTTTGAAAAAAACTTACCATCAGGGTCCTCTTTCTTGATTGCTCTAAATGCAGTCGGTGCAGTAAACAAAGATTTAACTTTATAGTCTGAAATAATTTTCCAAAATGCTCCAGCATCTGGAGTTCCAACAGGCTTACCTTCAAATAAAACTGTTGTGCATCCTTTAAACAAAGGTGCGTAAACAATATATGAGTGTCCAACAATCCATCCAATATCACTTGCTGACCACCAGATATCATTGGTATCAATATTATAAATATTTTTCATGGTCCACTTCAAAGCAACAATGTGACCACCAACATCTCTTACTATTCCTTTTGGAGTTCCAGTTGTACCTGAAGTATATAATATATATGCGTACTCATTGGAGTTCATCTCAACACAATCAGCTGGTTCTGCATTAGATACAACTTCATCCCAGCTAATTTCAAGAGGAGCATTTAATTTTACCTCATGACCTGGTCTTTGAAATAAAATCATCTTCTCTATTTTATGATTTGCTATTTTTATTGCTTCATTAACTAAAGGTTTGTATTCAACTGTTCTTCCAGGTTCAAAACCACATGAAGCAGTAACTAATAGTTTTGCCTTACTATCATCAATTCTGCTTGCAAGTTCAGTAGATGCAAATCCACCAAAGACAACTGAGTGTATGGCACCAATTCTTGCGCATCCAAGCATTGCAATCACTGCTTCAGGGATCATTGGCATGTAAATGATTACTCTATCACCCTTATTAACTCCTTGATCTTTTAATGCTCCAGCAAATTTTGCAACTTTGGATCTAAGTTCTTCGTAGGTAAACTTGTTTTTGTTACCTGTAATGGGGCTATCATAAATTAGAGCAGTATTTTTACCCCGCCCTTGATCAATGTGAATGTCTAAAGCATTGTAACAAGTGTTAGTTACTCCATCCTCATACCATTTATAAAAAGGAGGATTAGATTTATTTAGAATTTTTGTAGGTTTTTTAAACCAAAAGATGTCTTCAGCTGCCTCTTGCCAAAATTTTTCAGGATTTTTTATTGAATGAGCATAAATTTTATTGAATTTATCTGACATATTTATTTGATTCGATTTTAGTAATTTGTTTGGTTTTTAACTTATAAATTGTATTTAATTTTAAAAATTAAGTAAAATCAATGTTAATTAGTGACAATTTATTCTTCATTAATCTAATTTTATTTGCTATTTAACGTGAACTTTGACTTGGGGTGACCTAAGTCTAGTTTATATAAACTAAAAAATAAAAACTAACTAGAGAGGGAGTTTTTTATGAATAAACTAAAATTGTTTGCTTTAGCAGCTATGGCACTGATTGGATTTTCAGGTATAGCTATTGCAGCAGACGCAACCATGTTGAATCAGGATGATTTCGTAGGTATTTCATTTTGGATCATCTCTATGGGAATGTTAGCAGCGACTGCTTTCTTTTTCTTAGAAGTTGGTAACGTAGCAGCAGGCTGGAGAACTTCGGTTATTGTTGCTGGGCTAGTAACTGGTATTGCATTCATACACTACATGTACATGAGAGAAGTATGGGTTGCTACTGGGGACTCACCAACAGTTTACAGATATATTGACTGGTTAATTACTGTACCATTACAGATGGTAGAATTTTATTTAATTCTAGCAGCTATTGGTAAAGCAAACTCTGGAATGTTCTGGAGATTGTTACTTGGTTCATTAGTAATGTTAATCGGTGGATACTTAGGTGAAGCTGGATATATCAACGCTACTCTTGGCTTTATAGTCGGAATGGCAGGTTGGATATACATTCTTTACGAAGTATTCTCAGGTGAAGCTGGAAAAGCTGCAGCAAAAAGTGGAAGCAAGGCTCTTGTAACTGCTTTTGGTGCAATGAGAATGATTGTTACTGTAGGTTGGGCTATTTACCCATTAGGTTACATATTTGGTTACCTAACAGGTGGAGTAGATGCTGACTCACTTAACGTTGTTTACAACTTAGCAGACTTTATTAACAAAATTGCATTTGGTCTAGTAATTTGGGCTGCTGCAACTAGTGTTGCTGGTAAAAGAGCTAAGTAGTTTTACTTAATAATTTAAATTAAGGGCAGGTATAATTTTATATCTGCCCTTTTTTTTGTCAAAAATATCTAAAATATACCTTGGTCAATTTTACTTACTTGCTCAATTTAGATAACAACCTATATATAAATCATGCCAAAAATTACTTACAAAACTAATGATGACAAAACTTATTCTATCGATGTTCAAAATGGATTAACGGTAATGGAAGGTGCGATCCAAAATGATATTCCAGGTATTGATGCAGATTGTGGCGGAGGAATGTCCTGTGCTACCTGTCATGTATACGTTAATGAAGAGTGGTTAGATAAACTTCCAGTGAAAGAAGATGGGGAGGAAGACATGTTGGATATGGCATTTGAACCAAAAAAAAATAGTCGATTAAGTTGTCAGCTTATTGTTTCAGATACACTAGACGGATTAGTAGTTAACATTCCATCAAAGCAAGGATAAATGAACAAAACAGATGTATTAATTATTGGAGCAGGTCCAACAGGTTTATTTTGTGCACATCAACTTGGAATAATTGGACTAACTTGTGAGATTGTAGATAATTTAGATAAGGTCGGAGGTCAATGTATAGAACTTTATCCTGATAAACCTATTTATGATATTCCAGCAATTCCTGAGTGCACTGGTGAAGAGTTAACCAATAATCTTTTAAAACAAATCAAACCATTCAATTTCAATTTTCATTTAAACCAAAGAGTGGAAGAACTTAAAAAAGTTAATGATCGTTGGCATGTGAAAACTAATGCCAACAAAGAATTTGATGTTGCAAGTATTGTTATTGCAGGAGGAGTAGGGTCCTTTGAACCAAGAAAATTTCCAGTAAAAGAATGCGAAAAATTTGAGGGAAATTCATTATTTTATTCGGTTAAAGACAAAACAATTTTTAAAGATAAAACTATTTCAATTTTTGGTGGAGGAGACTCAGCCTTAGATTGGGCTATAGAACTTTCTAATACCTCTAAAGTCAATTTAATCCACCGAAGAGATGGATTTAGTGGTATGGAGGCAAGTGTACAAAAAGTAAAAGAACTAAATGATCAAGGCAAAATAAATTTATATACCAAATATCAATTAGATTCTGTTGTAGGCGAAGATAAAATTGACACAGTTAAAATTAAACACGATGAGGGTGAATTAAAAGAAATTAAATCTGATTATATACTTGGTTTCTTTGGTTTAATCATGCAGCTTGGTCCAATTTTAGATTGGGGATTAAATATTAATAAAAAACAGTTGAAGTGAATACGGAAAATTTTGAGACCAACATAGATGGAGTATTTGCAATTGGAGATATTTGTTCTTATCCAGGTAAGTTGAAATTAATTCTTTCAGGTTTTCATGAAGGCGCATTAGCTGCTAGAGGTTGTTTTAAATATGCAAAACCAGATGAAAAACTAAGATTTGAATTTACGACTACATCGAAAGCTGCACAGGAAAGATTAGGTATTAAAAATGATTGAGCTGTTTTCATCTGATACGCCAAACGGAAAAAAAATAAGTATCATGCTGGAGGAAATAGGGTTTGAATACAAAGTTACAAAATTAGATTTAGCCAAAGGGGATCAATTTAAACCTAAATTTAAAAAGATAAGTCCTTTTGCAAAAATACCAACAATTGTTGATCATTCAAATAACAATCAAGCAGTGTTCGAGTCAGGGGCAATATTGATTTATCTATCAGAAAGAAGTGGCAAATTTTATGATAAGGAGAATAAGTTAAATATTGATCAATGGCTGATGGCGCAAATGGGGTTGATTGGACCAATGGTAGGTCAATATCATTATTTTTACCGTTTTAATAAAGGTTTGAGTGAAGTTGGGGAAAAAAGATATTTTGAAATTACAAAAAGTATTTACGAGGTTTTAGAAGAGCACTTGTCAAAAAATAAATATTTAGCGGGTGAAAATTACTCTATTGCTGATATTGCAACATGGCCATGGATAGCTAGACATGAATGGCATGATATTGGGCTTAAAAATTATCAAAATTTATCTAGATGGTATTCTGAAATCTCTGAACGTGAAGCTGTAATTAAGGGGTACGCTTTTATGGATGAAAATGCTGTTATTCCTAAACCTTAAGTTAGCTTACCAATTTGTACAACGAACTAAAAATTCCCATCCCAGATAATTCAATTGCTAAAACTATAATGATAATAAGAATTAATTTTTTGTTCATTTAAGAAATAAGTAAAGTATTAAAATTGCCCAAATAAAGGGATAATAAAAATATATATATTTTTTTGCAAATAAAAAAGAAATAGAGTTTCGGTATGCAGAATTTTTTTTATTTTTTTTAGTCATCTGCGTGAACTTTTTCGTTTTTTTCGTGTTTCTCTTGAGCAGCAATAGTATATTTCGCAACCGGTCTTGCCATTAACCTTTTTAATCCAATTGGTTCTGCGGTATCTAAACAGTATCCATAGGTATCGTCTCTCAATCTTATTAAAGCTTTGTCAATTTCAGAAATAAGTTTTATCTGTCTATTGATTGCTTTCATTTCCACATTTTTGTCAGTATAGGAGCTTGCTTGATCAACAATGTCAGCTGAAATACTATTGTCATCCATACTACCATTGTATAATGCTTCATTGTTTGCTTTCACTAATTCTTTTTTCCACTCATTCAATTTAATTCTAAAAAAAATTTTATGTTTTTCGCACATATATTTTTCAGTATCTTTTGGTAAATATGTTTTTGAAATTTTAATTGGTGCTTTAGCTGCAGCTTTTTTTGGTTTGCTTACAACTTTAGTTTTTGGTTTAGCGACTTTTTTCTTTGCTTTAGTGGTCTTTGGCATAGCTGGATTTTGAGCTCCGGAGTATATTCAGCAAATTAGGGGTGTCAAGCAACCTGATTTGATATAAATATTTATAAATGAGCATTAACAGCAAAAATATAAATAATATTTTTTATATTTTTGTTACAGCTCATCTAATTTTCTGGACTTTGATTCCATCGCTTACTAATCACAACCTGCCTTTAGATACCATTGAAGCTCTTGCTTGGGGAAGTAATTTGGATTGGGGATTTAATAAACATCCACCCATGAGTGCTTTTTTTTCAGAAATTTTTTATCAAATTTTTGGTTCACAAGATTGGGCCTATTATTTGCTTAGTCAAATCTTTGTAGTTATTTCATTTTATTATGTTTATAAGCTTTCTAAAGAAATCTTAAAAAATCAGTTACTAGGCTTAGTTTCAGTTTTATTAATTGAAACTATCTATTTTTATAATTTTACTTCTCCAGAATTTAACGTAAACATCTGCCAACTCCCATTCTGGTCTCTTACGGCTTATTATGCATGGAGAATATTTAGTGGAAAAAACATTAAGTTTTCTGACTGCTTTTTAGTTGGTCTGTTTGCAGCTTTTGGTTTTTTATCGAAATATTTGTTTCTTT
>CACNRD010000011.1 GCA_902622795.1 uncultured Pelagibacteraceae bacterium | reverse complement strand
AAAATTAGGAGTTTCAAGAACAACTATTTATAAACATCTTAATTAAATAAATTTATTTATTTTTAATTAAAAAATAAAAGTAAGATGAGAGAGAGGTAAGAAGAACAAAAATCATTGCGAATTTAAAAGAATTTATTTCAGAAAAATTTAGACTAATTGCTAAATCAATTATTAATCCGATTATCCATTGCAATGAAAATGCTCCTATAAATATTAATAAATTAAAAGATGTTAAGGCTTTTCCAGCATTAGATAATGAAAAAGCCATGCCAACCGCAGGCTGAGTTAAAGATAAAAATATTGAACTAACTATAAATATTGCCCAATGCATTGCTCCAGCATTTGGACCTAAATAGATAATTATTGATAATACTATTAGATTTATTGGAGCACCAAATCTTAATAATTTTACAGCATCACTTACACTTTTTGAAAACCTTGGAACAAAATAGCCCCAACTTAAGAAAGAGAAAAGCATACAAAAATAAATTAGAAAAAGACCTTGGGCACTTTCTTCTGGAGTGTATCCAGAAACTCTTACCATCCATGGGCCAGCCCACAATGTTTGGATAGCAAATAATCCCCCATAATTAAAAAAGCCCATTGGAACCAAACTTTTAAATAAGGGATTTTTCCAAACAGTGCTTAATTTTGAGTCGTCGGAGTCTTCACTAGTAATTCTATCTGAATCCCACTTAGGAATAAATATAATGATTAAAACTATGCTTAAAAAAGTTAAAACAGCTAAATACATAAATATATCTCTCCATCCAATTATTGGTAAAAAATATTGAACTGGCAAACTAGAGGATAGCATTCCGATTGCTCCTACCATTAACATCCAAGAATTAGCTCGTTGTTGAGTTTGGTCCTGATACCAAATTCTATATGCAGTAAGTGGTCCCATGAGACATGCACCCACTCCAACACCAATTAAAATTCTTGAAACTAGAAGCATTGTTAAATTTTGTGCTGAAGCAAATAAAATTAGTCCAATAATTGTTAAAGATAAAAAATAAGAAACAATTTTCTTTGGTCCTTTCGAGTCTAATAAATAACCAAGTGGAATTTGAACACTTGCAAATCCTAAAAAATATCCACCTCCTAAAAGACCAAGTTCTCCAGCTGTTAGATTAAATTCGGTAACTAGCTCTGGTGAAATAGTTGCAGTAATTGCTCTTAAAAGATTTGAAATGAAATATCCTAAAGCAAAAACTAAAAATATCGTAATAGCCTTTGATTTGGCTAAAACAGGTTTGTTCATGAATTTTAATTAATTTACTTTATTCTTACAGCTGCCCGTTTTAAAAAATTCATCAATATTATCTATTGCTAAATTAGCCATTGCGGTTCGGGTTTCTTTGGTAGCACTACCTAAATGTGGAAGGATAAATGCGCTTTTATGTTTAAGATATCCAGGATTTAAATTTGGTTCATTCTTGTATACATCTAATCCTACAGCGTAAACTTTTCTTCGTTCAAGAGCATCTATCAAAGCTTCATCCTCAATAATATCTCCTCTTGCAACGTTTGTAACAATTGCTCCTTTAGGTAAATATTCAATTGTATCTTTATTAATCATATCGACTGTTTCTTTTGAAGCTGGACAACAAACAGATAATACATCTGATACTGAAAGTAAGTCTTTTAAATTATCATGGTATGTTGCTCCGCCTTCTTTATCTTCACTTAGCTTAGATCTATTGTGATAATGAATGATCATTCCCAAAGATTTAGCAACTTTTGCAATTTTTTGTCCAATTCTCCCCATACCAAGTATTCCAAGTCTAGCGCCTGTTAATTGCTTACCAATTAAATAATCTGCCGACCACTTCCAGCCACCTACTTTTGCACTTTCTATTCCTTCAGCAGCACGTCTACATGCGCCCAAAATTAACAAAACTCCTATCTCAGCTGTTGCATCAGTCAAAACATCTGGAGTATTGGTAACTGCAATACCTTTTTTCTTTGCAGCTTCTAAGTCTATATTTCCAAATCCAACAGCAAAATTTGAAATAATTTTTACCGTATCTGGAAGTTGATTTATTGTTTCAGCATCTAATTTATCAGTTAAGGACGACAATATCCCATCTTGCCCACCACTTAACTCAATTAATTTTTTTTGAGAATATAATTCATCGTTTAAATTAAAATTTGCTTCAAACGTTTCTTTAGCTTTATCCTCACAAGACCTTAGTAATCTCCTAGTGATCAGGATTTTTTTCATATTTAAGATTAGTTTAGATCAAAAATTTTTCCAGGATTCATTATATTGTTTGGATCCAATGTTCTTTTAATTGATTTCATTACTGGAATACTATCGGGGTGTTGCTCTAATAAATACTCTTTTTTGTGGAGACCCACACCGTGTTCACCTGTGATAGTTCCCTCAAGCTCTAAAGCTTTTCTAATTAACGAGCTATTAAAAGCTCTAAGTTGTTTATACATTTCTTTTTTTGCAGGATCATAGGGTAGAACAACATGGAAATTTCCATCACCCATGTGGCCAACCATTGGAGCCCTAACTCCATATTCTTTTGCTTTTTCTTCTGCAAATTTTACACACTCTGTAATCTTTGAAATTGGAACACATACATCAGTTGAATAAACTCTTCCGTTATCATTTAAAGCCTTAACAGAATAATATACATCCCATCTTGCTTGCCAAAGTTTATTTCTATCTTCTAAATCTTTAGCCCACTTAAATGAACTACCTTTGTTATCTTTTGATAATTCTTCTACAATTTCAATATTCTCTTTATTCGAGGACTCTGATCCATGAAATTCGAAAAATAAAGTTGGCACTGCCTCAATATCTTTTAATTTGGAATAATTAATACTAATGCCCATTTGATCTGCATTTAACATTTCAATCCTTGCAATTGGAACGCCGTACTGAATAACCTGTTGAGCCGTCATTACTGCATCCTCTAATGAAGGAAAATGACAAACTGCACTCATAATACTTTCGGGTATTGGAGATAATCTTAAATGAACTTCAGTAATAATACCCAGAGTTCCTTCTGATCCAATAAATAGATTAGTTAAGTTATAACCTGCTGAAGTTTTTTTAGTTCTACCACCTGTATTAATGATATCACCATTAGGTAAGACTACTGTTAGACCTGAAATAACTGTCTTCATAGTTCCATATTTTACAGCCATTGTTCCTGATGCTGAGGTTGAGGCCATGCCACCTAAAGCTGCGTTTGCTCCAGGATCGATTGGAAAAAAAACTCCATCTTCTCTCAAATACTCATTTAATTGTTCCTTTGTTACACAAGCTTGAACTCTACAATCAAAATCTTCAGGGTTAACACTTAAAATTTTATTCATTTTTTCTAAACAAATAGTTATGCCATCTTCATTTCCTACAACATTACCCTCTAAAGATGTTCCAGTACCATACGGAACTACTGGTATTTTATGTTCGTTACAAAGTTTTAGAATTTTTGATACCTCTTCATTTGTTTCTGGAAAAACAACTGCTTTTGATAAGATTGGATCATAAGTGTCCTCTCCTCTTGCATAATTTCCACGAGCAGACTCTGATGTTGAATATCTACTGTTTAAAAGATTTTTTAATTCTATCTCAACTTGCTGGTTCATAATTCTAAATATTAATATTATTAAAAAAAATAAAAAAATACAGCTTATTTAGAAAGCATCTTGCCTATATTTTCCAATGCTTGCTGTATGTTATCTCTAGATGCGGCAAAACTAAATCTTACATAATCTTGGCAAGTTTTACCAAATGCTGTTCCTGGAACAATTGCAACTCCAGCTTCGTGCATAGCCTTTTTACAAAATTCAGAACCATTCATGCCTGTACCTATTACTTTAGGGAAAGCATAAAAAGCACCACCGGGTAAACTACATTCAATTCCAGGCAAATCATTTAATCCTTTATGTATTAAGTTTCTTCTCAATGTAAATTTATCAAGCATGTCTTTAATCGAGTCATCTGGACCATCTAAAGCTGCTATACCTGCAAATTGTGCAGCTGCATTTACGCAAGATACACTATTTATTAATAATTTATTAACATGTGGAATCATTTCTTTAGGCCAATAACTCCATCCCAGTCTCCAACCAGTCATTGAGTAAGCTTTGCTCCATCCCTCTAAAACTATTAGCCTATCCTTTAATGCTTCATAATGAAAAAATGATGGCATTTCTTTGTAGTCAAAAATTTGTCTACTATAAATTTCATCACTTAAGATAGTAACGTGTGGATGTTTTTCTAATTCTTTAGCAAAATAATCTATTACGGGTTTTTCAACAAAGCTACCTGTTGGGTTATTTGGATTAATTAAAATTAACAATCTAGTCTTATCAGTAATTAGAGATAAAATTTTATCTGGATCAAATTTAAGATCTTTATCTTCAGTAAGATCATATGGTACAGGTGTCGAACCGGTATAATTTATCATTGATTCATAAATCGGAAATGCTGGCGTAGGATGAATTATTTCTGCTCCTGGTTCACCAAAACATTGGATGGCATAACTCATTGTAGGCTTTCCACCAGGCATAATTAAAATTCTTTCAGCATCAATATTCGTGTTATACTGTTTTTTAATCCATCTTGTTACAGCTTCTCTACATTCTGGAATTCCGTTGGACATTACATATCCATGGTGTCCATCATCTAAAGCTTTTTTTGCAGCTTCGACTACGTGCTTGGGTGTCTTAAAATCTGGCTGACCTAATCCTAGATGAATCATTGGATGACCTTTTGCCTCTAATGCTTTTGCTTCTGCTAAAACACTAAAAGCTGATTCTGTTCCCAAATTATTTAAATTTTTTGCAAGTTTCATAATTTTAAAAATGAAAACCTAGACGAAAACTAGGCTAATGTCTATTCATGATTTTTATGTAAACTGTTTTAGGTTTTTACAATAATCCTGACAATTACTTATTGATTAATTACGGTAGATTATTTTTGACGCATCCAAGTCTTCAATTTTTTTACATCCCATCAAAATCATATTTCTTCTAATTTCTTTTTGCATATTGTCTAATAATCTTTCAACTCCTTTTTGACCTCCAGCTCCTAGACTAAAAAGAAATGCTTTTCCAAAACTGCAAGCAGTTGCTCCCGCTGCTAAAGCCTTAAGAACATGCGTGCCTCTTCTGATACCACCATCAAGAACAATTTCTAGTTTATCACCAACTGCATCTCTTATAGCTTTAACTTGATCAAAGGGTGAACGCGAACCATCAAGTTGTCTTCCTCCATGATTAGAAATCATTATTGCAGTGCAGCCAATATCGATTGCTCTTTTTGCATCATCAACCGACATCACACCTTTTAATGCAAAAGGACCATTCCATCTTTTGATACAGTATTCAGCATCTTTCCAATTCATTTTGGGATCGTATTGTTCATTGATATAATCTATGACAGACTTAGCAATGTTTGTTCCTTTGTCAGTTTTGTGTTTAATGTTAGCTAACTCAAATTTTTTATTTGTTAAATATTTAAAAACCCATTCCGGACGCATCGCAAAACTTAATAAGCTTTCCAAGGTTAATTTAGGGGGTGTGGTAAACCCAGTTCTATGATCTCTTTCCCTATTTCCAGCAACAAGAGTATCCACAGTCAAACAAAGTCCATCAAAATTAGCTCTTCTACATCTATCAATCAAGTCATCAGTAATAGATTGATCTTTATGAACATATAATTGAAAAAGTTTTGGACCACTTGAGATATTTGCTATCTCTTCAATTGAAAACGATGCCATTGTAGACATGCTATACATCGTTCCAAATTTTTCAGCAGCTCTTGCTGAAGCTTTGTCTCCTTCAGGTGTATACAAGCTCTGCATTGCTGTTGGCGACAAGAAAAGAGGCATATCAATTTTTCTACCAAATACTGTTGTAGATAAATCTGGTTCTCCAACACTTGCTAATATATTTGGAACAAGATCACAATCATTGAAGGCGTTTGTATTTCTGTTTAAAGTGACCTCATCATCTGAACCTCCATCAATATAATGAAAGATAGGAGCAGGTAATTTTTTTTTTGCTAATTTTCTAAAATCATCAAAATTGTAACAATCATTTATATTCATGATTACTATGTTCTAAATCTTAAGTTACTTCTATTTAAATCGCTAATTTTAGTACATCCCATTAACTTCATATCTCTTACTAATTCAGACTTATATTTCTCTAAAGCTCTTTCAACACCTGCTTGTCCAGCTGCCGCTAAAGCATATAAATACAATCTGCCACCAGAACATGCCTTTGCACCTAACGATAACGCCTTAAGCATATGAGTTCCTCTGTGAATTCCACCCTCACAGATTACATCCAACTTGTCACCAACAGCATCAACAATTTCAGCAAGCTGGTCAAAAGGAGATCTAGAACCATCTAATTGTCTTCCACCATGGTTTGAAACCATAATTCCTGTACATCCAATATCTACTGCCCTTTTAGCATCCTCAACACTCATCACTCCTTTTAAAGCAAAATGACCCCCCCATTTAGAGCAAAGTTGTTCAGCATCTTTCCAGTTCATTGACTGATCAAGCATTGTAGAAAAATAATTTCCAATTGAAGAGTTGGTGCTCGTACCTTCTTTTACGAAATCTTGAAGATGAGGTAATTCAAACTTACCTTTTGTTAAATAATTTATTCCCCACATTGGCTTTGTGGCAAAACTAAATAAACTTGAAAGTGTTAGCTTAGGCGGTGACGTAAACCCAGTTCTCAAATCTCTTTCTCTATTTCCTCCTGTTATTGTATCAACTGTTAGAGCCATGACATCAAATTTTGCAGCTTTTGCTCTTTCAAGACATGAATCATTAAGTCCCCTATCTTTATGAAAATAAAACTGAAACATTTTTGGTGTATCAACAAGTGAAGAGATTTCCTCTACACTTACTGTTGCTAATGCCGATACCCCAAACATGGTATTATATTTCTTGGCAGCTTTACCTACAGCTCTTTCACCATCATAATGAAATAATCTCTGTAAAGCAGTAGGTGATAAATAAAAGGGTAAATCTAATTTCTTTCCAAATATTGTTGTCGATAAGTCAACATTCTCTACACCTCTTAAAACATTTGGCACTAAATCAACATCATCAAATGCACTTGTATTTCTTGCATATGTAACTTCATCATCTGCTGCACCATCGATGTAATGAAAAATTGGAGAAGGTAACTTTTTTTGTGCCAATTTTCTGAAATCAGCAAAATTATGACAATCTTTTAAATTCATAAGTTTTATTAGAAGTTTTTTAAGAAATTAAACATATAACTATTTGCCCCAGGATTTTTATCCCCTAAACTAGCATTAGATATATGGTTATAAGAAAAACCTAGCTCACTCGTATTAGACAAATCTAGTGAAAATTGTAATTCACTTTTAAATTCAATCAAATGTCCCAGATCTTTACCATCTCCTTCAAAATATAAACCTGGAGTAAAACTTGGAGTAAAATTTAAAGCACCAAGCTTATATTGAGCTTGAACACCAGTATACAAATAACCTGCAGCATCTGCTGTAATTAAAGCTCCAGTGATTGGTGATAGATTTCCTAGAAAGGTATCCTTATTCAAATTCTCATTTTGATGTTGGAAACCTAATAATGTCGATTTTTTACCATCGTCACTAAAATCAAACATTCCCGTGTAAACATTAAATTCTGTATTTTGATTTTTTATTTTTAATTCTTGCGAATTCACTGAAAGAGTAAAAAAAACTAAGAGTAATGATGTTAGAAAAATTTTTAATTTCATAGATAATTAATAGTTATTTTTTGAGTATAAAACTTTTAGCAATTATTGCACCTCCAAATACAAATATCAATATTGGTAATAACCATAGTAAATAGGTATTTTTATTAAGCCCTGGATCATACAAAATCCAATCACCATATTTTTCCTTAAAATAAATATATATTTCTTTCTCTGATAAACCTTGATCTAATTTTTTATCTACTAAAATTTTCATACTATTTGCAAAATCAGAATCTGAGTCATAAACAGATTGTCCTTGACATATTAAGCATCTGAGATTTTTAGTGATTTCATTTCTTTGACTATTTTCGTTTGCATAAAGATTGTTACAAAACAGTAAGAAAAAAATAATTATAAAAGCTTTAAATTTTTTCATTTTATTATTTTTTGTACTTCCATCAGCAGCTCCTGATTAAGTGGTCCAATATATTTTTTAATTATTTTGTTATTATAAATTATAAAAGTTTCAGGTACACCAAAAGCTCCCCATTCGATTGAATTTGTCCCATTTTTATCTACAATAATTTTTTCATAAGGATTTCCTAATTCATCTAAAAAACTTTTAGCATTTTTTTTATTATCTTTATAATTCATGCCAATAATAGTTAATTTATTATTTTTACTTAATTTCATTAATATTGGGTGTTCATCTCTACATGGAACACACCAAGAAGCCCAAATGTTTAATAAATAGAATTTATCTAATTCAAAAATTTCAATTGACGCTGAATTCTCATTTAAAAGCAGAAGATTAGCTGAGAAAATTGGGATATCATTATTGATCTTCGTCTGTGGTGTATAAATATTTGTATCTTTTAAACTTTTGTAAAAAACAGCAAAAATAATTAAAAATATTAATATTATTGAATACGGAATTAATTTTTTTTTCATATTCTTTTTTGTAAAATACTAACTAGACCACCTAAGCTTATCATGATAACTGATAACCATATCCACAACATAAAAGGCTTAACTTGATATCTTACATTAAAATAATCCTGATTTTGGACAAGATTAATTACAATAAATTTGTCCTTCATTAATGTAGTTTTAATATCTGCCTCACTAGTTGTGATTTTGGGCTGATTATATATTCTTAATTCAGGTGATAATTTATTGTTTATGCCTTCGGAATTAGTAATATTAAAATTAGCAATTATAGATTTATAATTTTTCTCTTTGTTTTGATTGATACTTTCAAAAACTATTTTTGTTTTCGAATTATCATAAGTTTCACCTACTTTTAAATTAGTTATTATTTCACTTGAAAATAAATTGTTAAATAGAATACTTAAAATCAATAAACTAAATCCAAAATGAGCAGTGTTTTGAGCAAAATTTTTATATTTCTTACTAAAAAAATCTCTTAATGTAATAAAAAATAAATAAAGAGCACTGGAGATTAGGATAGTATTAATAAGAATATTTGTATTAAAATTTTTGACGATAAAAAAAGATATTAAAATACAGATAATTAATAAAAAAATTAAATAGATTTTATCTTTTAAATCAGATCTTATCCATTTTAATCTTGGCCCAATTGCCATCGCAAATAAAAAAGGAATTAAAAACGGAGCAATCAATTTGTGATAAAATGGTGGTCCGACAGATATTTTCTGAGAGGATATTACGTCTAAAAATATAGGATAAACTGTACCAATTAATACAACTGATAGAAAGTACATCATAAACCAGTTATTTACTAAAATTGAAGTTTCTTTACTTAACCAAAAAAAATTAGACGAATTATTCTTGCTGGTTTGATGAAAAAAGAAAAAAATAAATAAAGACAAAAAAATTAAAGCAAATAAAAATATTAGAATAAATAAACCCCTCTCTGGATCATTGGCAAATGTATGAACAGAATTTAGAATCCCAGATCTTACTAAAAAAGTTCCACACATGCTTAAAGTGAAAGTTGCAATGGATAATATGATCACCCAAGAAGTTAGGATTTCTTTTCTTTCTAGTACTAAAATGCAGTGTAAAAGAGTTGTCAAAGCTAACCAAGGCATTAAGGAAACATTTTCTACTGGATCCCAAAACCAAAATCCTCCCCAACCTAATTCATAGTAAGCCCAAATTGATCCAAGCAAAATACCTAATGTTAAAAAAATCCAGGAGATTAAAACCCATTTTTTAATATGAATAGCCCAGCTTGTTGAAACCATTTTTAAAGTAGTTGCTGCTAAAGCAGATGAAAAAATAATAGAGGAGCCAACATACCCCAAATATAAAATTGGTGGATGAATTGCTAATGCGGGATCCTGCAGTATTGGATTTAATCCTAAGCCTTCATCTGGAACTGGAAATAAATAATTAAAAGGGTTTGAGGTTTGTATGAGAAATAGAAAAAAACCAATTATGATTACTTGCTGAAAACCTAGTGTTAAAATTTTATACTTAATTGGTTGATTTTTAGTTCTTAATAAAAATATAAATATAAATAATGTTAAAACTAATAACCATAGCAACAAACTACCCTCATGGTTTCCCCAAGTTCCACTAATTTTATAAAAAAGTGGTTTAGTCGTATGTGAATTGTTAAATACAGTTTCGTTACTAAAATCTGATATAACAAAAGAAATAATTAAAGCTAAAAAACTTATTAAAACAAAAAATAATTGTAAAAAAGAAAACGATAAAATTTTAGTGTCTAATTGATTTGAGTTTTTAAAATTTTGAATTGAAAAAAAAATTAAAATTAAGCCAACACATAAGCCTAGGATAAGTGAGTAATGACCAACAACACTGTAAATCAATTTATTTCTCCTCCAAAGCTTCTTTTACTTCTGGTGGCATGTAATTTTCATCATGCTTAGCTAAAATTTTAGTGGCAGAAAAAAAATTTCTATCTTTTAAGAACCCTTCTGCGACTACCCCTTTTTCCTCAGCAAAAAGATTAGGAACAGCACCGGAATAACTTACATTTATTTCATTTTTAAAATCTGTAATAACGAAGTTAACTACATTCGAGTTTACATTAATTGAATTTTTTTTAACCATTCCTCCAACTCTAATTTTATTTGTCTCTAATTCTGATAATGTTTTAATTTCAGTTGGTGATTGAAAGTAAACAACATTTTCCTCTAAAGATTTTAGAATTAAAAAAACTGTTAAAATTAATGTAACTAAAATTAATGTTATAAACAAAAATCTTAATTTAACTTTGCGACCATACATGGTTCAAAAGTTAGTTGTTTGTGGCGTTAGCTAAAATTTCTTTATTGATTCTTTGTGTTTTTGCAGAATTAGCTTTCTCAGGATTTAAAGACCCAAATTTAGTAACAAATTTACTTTGCTCTTTAACAAATTGTAGCTTCGTAATCATATACAAGCCTAAAAAACTTAAAAGAGTAAAGCCAAAAGCAGACATTACGTACACTGCATATCCATTCATAAAAAGTAATTCATTAATCATAATCTATCTAAACCTTTATTTTTAATTTTTATCAGTTCTGTATTATATTTCATTAAGAAAATTAACAACGAAAATAGAGCAAATGCCGCAGTCATTAATAATAGAGGGAAAAGCATTGAAGAATGTATTGAACTTTTTGTTAAAATATTAATTGATGCTGGCTGGTGAAGTGTATTCCACCAATCAACCGAGTATTTAGTAATTGGAACATTTATAATACCGGCAACAGTTATAAAGGTAGTAATCTTAAAAACTTTTTCTTCTTTCTCATAAATTCTCCAGGCTATTAAATACATAGCAAAAAATAATGCTAAAATTAACATTGATGTAATCCGAGCATCCCATGCCCACCAAGTTCCCCATGTAGGTTTACCCCAAATTGCACCTGTAACTAAAGCAATTATATTAAAAACAAATCCAGATGGTGCTAAGCTTTTTGCTATTAAAAAAAAATTTTTATTTTTAAAAATAAAACCGCTTATCGATAGCAAAGTAATCGACGAAAAAATTCCAAGTGAAATCCATGCTGATGGAACATGAACATACATAATTCTTACCGCGTCGCTTTGTTTATAATCCTCTGGAGACAGAATTAATGCCTCTGTTAAACCAACCGTCAAAACAATAACAAATAAAAATAAAATATACTTTGGTGCTTTAGAAGTTATTTGAAAAATTTTATTTGGTTCAAAGATCTTAAACATAACTATTATTTAATAATTAATTTTGGAATTTCTATTATGAAAAAGTTATCTGATCAAGAATGCAGAGGGGGAGACAATAAGACTAAATATAACGTTTAACATCCTTGATCAGAATATAAGTTATATATAATGATTATTTATGGCCTAGATTTGAACTAAATGTGTTGGAATATTGATATGCTTAATTTGAAAGCTTAAAGTAGCTTGAGCCCTTTTTTCCTGAAAAAATTTCTTCAATTAAAGGGTGTTTTATTGGCTCATCAGAGTCGTCCATAAGCAAGTTTTGCTCTGAAACATATGCCTCATAAGTAATTTCGTCATTTTCAGCGAGTAAGTGATAAAATGGCTGATCTTTTCTTGGTCTTACATTTTTTGGGATCGATTGATACCATTCCTCAGAATTGTTAAATTCAAAATCAACATCATAAATGACACCTCTAAATTCAAAGTGTTTATGTTTAACAATGTCACCGATTGAAAATTTAGCTTTTTGAATTGGCATTGAGTTTAGTATGGGTATTTAAATATAAAAATCAATGCAAAAAAGATTAATGTTTTGTGATGTGGCAAATATGTTAATATCTTTTTAGTGAATAAATCCTTTTTAAAATTTATTACCGATTTCGGGCCATTAGCAATATTTTTTTTCTTTTATTATAATAATGATAAAAATTTATCAGTTGCAATTCCTCCACTAATAGTTGCAACTTTAATTGCTTTGGCCGTTGTCTGGTTCTTTGAAAAAAAAATACCCCCAATGCCATTAGTAAGTGGAATATTAATTACATTTTTTGGTGGACTAACTATTTATTTTAATGATCCAATATTTATTTATGTAAAACCAACTATAATTAATATTTTATTTGCCTTAGCTTTATTTTTTGGAAAATATTTTACAAGAGAACCTATTTTAAAAAAAATTATGGGAAAATCCATACCGTTATCTGACATAGGATGGGAGATATTAAATAAAAGGTGGATGTTCTTTTTTCTTGGGCTCGCCATACTTAATGAATTTGTCTGGAGGACACAAACTGAGGAATTCTGGGTTAACTTTAAAGTATGGGGAATGTTGCCAATAACAGTAATTTTTACAGCATTTCAAATACCACTTATTAATAAACATAAAATTGATGCGCAGTAATCTAAAATTAATAATTAACAACCCTCAAAATAAAATAGAGCAAAAGCAGTTCTTTGAAAAAGATGAACTTAAAATAATTTTGGATCTATATGCGAAGATGGTGTCTGAAGGATCTTGGAAAGATTATGGATTAAATATTTCTAGCAAACAAGTGAGTTTTAGTGTTTTTAGAAACGCAGCTGAAAATGCTATATATAAAATTTGTAAAAATTTTAGGCCAAAAAATAAAAATCTTAAATATTTAATTACGGATACAAATGGTAAAATTTTAAAAAATTCTTTTGAACTTAAATTATTATTAAAAAATACAAATTGGAAAAGGCTCTAGTAAAATTAACGTCTTTGGCCAAAAAGTCTTAGCAACATTATAAATAGATTTATGAAGTCTAGATAAAGAGTAAGAGCACCCATCACTGCTTTTTTGCCTATGATTTCACCCGTGTCGCTAGCTGCATACATATTTTTAATTTTTTGAGTATCGTAAGCTGTAAGACCAACAAAAATTAAAACTCCTAATATTGAAATTACAAAATACATCATTGATGATTTCATAAATATATTAACTATTGAAGCTATAATTATTCCGATCAAACCCATCATTAAGAAAGAGCCTAATTTTGTTAAATCTCTTTTTGTGGTGTAACCATAAATACTCATTGCCCCAAAAGTTGCTGAACAAATAAAGAAAACTCTTGTAACACTCATTCCTGTGTAAACTAATAAAATTGAAGATAAGGATAAGCCCATCAACCCTGCAAAAACCCAAAAAGTTGTCTGAGCTTTTGATGCACTCATTTTATTAATCCCAAAACTCATATAAAAAACAATTCCTAAAGGTGCAAGCATTACAAGCCATTTTAAACCTGACATATAAATTGCATTACCCATTTGGGTTAGACCAACAATAGATCCAGCATCATTAGTAACGACTGACATTTTAAATGTTAATAGTGCAACTATTCCAGTTAATAAAATTCCTGTTGCCATGTAGTTATAAACTTTTAGCATGTAGGCTCTTAAGCCTTCATCCATTACAACAGTTGATTGTTGAGCTGCTTTTGCTCTATTTAAAATTCCGTTTTTATCAAATTCCATAGGAAGTTATATAATAGCCTTTTACTAATTATTCAAGATACCTTAAAAGATTAAAAATATTACATAGTTTTCAAATGAATTACAAAAATCTAGGAAACACGGACATAAAAGTAAGCACAATTTGTCTCGGCACTATGACTTGGGGAGAACAAAACACCCAAAATGAAGCATTTGAACAAATGGATTTTGCTTTGGATCAGGGAGTAAATTTTTGGGATACAGCAGAATTATATGCCGTACCTCCTAGAAAAGAAACTTACGGTGATACGGAGGAAATAATTGGAAACTGGTTTGATAAAACTAAAAAAAGAGACAAGGTAATTCTTGCAACTAAAGTTGCAGGACCTAATAGGGATTATTTAAGAAATGGAGAAAATAGTTTTGTAGGTCCTAACTTAGAGAGCGCTTTAAATAATAGTCTAAAAAGATTAAAAACTGATTATATTGATTTATATCAGCTTCATTGGCCAGAAAGAAAAGTAAATAACTTTGGAAGATTAGGTTATGTTCATCAAGAAAATGATTGGAGCCAATTTGAAGATGTGTTGGAGGAATTAAATAAGTATATAGATCAAGGTAAAATTAGATACATTGGTTTATCGAATGAAACACCTTGGGGAACAATGAGCTTTCTTAAACTCTCAAAGGACAAAAATTTGCCCCGAATGATGTCAATCCAGAACCCATATAGTTTGTTAAATAGATCTTATGAGGTTGGATTAGCAGAAGTATCAATAAGAGAGGAAATTGGATGCTTGTCATATTCTCCGCTTGCAAGTGGTTATTTGAGTGGAAAATATAGAAATAAAAAATTTCCAAAGGGATCAAGAATGGAGAGAGATTGGGATTTTTGGACAAGATATAGAAAGCCAAATACTGAGGAAGCAGTTGAGCTTTATTACAATATAAGTAAGAAACACAATCTTGATATGAGTCAAATGTCTATCAAATTTTGTGAAATTCAGGACTTTGTGACTAGTGTGATTATTGGTGCAACAACAATGGAGCAGTTGAAAACAAATATAGAAAGTGTAAACGTTAACTTATCAAAAGATGTCATTAAAGAAATTAACAATGTTCAAAAAATTTACCCTAATCCATGTCCTTAATTAAAATAATTATATCGTTTTGTAGTATTTTGGTTTTAACTTGCTTTAGCCAGCTTCAAGCTCAAGAAGTAAAAAAAATTGGCAAATATAAAGACTGGGAAGCAATGGTGGTTTCTGAAGCAAGTGGAAAAGTTTGTTTTGCACAATCCTCACCTATCTTGCAAGCTCCGAAAACAAACAAGAGAGATGCAAAATTATTTGTAGCCTTTAGACCAAACGAAAGCGTTACTAATGAAGTGAGTGTCACTCCAGGCTATGAATTTAACAAAAGTAACTCTGTTACAGCTGCCTCAGGAAAAAATAAGTTTAAATTTGATATTAAAGAACAAGGCTTTGCTTGGATTGCTGACAATAAGATTGAACTAAAAATGATTAAGCAAATGAGAAAAGGTTCTCGAATAATGATTACGGGATACAATCAAAAGGGTTCTCAAACAATTGATCACTATTCTTTGCTAGGATTTACTAAAGCTTATAACGCATCTCGAAAAGCTTGCAGTTAGTTTAATGAAATCAAAAAAAAAAATTGTTCTAGCATACTCTGGAGGGCTTGATACCTCTATAATTTTAAAATGGCTTCAAGAAAATTATGATGCAGAAGTAATTTGTTACACTGCAGATGTAGGGCAAGAGATTGATAGAAAAAAAATTATCTCTAATGCAAAAAAATTTGGTGTTACTAAAATAATTATTAAAGATTTAAAAGATATCTTTGTAAAAGATTATGTTTATCCAATGATCAGAGGTCATGCTATTTATGAAGGTGTCTACTTGTTGGGTACATCCATAGCAAGACCACTCATAGCTAAAGATCAGATTAGAGTTGCTAAAAAATTTAAAGCATTTGCAGTTTCTCACGGCGCGACTGGTAAAGGGAACGATCAAGTAAGATTTGAACTAGGCTATCATTACTTTGGCCCCAAAATAAAAATCATTGCCCCTTGGAGAATTTGGAAATTAAAATCAAGAACTGATCTAATTAATTATGCAAAAAAACATAGAATTGCTATTCCAAAGGATAAAAAAGGCGCATCTCCTTTTTCAGTGGACGATAATTTATTTCACACTTCTACTGAAGGTAAGCTTTTGGAAAATCCCAAAAATTTTGCCCCAGAATTTATTTTTCAAAGATCAGTTTCGCCAGAAAAAGCACCAAATAAAGCAACTTTTGTTATTATCAATTTCATAAATGGAGATCCGTTTGGCATCAATGGAAAAAAACTTTCTCCAGCAAAATTATTAGAAAAATTAAATCAACTTGCAGGTAAGAATGGGATTGGGAGAGTTGATTTAGTTGAGAATAGATTTATTGGAATAAAGTCTAGAGGTGTATACGAAACTCCTGGAGGTACTTTGTTAATGCATGCTCATCGTGCAATGGAGTCTGTAACTCTTGATAAAGATACAATGCATAAAAAAGATCAAATTATGCCAAGATATGCAGAACTTATTTACAATGGCTATTGGTATTCAAAAGAAAGATTTAAACTTCAAAAAATTGTGGATCTAAATAAAAATAAGGTTAATGGTTCAGTTAAACTTAAACTTTACAAAGGAAATATTACAATAATTTCTAGACAAACCAAGAGTGCAGCCTACTCTATGAAAAAAGTTTCTTTTGAAGAAAATAAAACCTTTAATAAAACAAATGTTGAAAGATTTATTAATTTTCATAAGAAAAAACTACGTTCTTAATAAATCTTAGGTCAATTTATCGTTTGTCAAATTTGTTTAAAACTATATCTTAGATTTATGGAATCATTAAAAAATTGGATGATAGAAGCAGCAAATATTTTATTTGATGATAGCAAAAATGATTTGAGGGCTCTTCCTAAAACAGTGAGATTACAAATTCTTTTAGTTTTAAGTTTTATTTGGACCACAGTTTTTAGTTTATATGTTTTTTCATATACAACTTTTGCATTTGGTTGGGCAGGTCTTTTTATAGCTCATATTGGTTTGATTTTTGCAGTCTATATGACATTTAAACATTTTCACAGAGCTGAGGAAAGTTCCGCTAGCGTTTTTAAGACAAAAAATTTTGATCCCTTTAAGATAATGGTAATTGTTTTTGTTATTGTTTTTATATTTGTCTTTTCAAAAGGAATTGAAGTTCTAACTAGTCCAAACCCATATTCTTACTCAATTCCATATGATGGTTCTTCAAAATCAGTATTTGAAAAATGGCTACCATTTAGTAAAGATAAATAATGGATAAGATAGCAAAAAATTTACAACTGGGGTTAATGTGTATTATTTTGATCAGTACTGTTATTGCTGTTGGTATTGAGATTTCAAATATGTTTTTAAATCAGTCAGTTACTTTAGCTGATTTGCTTTTAATGTTTCTATATTTAGAAGTACTTGCAATGGTAAGAGTATTTTGGAATCAGCAATCTATAAGCATTACGTTACCACTTCTTATTGCAATAACAGCTCTTGCTCGATTTATTATTCTTCAGGGAAAAGAAATGGATCCTACAGCTCTTGTTTATGAGGCAGTTGCTATTCTGTTGATCGCTGGAGCAATTGTTGTTCTAAGATTAAGACATAGTGACAAACTAGGTCTAAAGAAAAAAAAATCTAGGTAGTTTTAGCATGAAATTTGAAGCTTCGAGGGCGAAAGCCATTGAAAAACTAAATCATTTTATTGAAAATAATTTAACAGATTACTCTAAATTAAGAAATTTTGATCTTGGTCCAGAGGGTCGATCTAATGTCTCGTGCTTATCACCTTACATTACACACGGAATAGTTAGTGAAAAAGAAATAATAAAAAAATCTCTACATAAATTTTCTTTCGCTAAAAATGAAAAGTTTATCCAAGAAGTTCTTTGGCGTACCTATTGGAAAGGCTGGTTAGAACTTAGACCAAATGTATGGAATGATTATTTAATAGAGCTAAAAAAAAGAAGAGAAGATTTCAAAGATAGCAAAGAATATTTAAATGCAATCGAAGGGAAAACAAATATTGAATGCTTTAATTACTGGGTAAATGAACTTAAAGAAAACAACTATCTTCATAACCATACCAGAATGTGGTTTGCGAGCATTTGGATTTTCACTCTAGAATTACCATGGCAACTTGGTGCTGAATTTTTCATGCAACATCTGTATGATGGAGACGCTGCATCTAACACCCTTGGTTGGAGATGGGTAGCTGGAATTCAAACACAGGGTAAGCATTACCTGGCAAGTGAATGGAATATAAAAAAATTTACCAATAACAGGTTTCAAAACATAAAATTAAATGAGAACGCTGCTCCAAAAATTTCAGAAAAATCATATTCAATTATTAAACAAGATTTCAGTAACCCTCAGAATATTGAGGAAAAAAATCTTTTAATTTTTGATAACAATCTCTCATTTGAAATCACTGACTTTAAAGAAAATAACTTTAAAAAAATTTATATAATTTCTATTAAAAATGAAGATAGATCTATCAAGCTTAGTGAAAAGGTAGTGAAATTTAAGTCTCTTTTAATAAATGACCAACAACAAAGATTAAAAGATAATTCTATCGAATGTGAGGTTATTGATATTAGTGAAATTAAAAATATTGAAAATTGCTGTGGATTATATCCAACTGTTGGTGAAAACTTAAATTACTTAAATTTAAATAATATTAAGTTAAATTTTTTATACAGAAATATTGATAGTTTTTCTTGGCAATATTGTAACAAAGGTTTTTTTAATTTTAAAAATTATATTCCAAAAATAATATCAAGCTTTAATTAAAACCAACGTACCATCCCAATAATACCGGCTGTTGCATAAAAAAATTGTAAAAATAAAATTCCCTTATGACCACCCCTATAAGCCCATATTCCGATTAAAATTGCTGAAAAAAGTAATAAACAAAAACCGAGAAATTCAATTCCTATATTTAAAGCTACAAACAAAGAATATAATATTGCAGTTATAACTCCAGCCCATTCAAATATTTTATTGTTCATAAAAGTTTTTTAAAATTATTATAAAGGATTGTAGAATATTTATTCATATCTTTCATGTTATCCTTTGCAGATTGATCAAATTTTTCTAACGCACCATTACCAAGCTGATCCTCCAAAGCTTTTTTATATTCTGGGACACATCCCCATTCATTGACTGTGGTATTTTTTATTTCTATATGAAATTGAATTCCATAGGCGTGGTTTTGGTATTTAAAAATTTGAAATTTTGTAACTGGTGACGAAGCTAACAAAGTCACATCTTTATGATTTTGAATGCCCTGCACCTCATAAGAGTGCCATTGAAGACTTTTGATCTGGTTTGGAAATTTTGAGAATAAATTGTCAACTTCCTTTTCTTTTGTAAAGTTGATATCCATCATTCCAATCTCAGCAGGATTTGATTTAACTACTTGTCCCCCTAATACTTCTCCTAATAACTGACAGCCTAAACAAAATCCTAAATAAGGTTTTTTTAAATCTACAACAAACTCTTTAATTTTTTTCTTTTCCTCTACTAACCATGGATACTGCTTTTCCATAAAAGTATCCATTGGACCTCCCATACAAAACATTCCATCAAATTTACTTAAATTTTCAGGTATTTTTTCACCTTCATCTAACTCAATGGTGGTTAGATTAAATCCATCTGCTAACATTAAATCTTTGATATAACCAGGATCTTCAATTTTAATGTGTTGAAAAACAATTATATTCATTTAGTTAGTTGATATCTTTAATATAAGCTAGAAAAAATGAATATTAATAAAATAATACTTCAAATCTTCCTTGCTATTATAACATTCCTTATAATCGATATTATTGCATATACGTCTTTTTCAGAAAAGATTAGAAAATATTTTGTTAATTATGCTGTCGATTATTATGAATTAAGTAGAGGTTATCCTAGATTTCATTTCAAAAGTGATACAGAGTTAGGATTTGATATTAACGAAAATTTTAAAACTTCAACAAGCAGAAATCCCATAAGTTATGGCTCTTATGACGTATGGGGCAATAGCTATGGGTGCTATGATCGTGAATGGAAAAAAGAAGATTTAAATCATGAAAATGTCATCTATCTTGCGGGTGACAGTGTTACTTGGGGTTATGTTAAACACGAAAAAAAATTTGGAACAATTTTAGAAAAAAAATTTGAATATCCAGTATTAAAATGTGGAGTAACACATACAGGACAAAGACACCAATTTTTAAAATTTAAAAGATTATTTGAAAAATATGAAATACAACCAAAAATAGTTTTAGTTACAATTGTGGCAAATGATATTAAAAATGATTATTTTTTTCCTCACTCAACTGTAATTGATGGATATCATGTTGAAAACATTGAAATATGTCATAAAAAAAATTCATATACTTGGAAAAGATTGCCAAAAGAAAAATTATTAAAAGAATATTATGATTTGAAAAATAGAAAATTTAGCTTAAGAAATTTTTTGCGTGAATACTCTTTTTCTGCAACAATAATAGCCAAATTAACTGAGAAAATAAGACATTCTAAAATTATTACGACTAACTCAAATGAAAAATGTTATAGAAAATTAGTTAAATATAATCAATTAAATTATAAAGAAGAAGATTATGCAAACTCCAAGATTTCTTCCAATAATAGAAAAGCTATACTTGACTGGTCAAAGCACGCTCAAAAAAATAACTATAAACTAATCTTGTCATTTTTTCCTCACGATGACAATTTTAGAATAGGTATTTCGAATAATATGATTAAATTTTATAAAAAACATCAATCAATTAAAGTCTTAGATTTTCCAAAATATGTTAAAGATAATAAAATTGTTAGAAGTAACCTTTATCATCCAGAGGGTCACTTTAATGAATTTGGAGAACTTGTGTATAGTCAATTTTTAGAAAAAAAATTAAAAAAATTTTTTTAAAATTTATAAAATTAGCTTAGAAAAGATCTCTGAACAAATTAAATAATACTATCTAGCAAGCTTTATAAATATATCGCCCATTCCAGTTTTTAAATTTTCTAAAGGAGTATTATTTCGTAATTCACAAAACCTTCCTGTTACTTGGTGACTTTTAACAAAATCTATCTCTTCTTTTTTACAGCTTCTTCCTTCATGTAATAAACCTATTACTACTCGATCATTAAGATTATAGACTTGGTTATTATTGATTTTTTCTCCATCACAAAAGTAATCTTTATTTACCCGGTCGGGAAAATCTTTCTTCTTGCAAGGATTTCTGATAGTGAATACATAGAAATCTTTTAAACCGTCCAAAAATTTGTGAGTCATCTTTTCAACTTCAGAATATTTCATAATATCACACGAACAAGGAATGCAGCACTTGTAATAGTCACCACAAATTTTTTCGCCCGTTTTACTCTCTTTAGCATATAGAAAGTCTGGTTCGCTATTTGGGTCAATTAATGATCCAGAAACTGCACAATATAATTTATTAAATTCTGTAAAATCTTTATAAGTAATTTCTTTGTCTATAACATACTTAAAAAACTATTGGTGTTGCAGCATGTGATGTTGATAGAGATGGTTATGAAGAAATATATTTTCTTAATACAGATACATATAGTGGAACAAAAAAATATTCAGACAGACTTATAGATTTAGAAGGAAATAAGTTTCTAGATATGTTTGAAATTGAAAAAAATAAAGAGGATTTAAATTTAACAGCAGGTAGATCTGTCGCTTGTGTTGATAGAAAAGGTAATGGTAAATATGGTCTCTACGTATCAAATTATGGCGGACCGACGAGGTTTTATGAGATTGAAGATAAAAAGATTAAGGATAAATCAGTTAGTTTAAATTTAGATAAGGTTACAGGTGGAAGGGCAGTTGTTTCAGGGCATATTTTAACAGATAGATCTGATATTTTTGCGGCAAATGAAAGAGGTGCAAATTTTCTTTTGAAAAATAATAATGGGATTTTTGAAGATGTAGCTTTTGATTATCGAGTAGATGATGTGATCCAGAATGGAAGAGGAACTGCATTATCAGACATACTTTACCGAGGAAGATTAGATATAATAAGTGGAAACTGGCAAGGCTATCACAGAGCTTACGCCTTAAAAGATAACCAATTTAAAGATATAGGTAACAGTAAATTTGATAAACCTTCAAGAATTCGAACCATTATATCTGCTGATTTTGATAATGACGGCTATGACGAAGTGTTCATGAACAACATAGCCGAGCCTAACAAGTTATTTAAGATAAAAGAGAATGGAGCTTTTGAAGAAATAATACTAGAAACAGGTCTTGAACCTGATGGGTTTGGCACTGGAGCTGCAGTCGCTGACATTGATGATGATGGTATTTTAGAACTTCTGGTTTCTCGTGGTGAAAGTAAAGAACAGCCATTAACTTTATATAAAGCAAAAGTTGATAAACAGAGCAAATATTTGAGAATTAAACCTCTTAATAAATTTGGAGCTCCAGCGAGAGGTGCAACAGTTACATTACTTACAAATCAAAGAAAACATTCAAAAACTATTGATGCTGGATCTGGTTATTTGTGTCAAATGGAGCCTGTGGCACATTATG
>CACNRD010000010.1 GCA_902622795.1 uncultured Pelagibacteraceae bacterium | reverse complement strand
TCCTCAAGGTAATTATATAAGACCAGCAGATAGTAAACCATACCTTGTAATTGGAGAGGTAAAATATGGTAAACCAATTCTTGATAGAGTTATAAAACCAACTGTTTCAATTGGTGACGCATCTCGCTGTGCTCTTATTTCAATGGACTCTACTTTAAAAAGTGATCTTACTGTTGGGCCTCCGATTGATTTTGCGGTTCTTAAAAAAGACGCTAATAATCTGTCTACTCTTGAATGTTTAAATGTTACAGACGAAAATTATGCAAAGGTTTGTAATCAATGGTCAGAGGGAATTTTTAAAGTTTTTGACTCTTTTCCAAGATTTGATTGGGAAAAATAAAATTATTTAACTTTCCAATCCGTTTCAAAAGTCACATAATTGACTTGCAAACATCTTCTCTCTTTTAGAATTTTCTTTTTTTCCATTCCATGCCAGGTGTTAGGCCCACTCGTAAAAAGATACCCATAATTATTTCTGTAAGGTAAAGTTTTAATTTTCTCTAACTTTTCGTTATAAAAATCTGTACCTAAATCCTCAGACTCATTGGTATTATTGACGAATATCAATCCAGACATTAACTTTTCTTTAATATCACAATGAGGTTTTAACCAAAATCCTTCTCTGTCACAAATAACTTCAACTCTTACATATGAATTTGATAAGTCCCTCCCAATCATTTCAGAAATTGTTTTATGTGTCTCTTTAGATTGCAATTCATTAATAAATTTAACTAGATGTGGAAACTGTGAGGCATTCTCTTTAGATACAAAACATCTAAATTTTATTGCTTTACCACCTGAGGCAATCCCCTCTCTAAATTCTGCACCACCACCATCAATTGCCCTTGTTCCATCATATGAAAGATTAAGTTCACTTAAATCTGGAATATCTGCTTTGATTATTTCTTCAATTGAACCTTCACTTAGCGCATCACTGTACTCCCAATGATCAAAGGGTATTTTATGTTTCGTTGAATTATTTTTTATTGAATTTAAAAATGACATTAAAATTGTATTTTCTGTTTTATAAGTTTTGCAACTCTATTCGTTTCATCTAGTTTTTCATAGTTCCAATTTTCAACTTCCTCGCCTAGGTTTCTTGTAATATTCAATTCTCTAAATAAGTTTCGAAATCTTTGAAATCTTTTGTCATTTTTTTTTGGAAGAATATTTGCAACATAAATAGGTTTTCCAGTTAATGCAGCCTCTGAAATCATTGAACTTGAATCACATGTAACTATTATATTTTCTGACATTGCAAGGGCAGATAAGTATGCTTTTTTATCTACATCCGTTATTATTGTATGATTTTCTCCAAAAAATTCCTTAGCATAATGAATTGTATTAAGTGGTGTTCTCATTGATGGAATAACTACAAGTTGGAAATCATGTTTTTTTAATAATTTATAAAACATTGAAAAGATATGTTTCATATTTTTTGTTGAATAATCATAATATTTTGTCGGTCCTCCCAAAATTAAGGCCCATACTTTTCTGTTATCTTTTTTAATAAAAGAGTTTAAATATTCTTTATTTTCTGAAATCTCTTCCTCTGTTAAGTAATGAATTGCTCCTTTTGTACTTATAACATTATCTCCTTCTATTGCATCATGTTCTGGCGCAACAATAAAATCAAAATGCTTAAAGTCAACTTTTGGATCTTGAATATGAATATTGAAAATTTTTTTATTAGAAATACTTTTTAAGTGAATTGAAGGAATAACACTTTTTCTTCCACAAGAAATTATTAAATCAAAATCTGTTTGATCTATTTTTTTATAAACTATTTGTGAAATTGGAGAGAATCTTGGTGGGATAATTTTCCAAATATTACTTGTTTCAACCTTGCAGTGCATGAAATCAATATCAAGGGCTTTAGCCAAACCTTCTACTTGACTAATCATTCCGTGCATACCTTGTGTTAATAATAAACCTTTTAATTTAGACATTTATCACTATATAGCTTTCATATGAGTCAAAATCCAACTAAACACACAAAAGTGTTAATAATTGGATCCGGTCCCGCTGGATACACTGCAGCAGTTTATGCTGCTCGTGCAATGTTAAGTCCTATTCTAGTTTATGGAGCAGAGCCTGGTGGACAATTAACAACTACAACTGATGTTGAGAATTATCCAGGATTTGCGGATGTAATCCAAGGTCCTTGGTTAATGGATCAAATGAAAGATCAAGCTAAAGCAGTTGGAACAGAAATGATTGAAGATCATATTGCATCTGTGAATTTGAAATCACAACCTTTTGAAGCAATTGGTGATAGTGGCCAAAAGTATACAGCAGATAGCATAATTATTTCAACAGGTGCTCAAGCAAGATGGTTAAATATTAAATCAGAACAGGAGTTCAGAGGGTATGGTGTCTCTGCATGTGCAACATGCGATGGTTTCTTTTTTAAAGATAAAGAAGTTGCAGTTGTTGGTGGCGGTAATGCAGCAGTGGAAGAGGCAATGTTCCTTACAAAATTTGCATCAAAAGTTAAATTGATCCATAGGCGTGATAGCTTAAGAGCTGAAAAAATGCTTCAAAAAAAGTTGATGGAAAATAAAAAAATAGAAATTATTTGGGACTCAGTTGTTGAAGACGTAATCGGAGACAATGAACCTAAAAATGTCAAAGGAATTAAAATTAAAAATGTTAAAACAAACAACGTTGAGGAAATAAAACTTGATGGAGTGTTTATTGCAATTGGTCATGACCCTGCAACGTCTTTATTTAAAAAACAATTAGATATGGATAACGAGGGTTATTTAATAACTAAACCAGACTCAACCGAAACCAATGTACCTGGTGTTTATGCTGCTGGAGATGTAAAGGACAAGACATTTAGGCAAGCTGTGACTGCTGCAGGAATGGGATGTATGGCAGCTTTAGAAGCTGAAAAACATCTTTCACACAATTAATGCCTGGAAAAGTATTACTCACTGGTATAAGCGGGTTTGTTGCAAAACATGTTGCTATTGAATTATTAAATTCAGGATATGAAGTTTTAGGCACTGTTAGGAATTCAAATTCAATTGAACAAACAAAAAAAACATTAGAAGAAAACAATGTTTCAACGGAGAAGTTGTCATTTGTAGAGTTAGATTTATTAAAAGATCAAGGCTGGAATGAAGCTGCAAACGGCTGTAAATATATCATTCATGTAGCCTCTCCTTTTCCTCTAAAAGTTTCGAATGACAGGGAATCGCTTACCCCAGCTGCAAAAGATGGAACTTTAAGAGTTTTGAATGCAGGAATTAATGCAGGAGTGGAACATTTTGTTAAAACTTCCTCCATAGTATGTATGTTCAGAAAACCAAATAGATCAAATCCTTATACATTTGGTGAAAATGATTGGACTGATTTAGATTGGGATAAAACTACAGATTATTTTGTATCAAAAACTAGAGCTGAAAAAGCTGCGTGGGATCTTATGGAAAGTAAGGGTCTTAAAAATAGTCTTACGTGTATCAATCCCGGCTTTGTATTAGGAGATTTTTTAAATGAAAAAACTTGTACTTCAATGGAGTATGTAAAACAATTGCTTCAGGGAAAATTTCCAGCTGCGCCAAAATTTTCAGTAATGATTTCTCACGTAAAAGATATTGCTAAAGCACATGTTCTATCTTTGACTAATAATAGAGCTGGTGGCAGAAGATTGATTGTTGGATCTGAAGTAAGAAGTATTCTTGAATTATCACAAATAATGGCCAAAAATATTCCAAGTCATGCAAAAAAACTTCCTAAAAGAGAATTGCCGAATTTCATGGTTAAACTTCTAAGTTATGTGGATACAAGTGCAAAAAATATGGTCCCTGATCTAGGTCTCAAAATGCAAACAGACCAAACATACGCAGAGGACATTCTTCAAATGAAATTTATAGCATCTGAAATTGCAGTTGTTGATGCAGCAAAATCAGTAATTAGACTAAATATAGCCTGAAGTTAATTCAACTATTTCATCAGATTCAAAAACGGTTTTTTCTAAATTTTCGTTTGCAATTTTTATCATAGCTTTTGCAACTTTTTCTGAATTGATTGGTCTCATTTTTTTAAGTGGTCCAAGTAATAGAGGTGACAATAATCTAAAAGTCAGAACGCCTATTTTTTCACCTAATCTATTCTCTTTTCTATCTCCCATTAAAAAAGAAGGTCTTAATATTCCTAAATTAGAAAATTTTAATTTTTTTAATTCTTCTTCAACTAAACCTTTGAATTTTACGTAATCTCCTGAACTTTTTGGATTGGCATATATTGAAGAGATAAAAATAAATGAATTAACCAAATTCGCTTTTGCAATTTCCGCTATTTTTTTTGGTATTTCAAGCTCTACTTTTTGGTATTCATTTTTGTCAGGTGAATTTTGCTTTGTTGTGCCAATACAAAAAAAACAATCATCTCCTCTAATATCTTCTTTATGATTATCTAAATCATTAAAAGAAGTTTTAATAATTTCAATTTTAGGTTCATTAATAATTATTTCTGAACGTACAAATAACTTTATTTTGTTGTAATTGTCATTTTTTATTAATTGATCAAGAAGATGTCCACCAATTAACCCCGATGAACCAAAAACAAGGGCTGTTTTCATTAACTTAAACTTTTACAAAAAGACGATATTTTTTCTAATGCTTTCTTGAGATTATCCATTGAAGTTGCATAAGAAATTCTGAAAAACCCCTCAAGCCCGAATGCAGAACCTTGTACAACAGCAATACCGCTATTCTCTAAAAGAGATTGAACAAAATCTGTGTCTGATTTAATTTCTTTTCCGTTGGTATCTTTTTTCCCCATTAAACCTTTACAACTTGGAAAAACATAAAAAGCACCATCAGGATTTAAGCACTCTATGCCATCGATATCATTTAGGGCTTTAACGACAAAATCTCTTCTTTCTTGAAATGAATCTGCTCTTTTTTTAATAAAATCTTGCGTTCCACTTAATGCTTCAACTGATGCGGCTTGACTAATTGACGAAGGATTAGTTGTTGATTGTGACTGGATTTTTGCAATTGCTTTAATAATTTCTTTTGGACCTGCCGCATAGCCTATTCTCCAACCAGTCATTGAGTAAGCTTTGCTTACACCATTCATTGTAAGCACTCTTTCTTTTAAACTTTCGATTTGAGCAATAGTAAAAAATTTAAATCCTTCATAAGTTACATGTTCATAGATATCATCACTTAAAATATATACATGAGTATGCTTTTCCAAAACTTTTGCGATTTCTCTAATATCTTTTTCTGAATAACATGCTCCAGTTGGATTAGAAGGAGAGTTTAAAATAATCCATTTTGTTTTTGGCGTTATAAATTTTTCTAAATCTGATGGGTTTATTTTAAAACTTTGTTTTTCATCACACTCCATTACAACTGGTTTGCCCCCTGCTAATAAAACAATATCTGGGTAAGAAACCCAATAAGGAGCTGGAACTATAACTTCATCACCTTCATTTAACGTGGCCATCATGGCATTATAAATGACATGTTTTCCCCCTGCTCCAACAGTAATTTGATCAGCGGTATAATCTAAATTATTTTCTTTTTTAAATTTTTCGACTATTGCTTTTTTTAAAGCTGGAGTTCCATCAACAGCTGTGTACTTGGTATCTCCATCATTTATTGCTTTTATAGCTGCTTGTTTAATATTTTCTGGAGTATCAAAATCTGGTTCCCCTGCTCCTAAGCCGATAACATCTTTTCCTGCTGCTTTTAATTCTCTAGCTTTTTGGGTTACAGCAATAGTGGGCGAAGGTTTAATCTTCTTTAAACTGTCTGATATTATGCTCATTGAAATATAAATAAATTCTACTACCTTGTTTAATATATGGAAAATACATATCAAGATTTAATTACAGATATCCAAAGCAAAAATCCTCAAATCGGTGGAAAACTTGAAGGTGGAAAAAAATTTAAAATTAAATCTGACTTCAAACCTGCAGGTGACCAACCTGAGGCTATAAAAAAATTAGTCAATGGTGCTAACAAAGACCAATTTAATCAAGTTTTACTTGGTGTTACAGGTTCAGGTAAAACTTTTACAATGGCAAAAGTTATTGAGGCAACTAACAGGCCAGCCCTAATTCTTGCTCCAAATAAAACTCTTGCTGCTCAACTTTATGGTGAAATGAAAACTTTCTTTCCAGATAATGCAGTAGAATATTTTGTTTCCTATTACGATTATTACACCCCAGAGGCTTATGTACCTAGATCAGACACATACATAGAAAAAGAAGCTTCAATTAACGAACAAATAGACAGAATGAGGCACTCAGCTACCAGGTCTCTCCTTGAAAGGGATGATGTGCTTATAGTTGCTAGTGTATCGTGTATTTATGGACTGGGATCTGTTGAGGCTTACAGTAAAATGACTTTAACTCTTCAAAAGAATAACGACTATAATCGAGAGGAATTGATAAAGTCCTTGGTTGCTCTTCAATATAAACGAAATGATCAAAACTTTGTTAGAGGCACGTTTAGAGCTCGAGGGGAATATTTAGAAATTTTTCCATCTCACCTTGAAGATAGGGCTTGGAGATTAAGTTTATTTGGAGACAAACTTGAACAAATTGAGGAGTTTGATCCTTTAACAGGAGACCAAATAAGAGGTCTAAGTTTAGTAAAAGTGTATGCAAATAGTCACTACATCACTCCAAAACCAACAATAGAACAAGCAGTTATAAATATTAAAAAAGAATTAGAAATCACTTTAAAAAAACATAGAGCAGATAATAAGTTGCTAGAAGCTCAAAGATTGGAGGAAAGAACTAAATTTGATCTTGAGATGATTGAAGCAACAGGCTCATGTGCGGGTATTGAAAATTATTCTAGATTTTTATCAGGAAGAAAACCAGGAGAACCACCTCCTACTCTTTTTGAATATTTTCCTGATAATACCCTTATTTTTGTTGATGAGTGCCACGTAACTGTTCCGCAACTTAATGGAATGTATAAAGGAGATAGATCAAGAAAAAGTACATTAGCTGAGTATGGATTTAGACTTCCCTCTTGCATGGATAATCGACCATTAAAATTTGAAGAATGGGATTTGATGAGAACTCAAACTGTATTTGTTTCAGCAACCCCGGGCCCTTGGGAATTAGAACAAACTAAAGGTAAATCTATAGATCAAGTAATAAGACCAACTGGTTTGATAGATCCACCTGTAGAAATAAGACCTGCCAAAACTCAAGTGGATGATTTAATGCATGAATGTAGAAAAGTTATTGAGAATGGTCATAGAGTACTTGTTACGACATTAACTAAAAAAATGGCAGAGGATTTAACTGAATATTTACACGAAAATGGAATTAAAGTTAGATACCTTCACTCTGACATAGATACTTTGGAAAGAATTGAAATTATGCGTGACCTTAGAATGGGTGTTTTTGATGTTCTTGTTGGAATTAACCTTTTAAGAGAAGGTTTAGATATTCCAGAGTGTGCACTTGTTGGTATATTGGATGCTGATAAAGAAGGGTTTCTTAGATCTGAGACTTCCTTAATTCAAACAATTGGAAGAGCTGCAAGAAATGTTGATGGAAAAGTAATTTTGTATGCTGATAAAGAAACTAAAAGTATAAAAAAAGCAATAGCGGAAACTGATAGAAGAAGACAGATTCAATTAGCTTACAATAAAAAACATAAAATTGATGCGATGTCTGTAAAAAAAGAAATTAGTGACATTCTAGAAAGTGTTTATGAAAAGGATTACGTTAAAATCAGTGATGGATCAAATATTGGTGGTAACTTAAAAAAACACTTAAGAGGTCTAGATAAAAAAATGAAAGAGTCTGCTGCAAACCTTGAATTTGAAGAGGCTGCTAAAATAAGAGATGAAATCAGAAAATTAGAAAGCACTGAACTGGAAATTACTCTTAACCCAAAAATTAGACAGTATGATGTAAAAAATAAGCTTTATCCAAAAGGTAGATCGACAATGGGTATGCCAGGAACTAAGGTCACAAAAAAAAGAGATAAAAAATGGAAGCACGGAAAATAATCATTACGGGTGGAGCTACCAGAATTGGTGCTGCAATTGCAAAACAATTATCTGGCACTAATAAAGAAATACTAATTCACTTTAATAAATCAAAATTAAAAGCCAAAAAACTCAAAAAAGAGTTAGAGTTAAATGGTACTAAAGTTTACCTTGTCAAAGGTGATTTGAATAAAGAAAATGATGTAAGTAAAATTGTTAAATATGCAAAATCAAAATTAAAATATTTTGATTGTTTGATAAACAATGCTTCATTGTTTGAAAATGATAAGCTTGAAAGTTTTACAACAGAAAGCTGGGATAAACATTTGAAAACTAATTTAAGAACCCCCGCTTTATTATCAAAAGAATTTGCTAAAAATGTTAAGGGAAAGAATAATAATATAATTAACATAATTGATCAGAGAGTTTTTAAACTAACTCCATACTTTTTTTCATATACTATAAGTAAAACTGGTCTTTATACTCTTACAAAAACAAGTGCTATGAGTTTGGCACCTAATATAAGAGTTAACGGAATTGCTCCAGGACCAACAATCAAAAACCAAAGGCAATCTGAAAAACATTTTAGAAAACAATATTTAGCAACCCCTTTAAAAAGACAAGTTAATGTAGAACAAATCTGTAATGCAGTTGACTTTTTTATCAAAAATATATCTATTACAGGTCAAGTTTTAGCAATTGATAGTGGACAAAATCTAAACTGGCAAACACCTGATATAATGGGCAAAGAATGAAAAAAAATAATCTTAACATCATTAAAATAGATAAAAATAAAACTTTATTTAATTATGAGAAGAAAATTTTAATTAAAGAATTAATTTTAAATTTAAAACTTGGTTATTACGACTTTGAAAAAGAAAATTCACAAAAAGTTAAATTTAATCTCGAAGTTGATTATGAGGATAAAAAACCAACAAGTGATGAAGATATTAAATCAATAGTTAATTATGGAAGAATAGTTAGACTCATTAAAAAACTTACAAAAAATAAACATTATAATTTTCTAGAAACACTAGCTGAGGATGTCTTTGATGTTCTATTCAAAGACAAAAGGATTGGAAAAATTATGCTTCAAATCGAAAAACTAGAAATTTTAAAAGACTGCACATCTGTTGGTATTCAAGTTACCAAAAAAAGAAGTCATGATAAGCTCTGAACTAGGTAAAGAAGTAATTAAAAAAGAACTCCCTTTAGTTCCTAAGCTTCCTGGTGTCTATAGGATGCTGAACTCTAAAGATGAAATTCTTTATGTGGGAAAAGCAAAAAATTTACCCAATAGACTAAAAAGTTATGTATCTGAAAAAAATCACATAATCAGAACTGAAAGAATGTTATCCCATACAAGAAAATTAGAGATAACAACCACTTCTAACGAAAGCGAAGCATTACTGCTTGAAGCTAATTTAATTAAAAAATTTAAACCGAAATTTAATATTCTTCTTAGAGACGATAAATCGTTTCCTTTCATTTTTATTGGCAACAAAGATCAATGGCCTCAGATAAAAAGGCACAGAGGTAAAAAAACTAAAGAAGGCTTTTATTTTGGTCCATTTGCGTCAGCTGGATCTGCCAATTGGACCATAAAAATGATTCAGAAAATTTTTCATTTAAGAGTTTGCGATGACACTGTATTTAAAAATAGAGAAAGGCCTTGCATATTGTATCAGATCAAACGTTGCTCAGGTCCGTGTGTTGGTTATGTCACTAAAGATGACTATCAACAAACTGTTGACGATGCGATTGAATTCGTCTCTGGAAAATCAAGAAGAATTCAAAAAAATCTTTCTAATCAAATGGAAAAAGCAAGTGAAGAACTTGACTTTGAAAAAGCAGTAATTTTGAGGGATAGAATAAAAGCATTAAATATAATTCAGTCATCTCAAAGAATAAATGAAGCAAATTTAGTCGAAGCAGATGTTATTGCTGGTTATAAAGAATCTGGTAAAGCCTGTATTCAAGTGTTTTTTTATAGATCGAAACAAAATTGGGGCAATCAAGCTTTCTTTCCAAAACATGACCCTGATGAAAAGCTTGAAGAAATTATTAATTCATTTGTTTCTCAATTTTATGAAAATAAAAGTGTACCCTCATCAATAATTTTATCTGAGGAAATTAAAGAAAAAGTTTTAATTGAAAAAACCCTTTCAAGCAAAGAAGGTAAACAAATTACTATTTCAGTTGCTAAAAAAGGTTCTAAATTAAAAGTAATCAATCAAGCAATTAAAAATGCAAAAGACAGTTTGAATAGGAAGTTGTATGAAAGTCAAAATAATAGAGAGTTATTTGATAATGTTGCTAGTAAATTCAATTTAGAAACAAACATCAATTTGATTGAGGTTTATGATAATAGTCACATACAGGGAACCAATAGTGTTGGAGCTCTAATTGCTTACGGCGATGAAGGTTTTATCAAAAAAAGATATAGAAAATTTAATATTAAACATAAAAAAAATGAACAAGACGATTATGGTATGATGAGAGAGGTTTTAAACAGAAGATTTAAGAGAGCTGTCCAAGAAAAGGAGAACTATTTAACCTTTCCTGATTTAGTTTTGGTCGATGGTGGTAAAGGGCAATATTCAGTTGCAAGAGAAAGCTTAAATGAACTTGGTCTTCACGATATTCCGATTGTAGCAATTGCTAAAGGTAAATTGAGAAACAGTGGTAACGAAACCTTTTTTCATAATGGTAAAGAGTTTAAGTTTTCAAGAAATGATCCAACTTTGTTTTTTCTTCAAAGAATAAGAGATGAATCCCACCGGTTTGCCATAAGTGCGCATAGAGCCAAAAGAAAGAAAGGGATAAGTAAATCTCTACTTGATCAAATTGATGGGATTGGATCAATAAGAAAAAGGGCATTATTAAACCATTTTGGATCAGCAAGATCAGTTGAGTCTGCTAGTTTAGATGAAATAAAATCTGTTGAAGGTGTTGAAGAAAAAGTGGCAAAAAAGATATATAATTTCTTTCACGAATAATTATGCTTAAAAAAATTCCAAATATATTAACAATTGGACGAATAATTATTGTTCCTTTTTTTGTTTTGGCGTTTTACTTACCTGGATTTTATGGCGATTTAACTGCTTTAATATTATTTGTTGTGGCGTCATTTACTGATTTTCTTGACGGAATGTTAGCAAGAATGATGGGTGAAGAGTCAAAACTGGGAGAATTGTTAGATCCAATAGCTGATAAAATCATCGTTGCTACAGCTTTAATTCTTTTAGTGATGGATGGTACTATCAGAAATTATGAAGTAATTGCTGCTATTATTATTCTTACAAGAGAAATATTGATTTCAGGGCTGAGAGAATTTTTAGCAAAAGGAAAAATTAAACTTCCAGTCTCTAGCCTTGCTAAATTAAAAACAGTTTTACAGATGGTTTCAATCGCTCTCCTTTTATCAGGAGACACTGGAAATAAGATTATTAACTTCCAAGATTATAATGCCCAAACTATTGGCATTATTCTTTTATGGCTTTCTGCAGCTTTAACACTTTTTACTGGATATGATTATATGCGTAAAGGAATTGACCACGCTATGTCTGAAGACAATAAAGATTAAGCTGCTTTTTTCTTTCTTACTAAAGTTTGATAACTCTCATTTAAATCGATTATGGTATCACATACTTTAAACTGATTTTCTGCAATGCATGAAACTGGGGTTACTTCTGCAGCAGTACCTGTTAAAAAACATCCAACAAAACTTGATAACTCTTCTGGTTTTATTTTTCTCTCGTTAACTTTAATATTTTTTGATTTTGCGATTCCAATTACTGTTCTTCTTGTAATTCCATCTAAAAAAGAATCTGGAATTGGAGTATGAAGTTCTCCATTTTTATCTTTGAAAAAAACATTGGCACCAGTTGCTTCAGCTATATTTCCTTCATGATCTAACATTAATGAATCTGTATAACCTTGTTTTTCTGCTTCATGTTTTGACAGTGTACAAATCATATAAAGACCAGATGCTTTGGTGTCCCAAGGAATTGTATTTGGTGCAGGTCTTCTCCAGTTTGAAATATTTAATCTTATACCTTCAACTTTTAATTTTGGATCGAAATATGAGCCCCACTCCCATGTAGCAATTGCAACATGAATTTTTGTTTGTTGTGCAGAAATAGCCATCATCTCGCTACCTCTCCATGCTACTGGTCTAACATATCCATTTTCAACATTTTGTGTTGCAATAATTTTATTTGAAGCAATATTAATTTGTTTCTCTGAATATGGGATCTCGAAACCCATTCTTTTAGCTGAATGAAAAAATCTTGAAGTATGTTCCTCTAATTTAAAGATTGATCCATCATAAACTCTCTCTCCTTCAAAAACACAACTGGCGTAATGTAAACCATGGCTTAAAACGTGAAGTTTAACATCACCCCAGTCTACAAGCTCATCGTTGTACCATATTTTTCCAGATCTTTTGTCGTAAGGTATCATGATTGAAAATATTTAATTATATTAGAAAAATAACTTTGTATCTTTAATATGTCAATATAACTTACCCATAATGAAAGAACTTTTATATTTAAAAGATGATCAGCTTAAAGATTTGATTGAAAAACTTTTTGTGAGCTATAGAGAAACTTTCTCTGACTCCAAAAAGATATTAGATAAATACTCTATTGGCTTAGCACACCATAAGGTGATCCATTTATTGTCCATGTATCAGGGTATTTCAATATCTGAGCTATTGAAAAGACTAAAAGTCACAAAGCAAAGTCTTAATAGAGTTCTAAAAGATTTGATAAAATTAGACATAATTATCTTTCAAAAGGATGAGCGAGACACCAGAATTAAGCATGTATTTTTGAATGACAAAGGTAAGAAGATATTTAAAGAGGTTTTTGATCAGCAGAAAAAAAGAATTTACAATGCATTACTAAACTCCAGTTCAGAGGAAGTAATAAACTTCGATAATGTTTTAAGTAAAATTATAAATGGATAAATTTAAAGCTCACATTTTGCTGGTCGATGACGATGAAGGAATTAGATCATTAGTAAAAAAATATTTAAATGAAAATAATTTTTTAGTTACAACTTCAGATAGTGCTGAAAACGCATCAGAGAAAGTAAAAATTATCAAATTTGATTTAATTATCTTAGATATAATGATGTCAGGAAAAAGTGGTTTAGATTTTATCAACGACCATAAAAAAGATTTAGATACACCAATTATACTTTTAACAGCTAAAGGTGAGGCAAGTGAGAGAATTGAGGGGCTTGAGCAAGGCGCAGATGATTATTTAGGTAAACCTTTTGAGCCAAAAGAATTAATTTTGAGAATTAAAAATATTTTAACTAAAACTATTAAAACTGATCAAAAAAGAATTATCGAGTTTGAAAATGTAAAAATCGATTTAAATAAATTGCTAATTATTAAAAACAAAAAAGAATTCAAAATTAATAACACAGAAAAAATGATTTTAGAAAAAATGATTAATAATCCAGGAAATACATTTTCAAGAGAGAGCATTGGTCAACTAATTAATTTGGATAAAGAGAGATCAATTGATGTGATTATAACTCGTTTAAGAAAGAAAATAGAAATTGACCCAAAAAATCCAAAATTTTTACAAACCATAAGAGGAGCAGGATATGTTCTCTGGATTGAATAATTTATTAAGAAAAGTTTTACCTAAGAGATTATTCTACAGAGCACTTTTAATTGTTGCAGTCCCTGTTATTGTTCTTCAGCTAATCATCACAATTGTATTTTTTGACAGCCTTTGGATTAAAACTAATAAAGGTATGACAAGAACGTTGGTAAACGAAATAAGTGCATTTATTGAAGCATATGAAAGTGAGGAAGATAACAAGCAAGAGATAAATAACTTATTTTCTTTATTTTTAGATTTAAATATTGAAGTTAAAATTAATGAAAAATTACAAGATCAAAAAAATGAAAGATGGTTTAGTCCAATTGATCGAACATTAAGAAGAGAATTAAAATCAAGATTTTCGGTGGAAGACTATTGGTTTGATTCAACAAATTATAAAGAGTTAATTGATTTAAGAATTAAATATAAAAATGGATATTTTAAATTTTTAGTCCCAAAAGATCGTGTTGCAAGTTCATCTGCAAGAATATTTGCGCTATGGATAACAGTACCTGCAATAATTATGGTGATCATATCTCTAATATTTTTAAAAAATCAAACGAGGCCCATTACCAATCTTGCACGTGCCGCAGAAAGATTCGGTAAAGGTGAGGAAATTGAGGAATACAAACCCTCTGGAGCTCTTGAAATAAGACAGGCAGGTCATGAATTTGATAAAATGAGAAAAAGAATTGAGAGACATCTAAATCAAAGAACAGAGATGCTGTCGGGTATAAGTCATGATTTAAGAACACCTTTAACAAGGATGAAGTTACAACTTGCATTTATTAGAGACAAAGACTCAGTGGAAAAGTTGACTGAGGACATAAATGAGATGGAAAAAATGCTAAATGAATATCTTCAATTTACAAGCTCATCATATGCTGAGAAAGATGAAATGTTCAACTTGTCAGAATTAATTGATGAGGTAATCAAAAAATATAATAATGAAAACATTTCAAAAAATTTGTTATCTAGAATTTATATTAACGGTAGAAAAAATTTAATCAGTAGATGTCTAAATAATCTAATTGATAACGCATTAAAATATGCAAATAAAGTAGAATTAAGCCTTAATAAAAAAAAAACCAATCTATTTATTATGATTGACGATGATGGTCCTGGTATTGCAAAAAGTGAACATGATAATGTATTTAAACCATTCTATAAAATAGATAAAGGAAGAGCTGGCTCTAAATCCAGCGTTGGACTTGGTTTATCAATCGCATCAGATATTATTAAATCCCACGGGGGAAATATTAAACTTGAAAAATCTAAAATGAATGGCTTAAGAGTTAAGATTTTTTTACCTGTTTAGTTTTTGTTTTTTTTTTACTTTCAAGCTTTTTAATTTTGGTTTCTAGGTTCTCAACCCGTTTTGAAAGAACATCAAATTCATCCTTGCTTGTTAATTTCATTTTAAAAACAAATTCATCTCTTTTAGATTTGAAAATATTTAAGATTTCAGCTGATAAATCTTTTGAGGAAACTATCCCCTGCTCAATCAGTTTTGCAAACTTATCAATTATAAATTTAGAATTTTTCATATTTGAGATATACATTATAATTATAAATTAAAATGTTCATCAATAATTTTGACCCAGTTGCAATTGAAATTTTTTCCTTAGAAATTAGATGGTATTCATTAGCTTATATTGTTGGTATTTTATTAGGGTGGTTTGTTGCAAAAAAAATATTCATTAAAAATGATGATATCAATAAAAAATTTGACGATTACATCACATATTTAATTATTGGGATTATTTTAGGTGGAAGAATTGGATATATATTATTTTATAATCTTGAATACTATTTAAGTAATTTAATAGACATTTTTAAGATATGGGAAGGCGGTATGTCTTTTCATGGTGGATTAATCGGAATTATAATTGCGAGTATAATTTTTGGAAAAAGAAATAATCAAAATCCTTTTCTGTATATGGATATTGTGGCTCTCGTCGCCCCAATCGGAATTTTTTTTGGGAGAATATCAAATTTTATAAATTCAGAACTTTATGGAAAAGTAACTGATCTCCCATGGTCAGTAACTTTTATTCAAATAGACAACTTACCAAGACATCCCACGCAGATATATGAGGCACTGCTTGAAGGAATAATTTTATTTGTAATTTTAATGAATTTTAAAAACAAAAATTTTTTATTTAAGCCAGGGTTGATATCAAGTTTATTTTTAATTTTTTACTCAATATTTAGATTTTCTGTTGAGTTTTTAAGAGTTCCAGACGAACAGTTAGGTTACTTATTGTTTAACTTAACTATGGGACAAATTTTAAGTGTAATACTAATATTATCTGGATTAGTTCTATTTTATTTTAAAAATGAAAACAAGCAAATCAACTAACCTATCTTTAGACCAATTTATTAATTTGGCACTATACGACAAAAATTCTGGGTATTATATGAAACAAAATCCATTCGGTAAGGAAGGAGATTTTATTACTGCTCCAAATATCACAAGACTTTTTTCAGAAATTATAACTATTTGGTTAATTACCTTTTTAAAAAGTTTAGGCTCCCCAAAGAAGTTTAATTTAATTGAGTTAGGTGCTGGAAACGGTGAAATGATGAAAGTGATTTGTGAAACACTAAAGAATTTTCCAGAACACTTTAATTCTTGTAAATTTATCATACACGAAAAAAGTCAATATCTAATTAAGCAACAGAAAATAAATCTTAAAACTGAGAAGATCACTTGGACTCAAGATTTAGAAGAAAATTATAGAGAACCTACTATTTTTCTAGCAAACGAATTTTTTGATGCTTTGCCAATAAAACAGTTTTTTAAAAGACAAGATGGCTGGTATGAAAAATTTGTAGATCTTACAAATCCTAAAGAAGCAAAATTTAATGAAATTAAAACAAATATTAAATTAACTGAGGAAAAATTAAATTTTGAAATTTCAAAAGAGCAAAATGTAATTGAATATTCTCCTGATGCTTTCAAGTATTTAAAAATTATAGGTGATATAATTGAAAAAAGTGAAGGTGGAATACTAATCTTAGATTATGGTTACTTAAATCAAAAAATGCAGGATACTCTTCAAGCAGTAAATAATCATAAATACTCAGACATATTAGAAAATATTGGTGAGTCTGATATTACTTACAATATTAACTTTAATTTATTTCAAAAATTTATTAATCAATATAAAAACTTAGATACCCTTGTAACGACTCAAAAAAAATTCTTAACAAGTATGGGAATTCTTCAAAGAGCTGAGATTGTGAGTAATGACATAGCTTTTTCAAAAAAAACTGACTTATTTTTTAGAATAAGACGACTGATAGATGAAAAGCAGATGGGTGAATTGTTCAAAGTTATGCTTATAAAAACCAAAAATAATAAATTTCAAACAGGATTTCAAAGTGATTAAATCTAAAAAACTTTCAAAGATAAAAAGTTTAAGACATGGCTTTTTTAATAGTGAGGGTGGCATATCAAGAAATATTTATAAAAGTCTTAATTGTGGACCAGGATCAAAAGACAAATCAAGTAATGTTAGAAAAAATTTAGAACTAGTAAGAAAAAAAATAAAAAAATCTGCTAAAAATATTTTTCTACTTAATCAAATTCATAGTAATAAATTTATTTATATTGATGAAAAATATCAATTTAAATCAAAACCAAAAGTGGATGCGGTAATCACTAATCAAAAAAACTTACCAATTGCTATTCTAACTGCAGACTGTGTGCCAATTCTGATTTATGATAGCCAAAAAAAAATAATTGCAGCAATTCATGCTGGCTGGAAAGGAGCATACAAAGGAATAGTTGATAAAGTTATTAAATTTATGATTAAAAAAGGATCTAAGCCAAAAAATATTACTGCAGTAATAGGCCCTTCTATTTCAATTGATAACTATGAAGTTCAAAATGACTTCAAAAATAAATTTTTAAAAAAAAATAGAAGAAACAAAATTTTTTTTAGAATAAAGCGTAAAAAGTTATATTTTAATTTATCAAACTACGTAAAATCAATACTTTTGAAGAATAAGTTAAAAAAAATTGAAAAAATTAAAATCGATACATTTGATTTTAGGAACAAATTCTTCAGTGCAAGAAGAGCTTTAAGTTTAAAACATGATGATTATGGTAGAAATATTTCAATAATTATGCTTTATTAGGTTCTTTTCAAATGAAATTATTATCAGGAACTAGCAACAAGCCTTTAAGTAAAGATATTGCTAAATTCTTAAAATCTAAACTAGTTAATTCAAGCATTAGAAATTTTGCTGATGGTGAAATTTATATTGAATTAAATGAAAACATTAGAGGTAATAGTATTTTTATCATTCAGTCTATATCATCTCCTGCCAACGACAATTTAATGGAACTTTTGTTATGTATAGATGCTTTAAAAAGATCATCTGCTAAAAATATAACAGCTGTTATTCCATACTTCGGTTATGCTAGACAAGATAGAAAAGTAGTGCCTAGAACATCTATTTCAGCAAAACTTGTTTCAAATTTAATCACAAAAGCTGGAGCAGACAGAGTCGTGACGGTTGATTTACATGCAGGCCAAATTCAAGGTTTTTTTGATATTCCAGTCGACAACCTATTTTCAACACCCATTTTTGCAAGGCATGTAAAAAAAAATATTAAAAGTAAAAATATTGTATGTATTGCACCTGATGTAGGGGGTACTGAAAGAGCTAGAGCACTTGGAAAAATTTTAAATGTTGGTCTTGCAATTGTTGATAAAAGAAGACCAAAGCCTGGTCAATCTCAAGTAATGAATATCATTGGAGAGGTGAAAGGTAAAACTTGTATAATAGTAGATGATATCATTGACTCAGGCGGAACTATAGTTAATGCAGCTAAAGCTTTAAAGAACCGAGGAGCAAAAGAAGTTTATGTTTATATCACTCACGGTGTTTTAAGTGGAGAAGCTATAAAAAAAATAAAAAATTCAGTAATTAAAAATTTAGTAATCACAGATACAATTGATAATAAAAACAAAACCAAGAGTGCTAAAAACATTGAAGTTCTCTCTATTTCAGCCTTGATGGGAGAAGCTATTAAAAGAATATCAAACTCAACGTCTGTTTCTGATTTATTTAAATAATTACCTTGAGTTATTAAGGATCTTGAGCTAAAAACCCTTGATTTTATGAATACATTAGAAGCCAATATTAGAAATACTAAAACTAAAGGTGAACTAAGTTCCCTAAGAGACAATGGGAATGTGCCTGCTATAATTTATGGTGGTGAGGCTCAAAATGAAAAAGTAGCAATTTCGAAAAAATTATTAAAATCATTAATTGAAAAAGAAAATTTTTTATCAAACATTATTGCTTTAAATGTTGATGGCAAAACACAAAATGTTCTTCCCAAAGAAATAAAATATGACATTATAACAGATGAACCTATTCATGTAGATTTCTTAAGAGTGGTTCAAGGTGTTAAGATTAAAATTGAAGTTCCAGTTAAATTCATTAATCACGAAAGCTCACCAGGTCTTAAAAGAGGTGGTGTATTAAATATCGTAAGAAGAAAAGTTGAATTAAAATGTCCAAGTGAGAAAATTCCTGAAAATCTTGTGATAGATTTAGATGGAATTGATATTGGTGAGAGTTTTAAAATTTCATCTATAAGCTTAGATGAAGAAGTAACACCCACAATTCAAGGAAGGGACTTTGTAATTGCAACTTTAGCGGCTCCAACTGTAATGAAAGAACCTGAAAAACCAGCAGAAGCAGAAGCGGCTGAAGGTGAAGAAGGAGCGGCAGGAGCAGAAGGTGCCCCTGCAGATGGTGATAAGCCTGCAGCTGAAGGTGATAAAAAAGAAGGTGAAGATAAAAAACCTGCTGAAGAAAAAAAATAAGTTATCAAAATTGAAATTTACTTCCCACTAAAATCCATTATATGCTTTTATTTGTAGGTTTAGGTAACCCAACTCCAGATAGTGAAAATAACAGACATAATGTCGGTTTCAAAATAATCGACTCCATTAATAAAAAATTTGGCTTATCAAAACAAAAACCAAAATTTAAAGGATTGCTTACAACTGGTAACGTAGCTGAACAGAAGGTTTATGCAATTAAGCCGTTAACTTTTATGAATAATTCTGGAATATGTATTCGAGAACTCATTGAATATTTTAAAATTGATGCTGAAGATGTAATTGTTTTCCATGATGATTTAGATGTTGAATTTGGAAAAATTAAAGCAAAGTTTGGAGGATCAAGTGCAGGACACAACGGTATCGCCTCAATCGATAAATTTATTGGCAAAGACTACTCAAGAGTAAGAGTTGGGATTGGTAAGCCAAAAGAAAATATGGAAGTTAGCGATTATGTTTTACAAAATTTTGATGAGGATGAAATCCTAGGGTTGGAAAAAATTACAAACGATATTACAGACTCAATTTCAATATTGGTGAATAAAAAATTAGATTTATTTTCAAGTACAGTAAATAATAAATAATGAGTTTTAAATGTGGAATAGTTGGTTTGCCCAACGTTGGTAAATCTACTTTATTCAATGCACTTACAAATTCAAGTAAAGCTCAGGCTGCAAACTTCCCCTTCTGCACTATAGACCCTAATGTAGGTGTTGTTCCAGTTCCAGACGAGCGACTTGAAAAATTATCTAAAGTTTCTAATTCAAAAAAAACAATTAATACAACGATTTCATTTGTTGATATAGCTGGCCTTGTTAAAGGTGCCTCAAAAGGTGAAGGTTTGGGAAATAAATTTCTTTCTCATATAAGAGAGGTAGATGCTGTAATTCATATGATTAGATGCTTCGACTCTGATGATATTCAAAACGTTAACCCAACTGTTGATCCCATTAGAGATTTAGAGATTATAGAAACAGAAATGATGCTTGCAGATTTAGAATCTATACAAAAAAGATTAGAAAAAAATAACAAAAAAAATGTAGAGGAAGAGCAACTTAAAATTTTAGAAATTGCACTAGATTGTATAAATAACGATAAAGATATATCTGTTCTCAAATCTCAATTTGAGACAAAACAACTAAATCAAAGTGGATTATTATCCATTAAACCTAAGATATTTGTTTGTAATGTTGATGAACAAAGTGTCAAAGAGGGTAATCATTATACAAATGCTTTTATTGAGAAATATGGAACAGAAAATACTTTAATAGTTTCAGCTGATATTGAAAATCAAATAAATGAATTAGAAAACGAAGAGAAAAAAAATTATATGGATATGATAGGCTTAAAAGACACAGGATTAAGCATGCTAATTCAAAAAGGATATAAAATTTTAGAACTCGATACTTATTTTACGTCTGGTCCAGAGGAAACTAGAGCTTGGACAATTCAAAAAAATTGTACTGCTCCAAAGGCTGCTGGTGAGATTCACACAGATTTTGAAAAAGGATTTATAAGAGCTGAAACAATTTCCTACGAAGATTTTATTTCAAATGACGGTTGGGTGAATTCTAAAACTAATGGAAAAATGAGACTAGAAGGCAAGGACTATATTGTAAAGGATGGGGATGTGTTAAACTTCCGATTTAACACGTGACCAAATTCTCTTCATGCTAAAATAAACAAGTGTGGTTAAAATTATCAAATAAACTATGGCTTTAAAGCCCATTTGATGTCTAGCTTCTAAGCTTGGTTCTGCTGCCCACATTAAGAAAGTAGTTACATCTTTAGACATTTGTTCAACACTTGGATTCGTTCCATCTGTATATTCAATAATTCCGTCTGAGAGAGGTGCTGACATTTTAATTTTATTACCGTACATATATTTATTGTAATGAACGCCTTCATCTAAAATCATTCCACTTGGAGCATCTTCATAGCCCTGCAATAAAGAATAAATATAATCTACTCCGCCCCCTCTAGCCTTTACTAATACCGACATATCTGGAGGATATGCACCACCATTCGCTGCTTCTGCTGCCTTAACATTTTCATAAGGCATCACAAATTTATCAGATAATTTTCCTGGACGTTGAAACATTTCACCATCAGCATTTGGTCCGTCTGTTACCTCAAATGAGGCAGCAATTGCTTTAGCTTGAGCCACTGAAAACTCTGGCCCACCCTTTTCAGATAAATTTCTATAACTCAAATATTTCATTGAATGGCAAGCTGCACAGACTTCTGTATAAACTTGATAACCTCTTTGAAGTGAAGCTCTATCAAATTTTCCGAACAGACCCTTGAAGGTCCAGTCAGTTTTTAAGTACTCAACCTTTTCTGCAGAAATTACATTAGCACTGGACACACAAAACAATATTATTACTGAAAATAGTTTAAGAATGTTTTTCACTATTCTATTTTACTTTCCTTTTTTTTAGCCATTGCCATATTTGGCGACCCTCCCAGTACGGGTTCAGTAATACTTAATGGTAAAGGTATCGTCTTCTCCTTTAACCCTAGCACTGGTAAAATAACTAAAAAATGAAGGAAATAATAGGCTGTTGCAACTCTTGCAATCAATAAGTAAAGCCCTTCGGCAGGCATTGCACCCATATAACCTAATATTAAAACGTCAGCTACTAGTATCCAATAAAATTGTTTATAGAGTGGTCTAAATACTGCTGATCTTATTTTTGAAGTATCTAGCCAAGGTAAAACAGCTAAAATTAAAATTGCAGATAACATAGCCACAACCCCAAGCAACTTGTCAGGAACTGATCTTAAAATTGCATAAAAGGGTAACAGATACCATTCTGGCACAATGTGTGCAGGTGTTACTAATGGATTGGCTTCAATATAATTGTCAGCATGTCCTAAAATATTAGGCGCGTAGAATACGAAAAAAGCAAATACAATCATAAACATCAATAATGCAAATCCATCTTTAATTACTATGTAAGGATGAAAAGGAACTGTATCCTTTGATGGTTTTTTAATATCTATTCCAACAGGATTATTGTTACCAGGAACATGTAACGCCCAAATGTGTAAAACCACTAATCCTAAAATTAAAAAAGGTATTAGATAATGTAGAGTAAAAAATCTAGTTAAAGTTGGATTATCTACAGAATATCCTCCCCACAACCAAGTAACTATACCTTCTCCAACAAGTGGTATTGCACTAAATAAGTTTGTTATTACAGTCGCTCCCCAGAAACTCATTTGTCCCCATGGCAAAACATAGCCCATAAATGCAGCTGCCATCATCAATAAGTAAATTATTATTCCAATAATCCAAATGATTTCTCTTGGAGATTTATATGATCCATAAAATAATGATCTAAAAATATGAATGTAAACTGCTAAGAAAAACATAGAGGCACCATTTGCGTGAATATATCTAATTAACCAACCATAGTTAACATCTCTCATAATGTGCTCAACACTTTCAAATGCCATATCGGCATGAGCGATATAATGCATTGCTAAAGTTAAGCCTGTTACAATTTGAGTAATTAAACAAAATGTTAAAATTCCACCAAATGTCCACCAGTAATTTAAATTTTTTGGAGTTGGATAATCAGTTAAATGATTTGCCAAAGTAAGTAATGGCAATCTATCATTAAACCATTTACCTGCTTTTGACTTTGGTGTGTATTCGTGATCACTCATGTATTTTATCCAATTTTAATTGTGTTAGCGTTAACAAATTCATACTTTGGAACTTCCATGTTCCATGGCGCTGGGCCTTTTCTAATTCTTCCAGATGTATCATAATGCGAACCATGACAAGGACAAAACCATCCATCATAATCTCCTTTGTCATTTAAAGGCACACATCCCAGATGGGTGCATACACCTAACATTACTAACCATTCAGGATTTTTTGCTCTGTCTTCATCTTTTTCTGGGTGTATCAAATCTTCCATTTTAACAGACCTTGCTTCTGCTATTTCTTCCTGGGTTCGTCTTCTTATAAAAACTGGTTTTCCTCTCCAAAGCACGGTAATTGTATTACCTGGCTTTAAAGAACTAACATCAACTTCAGTACTAGCTAACGCTTTTACAGACGCATCAGGATTCATTTGGTCCACTAATGGCCAAACAACTGCTGCTACTCCAACAGCTCCAACAGCATAAGAGGCTGTAAATAAGAAATCTCTTCTTTCTGGTTTTTTATCTGACACGATTAGTAACTGTTTATATTGTCTGTTTTGGTTTAAATTACTTAATATACGAATTCATATAATATAAAATATTAATTTTACTACTGATAGAATGACACAGAATTCAACCATTTCAGGGCCAAAAATTGCATTATATGAGCCGGATATTCCTCAAAATACTGCAGCAATTATTAGAACTTGTGCCTGTTTAGGTGCAAAACTAGAAATTATTGAGCCATGTGGTTTTCTAATGTCAGATAAAAGGTTTAAGAGGGTTGTCATGGACTACATGGACCTTGAACAGATTGAATTTTATCAAAGCTCTGAGAAATTTTTTGAGAAAAAGCAGAATCAGAGAATTGTTTTAATGACAACTAAGGGATCCATATCTTATACTGAATTTGAGTTTAAATCAGATGATACAATTTTATTTGGTCGTGAAAGTGCAGGTGTTCCTGAAAAGGTTCACAAACTAATCAAAGATAGATTAAAGATCCCAATGAACGATAAAGTAAGATCACTAAATATTGCCTCATCTGTTGCTATAGTGTTGGCAGAAAGTTTAAGACAAATTAAATTAATTTAAATGGACATAGATATTAAAAAAGATCTAACAAGTAATTGGTTTAAACTATTACAAAATGCAATTTGTGATGACATCATCAAGCTTGAGAGGAACAAATTTAAATTTAAATCTACTTCTTGGAAAAGAAATACTAAAAAGGATGAGGGAGGAGGAGAATACAGAATTCTTAGTAATGGAAAAATATTTGAAAAAGTGGGTGTAAATTACTCAAAAGTATATGGAAAATTTCCAAAAAAATTTCAGAAAAATATTCCAGGTGCTGAAAAAGATCCAAGTTTTTGGGCTTCAGGGATATCAATTGTAATGCATATGCAAAATCCTCATATTCCAGCAATGCATTTTAATACTAGGTTCATTTGTACAAAAAAGAATTGGTTTGGAGGTGGCATGGATGTTACTCCGGCTATTAAAGATATGAGTGAAAAAAATAATTTTCATAAAAAATTAAAACTTATGTGTGACCAACATAATAAAAAATATTATGCCAAATACAAAAAATGGTGCGATGAGTATTTTTATTTACCACATAGAAATGAGGCAAGAGGAATAGGTGGTATTTTTTTTGATTATAAAAAAGATAACTTTGAAAAAGATTTTAAATTTGTAAGAGATGTGGGTGTAACATTTCAAATGATATTTAATAATATTATAAGAAAAAAAATTTCGAAAAAATGGACTTTAAAAGAAAAGGAGAAACAGTATATTAAAAGAGGTCGTTATGCAGAGTTTAACTTACTGTATGATAGAGGAACGAAATTTGGACTTCAAACTGGTGGTAATGTAGAGGGAATACTAATGTCCTTACCTCCAATTGCAAAATGGAAATAATAAAATGGATAAAGAACCAATTACGCTAAATGGTCTCAATAAACTAAAAGAGGAATTAATTTATTTAAAGGAAAAAAAAAGACCTCAAATAGTAGCTGCAATTGCTGAAGCTAGATCTCACGGAGACTTAAAAGAAAATGCTGAATATCATGCTGCAAAAGAGGAACAATCACATAGTGAAGGAAGAATAACAGAAATTAATGACATAATTGCACGAGCAAACGTAATTGATGTAACTAAATTAAATAATGACGGTAAAGTAATTTTTGGTTCTACTGTTTATCTTGAAGATTTAGATACTGGAGAAAAAATCAATTATAAAATTGTTGGTAAAGATGAGGCTGATTTAAAACAAAAATTAATTTTTTTTCAATCTCCTATCAGTAAGGGCTTGATTGGTAAAAATAAAAACGATCTAGTTGAAATTACTACTCCATCAGGAGTGAAAAATTTTGAGATCAAAGACGTAAAATATATTTAACCTTTAGCAATTTTTTGAACTTGTTTATCTGAGATTTGAAAACCGTTTCGAACCCAAATTTCTTCTATCATCTTCAATTTGTTTCCCAAAACTTTGCCTTCGGGGATATTGTACTTTGACATAAGAATATTTGCCCCAACAGGTAAGGTTGGCAAAGTTTTGTTATTATAAAAATCAAGTAATTTAACCAGTTTTTTTTCTAATTTTTTTGAAATAAATAACTTAAAACTAATAATATCAGTTACAGCTTGTCTTCCATTAAAATAAAAAATTTTGTTCAAATTTTTTTCAGTAAAATAATTGATATTTACTTTTTGCTTATAAAAATCATCAATAAATTTTATTCTTTTTTGATCTTTGTTAGAAATTTTAAATTTATATAAAAAATAATCTGCGTTATCAGTTCCATCAATAATTAATAATGAAATCAATAAAATAAAATCAATTTTAGATAAATTTTTCTGTGCGTATGGATTTAACTTTTTAAAACTTTGAAGATTTTTTAATTGAGGGAAAATTATCTCTATTAACTCAAGGCTTTCTTTGTCCTTAAATAATTTAACAAACCCATCTGATTTTGTTAATTTTTTAAATTCCTCTACTAGTCTTTCAGAAGAAAGTTTTGAAATTCCTCCAATATTTCTTTTAATAGTTTTAAAAATTTCTATCTCATGTTTGTTATTAGAATAATTTAGAAAGAAACGTAGGTATCTTAATATCCTTAAGTAATCCTCTTGAATTCTTTCCTCTGGATTTCCTATAAATTTTACTGTTCCACTTTCTATATCTTTTTTACCATAATGTGGATCAAACAAATTTCCATCTTTATCAGAATAAATTGCATTAATAGAAAAATCTCTACGATTTGAATCATCCTTCCAGTCTAACGAAAATTCAACTTTAGCATGCCTTCCATCTGTTGAAACATCTTTTCTAAGAGTGGTGATTTCATATTTTTGATCACCTATAATTGCAGTAATTGTTCCATGGTCTATTCCTGTTTCATAAAAGTTGATATTATTTTTTTTGAGTGCATCACAAACTTCTGTGGGTATTAAGTTTGTGGCTAAGTCTATATCATCAATTTCTTCTTTTTTTATAATCTTTCTAATACATCCACCAACATATCTAACTTCACTAGTTTCGTTAAAATTGTTTATAGCTTCAAATACTTTGTGAGCTGAAGTTTCCTGGGTAATTTTTTTTATGTTTTGACTTATGTAATCAAGATTTCTTGACCTAAAAAATATTTTATCTAAAAATTTATCCATATATGGCTGGGGCGCTAGGATTCGAACCTAGGATGCCGGTACCAAAAACCAGTGCCTTACCGCTTGGCTACGCCCCAATATTGTTTTCATATAGCACAAAAAACCAAAATTTATATAGTTTTTGATACATTGCACCAATAATTTTTAAATTTTCTTTTAAACTGTATCTTTGCCAACTTACAATCTTTTGAGTATTGATAATAAGCACAAATAGCTGATCCTGAACCAGTCATCCTAACAAATAAAGGACTATTAAGGTTTTTCAAAAATAACTTTATGTTTTTTAGTCGCGGGTATTTTAAAAAAGCTATTTTCTCAAGAGCATTAACTTGCTGAATTAAATAGTTTGAATTGAACATTTGTTTTTTTGGAGAATTGAGGTTTGGTTTAGTGAACTTCCTAACTCCAGAGTATATTTTTTTTGTAGAACATCCAAAGTTAGGTTTAACCAACAAAGTATTATATTTAGGACACTTTGTGAATTTTTTAATTTGATTGTTTGATTTCAAGATAGAACTAGAAAAATTTATTCCTAATATCACATCAGATCCAATTGAATTACATAGTTTTTCTATATTTATTTTTGTGAGTTTTATAATTTTTTTTTTTATAAAAAAATTTAATATCGCTGCTGCATTCATGGACCCACCACCAAGTCCAGCCTCTTGTGGGATATTTTTTTTAATACTTATTTTAAATTTTTTATTTTTTAATAAATTGGATCTATCGAGTAAATCTAGTAACTTTTGAACTGTGTTTTCTCTTTTTATATTCTTTGAAAATTTTCCATAAAAAGAAATTTTGTGATTATTGGACTTTATATTTTGAATAGAGATCAAATCGTGTAAGTCAATAAATGAAATAATACTCTCAATTTTATGCATTGAGTTTCTTTTTCCTGTCACATTTAATGCTAAATTAATTTTAGCGTAAGATTTAAGATAATTATTCCTCATTTAGGAATTTTTAAGGCCTTCAATTACTTTAATATTTATTTTATTCCTCATACTGTCTTCAGTATCATCAAACTTTAAAACATTATTCCAAAAATATCGTGCTTGTATTTTGCGATTTAATTTCCACAATATATCTCCGTAATGATCGTTCACTATTGGATCCTCGGGCATCAACTCCACCGCCCTTTTAAGATATTTTTCAGCCTCAATGTAATCGTCTACAAGATAATAAGCCCATCCAATTGAATCGATGATATAAGGATCATTACTTTTTGACTCGTATGCCCTTTTCAACATTTCCATTGACTCATCAATCTTATAATCACGTTCTAGCCACGAATATGCCAAATAATTAAGAACATAAGCATCATCAGGATTTATTTTTAGAGAATTAAGTAAATCTTCGTCTGCTTTTTTATAATCTCCTAACCTTTCATAGCTTCCCCCTCTTCGGTAAAATAAATCTGCTCTAAGTTCAGATTGATCATCTAATGTTTCAATAATTTGAGAGTAATATTCAATTGCTTTTTCATAATTTTTTGAATTTTTATAAAAATTTGCAATATCAAATTGCATTTTTAAGTTTGGATTATCTATTTGATTAAACTTTGCAGTAATAAACTTTATTGCATTGTCATAATCTTGTTCCTCAACAATTATTTGAGCTTCTTTTTTTAATCTAAACCAATAATAAAACTCGTCTTTTTTATTAAATTTTGTAATTATTTTTTTAACTTTATTAAATTCTTCATTTAAATAATAGTTTTCTGCAACCAAAGATAAATTAAACTCAAACTTTGGATTTAAATAATTTGATAAATTTAAATAAAAATTAGATTTCTCAAAATTATCTTGGGATGAATAAAGATTGGACACCAAAAATAAAAATTCGGAAACAACATCTTTGTGATTTTGACATGAAAAAATTTTATTAAATTCCTTAAATTTTTTATTCTCTACCCAACTTTTACTTTGGGATAGTAAAATGGTTGAGTTCATATAATCAAATTGACTAACCACATTTTCTGCTGCATTTATTTTATTTTTATCAATTAAATAATTAAGATAAAAAAAGATATATCTAGAATAATCTCCTTGTTGACTATTAATTAAATTAAGAAAATAAGCTCCAGTCTTTTCATCGTTTAAATAACATCTTTGAAAAGTTTCCGCTATTAAAGACAAATTCCCAAAATTTTTTTTATTATTTAAAATTTTTTTATTTTTAAAAGTATAGATATATTGTTTTAAAGCCTCAAAAATAACCAAGTTTATTCTATCTTGATCTTGAAATTTTAAACTTTGAGTTAAATATTCATCTGCCTCATCAAAATTATTTTTTTTTAGGCTATGAATAATTAAAATTAAATAGGCGTCGTAAAAATCTGCATTGTCTTTATTACCATTATTTTTGATCACATTAATTGCTTGTGGAATTTTATTGTCTAAAACTAATGAATTTACATACCTTTTTAAATACGAGTCATGTTTGTTAAGTAAAACTTTTGAAAGATTGAAAAATTTTAATGCTTTAGAATTATTTTGATTTTCATATGCAATAATTCCTGAAAAATAATTTGATAAATCCCTAGAATTAAAGTCATTAAAAGTAGTACTTTTAGAATATATGGGTGTCTGATAGAATAATCCAAAAATAAATATCAGTTTTATTAATTTTTTTAACATTTAGACATTGTATGACTAAAAAAGTAATAAATCAAAACGACAAATTTAGGGAAGAATTGATAAATACAATTGAACCAAACTTTGTTTTTACTAATAAACCTATAAACAGATTTATTAACAATGATGCAAAACTTGATGATAATCAGTCTAAAAATAAGAGTGAATTACTGTTAAAACTAAAAAAACAAATCAATTCAATTGAAAATTGTAAATTGAAAGAAAATTCAAGAAATTTAATTCTAGGAGATGGAAACATAAACAGTCCTATAATGTTAATTGGTGAAGCCCCAGGTTTAGAAGAAGACAGTAACGCAAATACTTTTATGGGAGAGGTTGGAGAGCTCCTAGATAAAATGCTGCTGGCTATCGAGATAAAAAGAAAAAATATTTATTGTAGTTATTCAATGAATTTTAGACCCCCAGAGGACAGAAAGCCAACGTCAGTAGAGATAAAAAGATATTCTGTGTTTTTAAAAGAGCATATATCAATAATTGAGCCAAAAATTGTTATTTTAATGGGAAGTACAGCTATGGAGGCAGTTACAGGAATTAACGGTAAAATTTCGAGTGAAAGAGGAAAATGGAAAGAGGTCATACTAAATGGTCGAACCTATCCTTTGATGATAACTTTTAATCCATCATACTTAATAAGATTTCCAGAGAATAAGAAATACTCATGGGAAGATCTCAAAAAAATAAGACAGAAGATAAAAGGCTTAAATTTAAAAGTTTAATGAAAATAATAGCAGGTGTAGACGAAGTTGGTAGAGGAAGTTTAATTGGACCAGTTTATGCGGCAGCTGTTATTTTGAATAAATCAATTAATTCTAAAACACTCAAAGATTCTAAAACACTAACTAAGGAAAAAAGGGAAATTTTATTTAATTACATCAAAAAAAATTCTATTTGGGCTACTGGTAAGGCATCTGTTAAAGAAATAGATAAAATAAATATTCTTCAGGCAAGTTTGCTTGCCATGAAAAGAGCAATAAAAAAACTCAAAAAAAAACCTTCACAAGTTTTAATAGATGGAAATAAAATACCAGATTTAAAAAATTACAACTTAAGAGCAATAGTAAAAGGTGACCAAAAAATACCCTCTATTTCAGCTGCATCCATTATTGCTAAAGTAACTAGAGATAAATTTATAAAAACATTAGCGAAAAAAAACAAAGGATATAATTGGGATCAAAATTTTGGTTATGGAACTAAACAGCATTTAAAGGCAATAAAAAAGCTTGGTGTTAACAAACATCATAGAAAAACATTCTCACCAATATCAAAACTTAATAAACACTATATCTAGTTATATTAAATTTTAACCACACAAAACGAGTCTAAATATTTCAATCTCAGGTTGACCGTAGAATCCATTTGGAGTCTAATTATTTTTTAAAAATGAAAACTGATTTCAAAAATAAAATTATTAACGGAGATAGTCTCGAAGAATTAAAAAAAATTCCACGTGAAACTTTTGATTTAATTTTTGCAGACCCTCCATACAATCTTCAATTAAAAAGCGAATTAGTCAGGCCAGACAGATCTAAAGTAGATGCTGTAAATGAAAAATGGGATCAGTTCGAAAATTTTAAAGAATACGATGAGTTTACATATGCGTGGCTATCAGAATGTAAAAGAATTTTAAAAAAAGATGGAGCAATTTGGGTTATTGGGAGTTATCACAATATTTTTAGAGTAGGAACTGCAATTCAAAATTTAGGATTTTGGATTTTAAACGATGTTATTTGGAATAAAAATAATCCAATGCCTAATTTTAGAGGAACACGATTTACCAACGCTCACGAAACTTTGATTTGGGCATCTAAAAGTGAAAAATCAAAATATACATTTAATTATCAATCACTAAAATGTTTGAATGATGATTTACAAATGAGATCAAACTGGGATCTTCCGATTTGCAGTGGTGCAGAAAGATTAAAGAAAAACGGCAAAAAAGTGCATTCAACTCAAAAACCGGAGGCTTTACTTCATAGAGTTTTATTAGCATCTACTAATAAAGATGACATGATTTTAGACCCTTTTTTAGGTTCAGGAACAACAGCAACTGTCGCGAAAAAACTTGGTAGAAATTATTTTGGTATAGAAAAAGAAAAAAATTATTTCAAAGCTGCAGAAAAAAGAATTAAAAATGCAAAACCTATTGAAGATGATTTACTTGATACTCTTAAAAATAATAGATCAAAACCTAGAATACCATTTGGATCATTAGTGGAGCTTGGGATAATTAAGCCAGGTACTAACATTTTTGACAATAAGAAAAAAATTACTGCAAAAATTTTAGCAGATGGAAGTATAAAGCATAACCAATCTGAAGGCTCTATTCATAAAGTTGCAGCTTCTATTTTAGGTGCTGAAAGTTGCAATGGATGGACATATTGGCATTGTGATATCAACGGCAGAATATATCCAATAGACTACTTAAGACAAAGATTAATCTCAAAAAATTAATTATTGTAAATTTTTCCTAAATAATTTTCTAAAAATTTTTTGTTCTTAGTTAATATTTTCAATCCCATATTTCTAAAGAATACTATAACTGGATTTGATACATGAAAAGCAAATTGATTTAGTTTTGATCTATTATTAATCATTTTTACCCTTGAAACTCTATTACTATAATAATTAGATTTGTTATTTGTGATACTTTCAAATAATTCTGATGCGCCTTCAATAGACTGTGAGGCTCCTTGTGCAAAAGAAGGTGGAAAGGCAAAAAAGGCGTCTCCAACAAGATGAATATTTTCAGCTGATTTATGAAAATCTTTACTAACAAAAACTGGGAAGCACTTGATATTATTTAGGTTACTTAAAATTGAAGAAGAAATTTTAATTTGTAATTTATTTTTAATTCCTTCGATAAAGGCTTTTTCTTCAAAAAGGCTATTGTTTTTAAGCTCATTTGCAGTTAATTGATGCTTTAAAACACCAATAAAATTGTATTCTCCAGCACTGTTATCAATTGGGTAGATAACATAATGAAAATCAGGACCTACAAATAAAGAAATGTTCATTTCGTTTAAATTATTTAGGTTAGCCCGAGGGATTTTACCTCTAATTGCAATACAATTATTATAAGTTGGTTGAATGTGATTATTAGAAATTAAGGATTTTCCTTTAGAAAAAATACCGTCAGAAATAATTAGATAGTCACAAATAAAACTTTGATTGTTGTTAAAAGTTAAATTTATTTGATCATGTTTTTTTTCAATTTTCTCAATGCTATGTTCATATTTTATAACCTGCTCATCTAATCTATTTTTTAAAAATTCAACTAATATAGATCTTTTCATTGTGGTGTATTTACAATCTTCAGAATTATATTCAGAAATATTCAAATCAGATATTTTTTTTTGATTTTTAATCTCATAAAAATCAATTTTTTCAGGATTAAACTTTTCCTTATTTTCTATTTCATTAAATCCAATTTTGTTTAAAAGCTTGATACTATTGGTTGAAAGTTGAATTCCATACCCCTCTTCTAACTCTACTGAGTGTTTTTTTTCAAATATTGTAACTTGATAATTGGAATTTTCTTTAAATAAATTAGCAATGAATAAACCTGAAATTCCTGCTCCTATAATTCCAATTTTTTTCATTTATTACTTTCTAGGTATCTAACAATTCTTTTTGTAAAACTTGGTAATGTGTAGTTTTTTAACTTCTTAGGATCGATCCAGTGGGAAGTTGGCAATGAACCTACTTTATTCTTATGTTCAATTTTTATATTCATATTCATATTTGACATCTTGAAATTAACTATATCTGTTGAACTTGTAAGCTTTGATAATTCTTGCATGGGAAAAATACTAAAATTTTTCAAAAAATTAAATTTAGTATTTTTAATCAAAAGATATTTATTTTTATCTTTATAAACTTTTAGTAAATAATATTTATTGTTATTCTTTTTTTTGATTTTAGTAAGTAGGAAATCTTTTTTTTTTAAAGCAATACATTTACTTGAAATTGGACATTGTTCACAATGAGGATTACTCGGTTTGCAGATTAAAGCTCCTAGTTCCATTAAGGCCTGAGCATAATCACTTGCCCTACTTGAATACCCAAAGATTTCTTTTTTCTTGATTAAGTTCTCTTTATTAATTTCATTTTCTTTTTTTAAATATAAATATCTTTTAAGAACTCTTTCAATGTTTCCATCTAAAGGAATAATGCTTTTATTAAAAGCTATAGCTGATATTGCACTTGCAGTGTAATCACCAATACCTGGAAGAGATTTTAAATCTGAATAGTTTCTTGGAAGTTTTTTATCAAATTTTTTAGTAACTAATAGAGCAGTTTTTTTTAAGTTTCTAACCCTAGAATAATAACCAAGCCCCTCCCAAAGCTTAATCAGTTTATGATTTTCGAAATTTGCTAAAGTCTCTAAGTCAGGAATATTTTTTATAAATCTATTAAAGTAAGGGATTACTGTTGCTACCTGAGTTTGCTGTAACATAAATTCACTAACTAATGTGTAATATTGCTTTTTTTTATGAGAGACTTTTTTTCTCCAGGGTAAAACTCGCTTATTTATGTCATACCAATTAAGAATTTTATTTGTTATTATTTGGTCTTTCATATGCAATTTAAAAATAATACTAAGCAGAGAAATGTCTCCATTCAAGGCTTAAGATCTTTTAAAGACACTTTGCCAAAAAATGTAAAAAGGATTATTAATAAAAAAGGTCACATTTACTCAGAAACCCTGAGTAATTGGAAATACCTAGTAGGTGACGAGTTATTCAAGTGCTGCTATCCAAAAACATTTAAAAGTTCAAATAAATTTGGTGTAAGTACATTAGTGATCATGGTCAAAAGAGGCCACGAAGTTGACATAGAATATTCTAAAAAAGATATTTTAAATAAGATGAATGCTTATTTTGGTTATGAAGTTGTTGAGAAACTTAAATTCATTAGTTTTGATGATGAACAAAAAGTTTCCCCTAAACTAGAAATTAATGAAAAAAATGTGACAATAAATAGATATAAAGAAAAAATCAGCGATGTTAAAAATGAAAAAATTAAACAATCATTATTAGAGCTAACTAAAGTTTTTAAAAAAAAATGAAAAAAATTTTAATAATTTCAATATTTTTTTTCTTCAGTGCTTTAAGCACTCAAGCTGACGAAATTAAAAGAATTCTTGTAGGAAATAAGAGTGCAAAAATATCTATCATCGCTTTTGAATCTTTAACTTGTAGCCATTGTGCTAACTTTCATAAAGATGTTTATCCTTTATTAAAAAAAGAATATTTAGATACAGGTTTAGCCAAGATTGAATTTAGACATTTTCCTCTAGATATTGCTGCTTTTAATGCTTCAAAAGTTGCTCAATGTAGAAATGATGGGGAAGCAGAGATATTAGAAAGTTTATATGCTAATCAACAAAAGTGGGTAAAAGGAAGTTCAGTTGAGGAAGCAAATATTAATCTAAAAAAATTTTTATCAACAGAGGGTTTCAATATTGATTTTGAAAGCTGTATTAACAACAAGAAAATTGAAGATTTTGTATTAAATGACCGAATCGATGGAGCTAAAAACTTCAAAGTAAATGCTACCCCTACGATAATAATTAATAACGAAAAGTTTGATAAAACCTTAAATTACAAAAATTTAAAAAAAGCTCTTGAAAAACTGATATAAGTTTCTTTATGGAGTTTAAAAAAATCCAATTAAATGGATTTAAATCTTTCGCAGAAAAAGCAGATTTTTTAATCGAAGATGGCTTGACTGGTATTGTTGGACCTAACGGGTGCGGAAAATCTAATATAGTTGAATCTCTAAGATGGGCAATGGGTGAAACATCTGCAAAAAGCATGCGTGGATCTGGAATGGAGGATGTAATTTTTTCAGGTACTTCAAATAAAGCTTCAAAGAATATTGCCGAAGTTACTATAGAAGTTGAAAATAAAGATAAAGAAGGTCCAATTCAGTATCGAGAGCATGATCAAGTTCAAATTAAAAGAAAAATAGAAAAAGATAAAGGTTCTAAATTTTACATAAACGGTAAAGAGGTTAGAGCTAGAGATGCTCAAATGTTTTT
>CACNRD010000009.1 GCA_902622795.1 uncultured Pelagibacteraceae bacterium | reverse complement strand
TTGTTTCCACTAATTGTCTTAGGTCTTCATCAAACGAGTTAATTTTAGTTTTTTTATCTTTTTCTTCGACTAACGTTTCTTTAATTAAAGTTAAAGAATTTTTACCAGTCTCTTTTTCTATACTTTGATTAATTATGAATTGTACACTAGCTTTATAAACGTTGCCTGAGGTAAGAGCTGTCACACCTGGACCAATAAATGAAACAATTGGTACAAAACCCGTCAAAAAGAAAAAAGACACTATAACTGTTAAAATTCTAAACAATCTAAATTTCATAGTTAAACATTAAGTGATTTGCTAATTCGTTTCTATATCTAATTTGTTCATTATAGGTACTGATTTATTTGATTTTATTTAATTTATTTGTTTATTAAACAAGATGCTAAAAATATACCCTTTCATATTTATACTTCTATGGTCCTCTGCTTTCATAACAACCAAGCCTATTATAGACTACAGTGATCCATTTGCTGCCCTAGCTTTTAGATTTGCTTTAGTTGCTTTAGGCTTTTTTTTATTTTCTATTTATTCAAAACAAAAAATTCTTGTAAGTAAAAGAAACTTTTTTGAGTCTTTCTTTAGTGGTGTATTATTTCATGGTTTTTATCTTGGCGGTGTCTTTTACTCAATTTCAATTGGCATGCCCACAGCAATTGCGGCTTTAATTGTAACCCTTCAACCAGTTCTCACAAATGCATTAAGTGGACCAGTTTTAAATGAGAAAGTATCAACAAAACAATGGGTGGGTGTTTTATTGGGATTTACTGGTGCAGGACTTGTACTAGGTTTTGATTTAGGCTCTAAAATACCAACAGCAGGATTAATCGCGACTATAATCGCTTTACTAGCAATTACATTTTCTACTTTGTGGCAAAAAAAATTAAGTAATAACTTGCCTTTACCAGTCAGTAATATGAATCAAGCTTTGGGGGGGGTTGTTTTTCATATTGTGATAATTATTCTTTTTGCAGAACCTTACATAGATTTTTCAACCACTTTTTTAATTGCAATGAGTCATCAGATTTTTTTAGTTTCGTTTGGAGCTTTTACAATTTTAATGCTTTTAATTAAAAGAAATTCTGCAAGTAAAACAGTTTCTATTTTTTTTTTAATTCCTCCTACTTCTGCATTAATGGCTTGGATTTTTTTAAATGAAAGCCTAAGTAATTTAGATCTTCTAGGTTTTTTAATTGCAACAATTGGTGTTTATGTAGCTACAAGAGATTAAATTATTTTCCTATATAGCCAAATTCTAAGGATGAGTCTGTTATTGAATCATATAGTGACTCTCCAAAACTTCTTAGAGCAAAAATTCTAAATGTATCTGGTTCGTCATTTATCATGTCAACAATTATAGACATTCCGTTAAATGTAGAATTCAGACAATTATTTTTATTTAATTCATTAAAGTTAAAAGGGCATCCTTTTTTTAAAACTTCTTTAGCATTATCTCCTTCTAGCTCAATAATTGATTTTGAATGAGAAATATCTGTGACTGCAAAATCACCCTCTTCAAATTTTTTATCAATTTCAAAAAAAACTTCTTTTTGGGTTGTAATAACCAGCCAATTTCTTGGTCCATTCCAAAGAATTCGAGTATTTTCATTATTTTCTACCGATAATGGTTTTGAAATTAGATTTAAATTATCTATTTTAATTTCTTCGCATACAGCATTCGAATTTTTATGTTGAACAATCTGAGTAATATATAAGTTTTTTATTTCTGAAATTTTAATTAAATTTTTTTCATTTTTTCCTTCACAATCACCAAATTGTCCTTTTTGATGGGTATTTTCTAAAGCTGATATTCTACTCATGATCTAACTCTTTCTCCTTTTGGATCCACATAATGTGATGAAACTATTTCAACTGGAATTACTTTGTTTTTCAATGGAGACATAACAAATAATTTTTCTCCAATCATATTTTTTCCATCCTTTAAAATCGCAAGAGAAAAAGGATTATCATACTCTACACTCCAGCATGAGGCAGATATGTGTCCTAATTTTTTGTTTGGTAAAGGAGCCTGAGCGTCTTTCACTAAATGAGAACCTTCTGGTATGCTTGTTTTTTTGTCTAGAGGGACTACTCCGACAATCTTTTGTCTGTCACTTGAGGTAAAAGCTTCTCTATTTAATGACCTTTTACCAATAAAATCTTTCTTTTTGCTGATTAATCCCTCTAGTGAAGTGTCATAAGAAATTGTTCTTCCATCAAGTTCTGATCCTGCCACATGTCCCATTTCAATTCTCAGAGTTGATAACGCCTCTGTTCCATAAGGCTGAACTTGAAACTCTTTACCTAGTTCAATAATTTTTTCCCACATAAATTGTCCATTGTCAGATTCTACATTTACCTCGTAAGCTAATTCACCTGAAAATGAGATTCTAAAAATTCTAGCTTTAACTCCAAACAATTCAGACTCCATGTACCCCATAAAAGGCAGTCCCTCGTTTGAAACATCATTATTAGGAAATAATTTTTCTAATAATTTTCTAGATTTTGGTCCAGCTATTGCTGCACCAGCCCATTGTTCTGTTGTGGAAACTACATTCACATTCAATTCAGGCCAAACAAGCTGCAGATAATATTCTAGATGAGAAAGTACATTTGCTGCTTGGGCTGTAGTGGTTGTCATATGATAGTGATTTTCAGAGATTCTTGTTGTTGTTCCATCATCCATAACTATCCCATCTTCTCTAAGCATCACTCCATATCTTGCTTTACCAACTGGTAACTTTAACCAAGCATTTGTGTAAACTCTATTAAGCAGTTCTGCTGCATCAGGACCTTTGATATCAATTTTTCCTAAAGTGGTAACATCACAAACACCAACATTCGTTCTAACATTTTTAGCTTCTCGCTTTGATGCTTCAAAAAGATTTTCGTTTCCTTGTTTATAATATCTTGGTCTTAACCAAACTCCAGCATCAACAAATACAGCATTATTTTTTTCATGCCATGAATGCATAGGAGACTTACGAGTAGGTTTGGAATGCTTTCCAACTTCTCTACCTACAATTGCTCCGATAGATATTGGGGTATATGGAGGTCTGAAAGTAGTATGACCTACTGCAGGTACTACTTTATTTTCAATATCAGAAACTAATTGTAGTCCATTCAAATTACTTGTTTTGCCTTGGTCAGTCGCCATTCCAAGAGTTGTGTATCTTTTAACATGCTCTATAGATCGATATCCCTCTTTTAAAGCTATTTCGATGTCTGAAACAGCAACATCATTTTGAAAATCTAAAAATCTCTTATAATTTTTTCCTTTAGGCAAAGGCACACACCAAAACTTGTCATGTTGAGAAGATATTTTCTCAACAACATTAGGAAACGAAATTTTATTATCTTTGTTTGTAATCTTTTTCGACAAATCTTGTCCAGCTGTGAATGAACTTTTTAAAGTTTCTCCAAGTGTAAAAATCCCATTAGCAGCACCTAAAGTTGTTTCATTTTGTTTAGATGTCCCAGGCACAAAAGCATCAATTTCTTCCTTAAATTTAGTTTTATTGCCTGATTGTGAAGCTAAATGAATAGTTGGTGTCCAGAAACCTGAAACACAAATACAATCACACTTAATATTTTCAATTTCACCAAGTTGCTTTTTATCATTTGAAATTTTTGCGATATCTGCTGAGCTTACTTTTTTATATCCCTGTGCGGCAACAACAACATATGAAAATTTTATTTTAATACCAAGATTTATCGCTTCATCGATTATTTCTGATTGTGGATTAATTCTAGAGTCTAAAATAATTGGATTAATTCCATTTTTTTTAAATTCAATAGCTGTCTCATATCCGCTGTCGTTATTTGTAAAAACTAATGGATTTTTACCAACTAAAACACCGTATACTTTTAAATATTCTTTTGCTGCTGAAGACAACATTACGCCAGGAGTATCATTGTTCCCAAATACTAGTGGTCTTTCAATTGATCCTGAAGAAATTAAAACCTCTTTTGCCCTAATATACCAAAGTCTTTGTTTTGGATGATGTTTTTTTGTTTTTGGCAGATGATCGCTAACTTTTTCTGACATCACTAACATATTGTGATCATAGTACCCAAAAACTTGAGATCTATTTTTAACAACAACATTTGGCATTTCTTTTAGTTCAGAAATAATGCCATTTGCCCAATCCTCACCTGATTGATTTCCAATATTTACATCGCTAGTTAACAGGGATCCTCCAAATCTCGGTTTATCTTCAGCTAGAATTACTCTTGCACCATTTTTTGCAGCTGCATAAGCACTTGCCAAACCAGATGGACCAGAACCAGCAATTAATAAGTCACAATACTCATATTTATGTTCATATCTCTCTTTATCATGTTTTGTAGAAGCAACACCTAAGCCTGCAGCTTTTCTAATAAATGGTTCATAAACTCGATACCAAAAACTTTTAGGCCACATGAAAGTCTTATAATAAAATCCTGCTGGTAGAAAAATTTTTAAAAAGTTATTAATTGCACCAATATCGAAATTTACACTTGGCCAACAATTTACACTTTTAGCTTCTAGTCCTTCAAAAAGCTCTTGCTCCGTAGCTTTAATATTTGGCTCGGTTTCATTATTTCTATAAAGCTGGACGATTGCATAGGGCTCATCTACCCCAGCTCCAAAAAACCCTCTTGGTCTATGATATTTAAAGCTTCTACCGACTAAATGTACTCCATTAGCAATTAAAGCAGATGCTAAAGTATCTCCCTCGTAACCATAGTATGTTTTTCCATTAAATTTAAATGATAATTTTTTATCTCTATTAATTAGACCAACATTTTCTAATCTAAATTTTTGAGTCATTTAAGAAATTTCCTCATCAGCTTTATATGTATTAAATATTTCATGAGTAGCAGTGTCTCTTTCCACCTTAATCCATTGTCTACATCCAAATAGGTGCTGCCACAATTCTAGGTGCTTACCTCTTAAACTTTTTCGATTATAAACAAAGTTATCCCATTCTTCATCAGAGATTTCTTTATTAAGCTCTGGTCTTTTTACACTAGCATCCCCGCCATAAGAAAATTCATTTTGTGATCGCATCCCACAATGCGGGCATTTAATATGAAGCATTTAAGATATCCAGGTCTTAGTACCAAGTCCTTTTTCATCAATTAAGTGTCCAGTACTAAATCGATTTAGACTAAATCCAGCATTCAGTTCGTGAACTCTGTCTTGAGCGATTGTATGAGCGAATGTCCAACCTGAAGCTGGCGTTGCTTTAAAACCACCATAACACCAACCGCAGTTTAAATACAAACCATCAATATGTGTTTTATCTATAATAGGTGAACCATCCATTGACATATCCATTATACCACCCCAAGTTCTAAGCATTTTCAATTTGCTTAAAAAAGGCATCATCGCGATTCCCTCTGTTAAAACATGTTGAAGAGTTGGTAAATTTCCTCTTTGAGCGTAACTATTATATCCATCTAGGTCTCCGCCCATTACCATTTCTCCTTTGTCAGACTGACTTATATAAAAATGACCTGCACCAAAAGTTACTACTCTATCTAATATTGGTTTAACAGGCTCTGATACACATGCTTGAAGAAGGTGAGTTTCTATTGGCAAAGTCATATTTAACTTTTCAGCTAAAATATTTGTGCTTCCAGCAACACATAATCCAACTTTTTTAGTTTTTATATTTCCTCGAGATGTTCTTATGCCATTAATCTTACCTGCTGTAACATCAAAACCAGTTACTTCACAATTTTGAATAATATCAACACCCATAGAGTCTGCTTGACGTGCGTATCCCCAAGCAACTGCATCGTGTCTTGCTGTACCTGCACTTGGCTGCATTAATCCACCAAAAATTGGAAACCTAACATCTTCTGAAAAGTCAGCCATTGGAATTATTTCTTTTACTTGTTCACGGTTTAATAAAACAGCATCAATTCCATTTAATCTCATCGAATTTCCTCGTCTTGCATAGGCATTCATTTGTGCATCGGAGTGTGCAAGATTGATAATTCCTCTTGGTGAGAACATCACATTGTAATTTAAATCTTGGCTCATTTTTCTCCACAGATCCATTCCAAATTCACTGAACAGAGCGTTTTCATCATGCATGTAATTTGATCTAATTATCGTTGTGTTTCTTCCAACGTTTCCGCCACCTATCCAACCTTTTTCAATAATTGCAACTTTTGTAATATTATGTTCTTTTGCAAGGTAATATGCAGTGGCAAGTCCATGGCCACCTCCACCAATAATAACAACATCATATTCCTCTTTTGGAGTTGGATCCTTCCAAGCTAAATCCCAGTTTTCATGATTAGAAAATGCGTTTTTAACTAAATTAAATATGGAGTATTTTTGCATTCATTAATTTTATAACAAAGAATATAAATAGTTCTTATTTTTTTTATATATATTTTTTAGAAGTTTCCAAATATGACAAAAAAGGATAAGAAGTCTGCAACGATAACATATTATTTATAGGATTAATAATGAGTGATGTTAAATCAGATATCCAAATAGCTCGAGAAGCAAAAATGCAGCCTATAAATGAGGTATTAGCAAAGATAAATGTTCCAGATGAGAGTACTGCTTTCAGTCCAATGGGACGACACATTGCAAAAATTAATCTGGAGTATTTAGACACATTAAAAGATAAACCAGAAGGGAAGCTAATTTTAGTCACTGCAATTACACCTACACCCGCTGGTGAAGGAAAAACCACTACTTCAGTTGGTTTAAATGATGGATTAAATAAAATTGGAAAAAAATCTATAGTCTGTTTAAGAGAACCAAGTCTTGGACCTTCATTTGGGATGAAGGGTGGTGCTGCTGGAGGAGGTTATGCTCAAGTTGTTCCAATGGAGCAAATTAATTTACATTTTACCGGAGATTTTCATGCAATTACATCAGCTCATAATTTATTATCAGCATTAATCGACAATCATATCTATTGGGGTAACAAATTAGATATAGATGTAAGACGGATTGTTTGGAAAAGAGTTATGGATATGAATGACCGTTCATTAAGATCAATAAATATAAATTTAGGAGGAGTAGCAAATGGTTTTCCTAGGGAAGACGGATTTGATATTACCGTTGCTTCAGAAATCATGGCAATTTTCTGCTTATCAAATGATTTGGAAGATTTAGAAAAAAGAATTGGCAATATTACAATTGCTTATACAAGAGATAAGAAACCAGTTTACGCGAAAGACTTGAAAGCACATGGTCCAATGACTGTATTATTAAAAGATGCGATCAGACCAAATGTAACTCAAACATTAGAAAATAATCCTGCAATTATTCATGGTGGTCCTTTTGCAAATATTGCACATGGATGTAACTCCGTTATAGCAACTAAAACTGGATTAAAACTTGCAGACTATGTTGTAACAGAAGCAGGTTTTGGTGCAGACCTTGGGGCAGAAAAGTTTTTAGATATTAAGTGCAGAAAATCTAATTTGAAACCGAGTTGTGTTGTCATCGTAGCAACAATTAGAGCTTTAAAAATGCATGGTGGTGTTGCAAAGGATGACTTGAAAAACGAAAATGTTGAGGCTTTAAAAAAAGGTCTAGTGAATCTTGAAAGACATATAGAAAATGTAAAAAAATTTGGATTACCTGTTGCGATTGCGGTTAATCATTTTATTAAAGATACAGATAGTGAAGTTAAAGCTTTAATTGATTTTTGTAAAAACTTAGGGGTTAAAGCAAGTTTATGCACACACTGGGCAAATGGTGGTGAAGGAACAAAAGAATTAGCAGCACACGTTGCTGATTTGTGTGAAAAAAAAGATGTTAAGTTTAATTTTCTTTATGAAAGTAAAACACCTCTGTTTAAAAAGATAGAGACAATTGCAAAAGAAATTTATAGAGCCGATGAAGTGATTGCTGATACAAAAATAAGAGATCAATTAAAAGGTTTTGAGGAGGCAGGCTATGGAGAATTGCCAATTTGTGTAGCAAAAACACAATACAGTTTTTCAACCGACCCAAATCTTAAAGGTGCACCAACAGGCCATGTTTTGCCTGTAAGAGAAATAAGACTTTCGTCAGGCGCTGAATTTATTGTTGTTGTTTGTGGAGCAATTATGACTATGCCAGGACTACCTCGTGTCCCTGCAGCAGACTCTATAAAACTAAATGATAAGGGTGACATCGAAGGATTATTCTAAATTAAGGTAATTTAACCAATTTTCTAATTCCCTCATCCTAGAAATTTTATCAAGCTTCTTATTTTCACTTTCAATATGTTGTATGTGACTGTTAATTTCCTTCTCGTCACTAAAAGCTTCTTTTTTTAATAGCCTCTCTTTTCTAAAAACAATAATGTTAACCATTTTATTGTATGTAATTTCTGGATGATATTGAAGCCCCCAGATATCACAATCATTTACTTTAAAGTTTAAACCTTGAACTTTATTAATAGGGTTTGAAGCCAATAATACAGAATTTTGTGGCATGGTAACCACTTCATCGAAATTAAAAGCAGGTGTATTAAATTTTTTTTTTTTATTTTTGTAAAGTGGATGGTCTAATCCCCTTTCATTTATTTCAATATCAAATGCAATTCCTTTGTGTGAACCTTTGGTGCCTTTTTTGACCTCACCTCCTGCAGCTGTGACAGCTACTTGCATACCCCAACATATTGCTAAGATTTTTTTAATTTTTTTTTGACATTCTTTCATAAACTGAATCTGTCTTCTAATTTCAGGAGTGTCGTTATAAATATTTAAGCTACTACCACCCCAAATAAGTCCATCGTAACTGTTCAGATCGTCTATATTTTTAAATATATTTTCATCTGATGAAGGATTAACAACATCTGTAGTTAAATCTTTTGTGAAAAAACTAAGACTATCCTTCAAACTTTCAGTATGTGTTTGAATACCTGCAGATGAAAAATGTTGATTTTCTTCTCTCAAATTTCCTTCAACAATTAATATTTTTTTCATTAAAACAAATTTCCAGAAATGCTTTTTTCATACATTTCTTTTAAATCCTTTTGATTAATTTTTTTTGGGTTTCCTCCAGTAGATGGATCTTCAAAAGCCATTAAAGAAAGTTCATCAAGATTAATATTATTACAGTCCATCACATCTGATAATTTATGAGGTATATTTAAATCTTTTCTTAAATCTAAAATCCATTCTAAAAAACTATCAAAACTTTTATTTACATTTAAATAATCACAAATTTCTAATATCTTGTGTTCTATTTCACTTTTATTAAATGATAATACATATGGCATAAATATTGCATTTGATAAACCATGATGAATGTTAAACTTTGAGTTAACTGGATGACTTAAAGAATGAATAGCACCAAGACCTTTTTGGAATGCAGTTGAGCCCATCGAAGAAGCCGAGAGTAAACACATTCTTGCTTCGATGTTTTTTCCATCTTTATAGGCAGTAATTAAATATTTTTTAATTAATTTAATACCTTCAATTGCAATTCCATTTGCCATCGGATGAAAACCTGGTGAACAAAATGCCTCTAAATTATGTGCTAATGCATCCATGCCAGTCGCTGCTGTTAATCTAGGCGAAAGATCTAGAGTTAAAACGGGATCTAAAATAACAATTGATGGCAACATCTTTGGATGAAAAATAATTTTTTTAACAGCTGTATCTTTATTTATAATTGCTGAAGCCCGTCCAGTTTCAGAGCCTGTTCCAGCTGTTGTAGGTATTGCTATAATGCTTGGAATTTTAGAGCTTTCAGCTCTTTTCCAATAGTCTCCAATATCCTCAAAATCCCAAATTGGCCTTTCTTGACCGCACATAAATGCTATTGCCTTACCAACATCAAGTGCGCTTCCACCACCAATTGCTATTACACCGTCGCAATTAGATTTGTTATAAACTTTTACACCTTCATCTACATTTTGACCTATTGGATTTCCTGAAAAGTTTGAAAAAATTTCTAAATTATTAAATTTTTTTTTTAAATTTTGTAATATATGTTTAATCATATCAAGGTTAATTAAATCTTTGTCAGTAACGAATAATGGATTTGATATTTTTAGTTCTTGGCAGGCATCAACTAGATCATTAATCCTATTTTCGCCTACCCACATCAAAGTTGGGTAATTCCAATTATGTTTCATAGTAAATAATAATTTTATTTTTCTTTTTTTGTTAGTAAGATATATTTATAGAATTATTAATGATAGGAAAATTTAGATGTCTAAAGTAGCAATTATAGGTGCGGGTCCATGTGGTCTTTCGATGTTAAGAGCATTTGAACATTTGGAAAATAAAGGTGAAAAAATACCTGAAATAGTTTGTTTCGAAAAACAAGATAACTGGGGTGGCCTTTGGAATTATAGCTGGAGAACAGGTTCTGACCAATATGGAGATCCAGTACCAAACAGCATGTACAGATATTTATGGTCAAACGGTCCTAAAGAATGTTTGGAGTTTGCTGATTATTCTTTTGATGACCACTTTGGTAAACCAATACCATCTTTTCCTCCTAGAGAAGTTCTATATGACTATATAGTTGGACGAGTAAGCAAAGGTAATTTAAAACATAAAATTAAATTTAATACTCGAGTTACAAATACCTCATTCAAAAATGACAAGTTTGAAATTAGCTATCAAGATAAAGCTAATAATAAAATTTTAACTGAAAATTTTGATTATTTGGTTATTTCGACTGGTCATTTTTCTGTTCCCTTTATCCCAGAATATGAGGGAATGAATTCCTTTCCTGGAAGAATTATGCATTCTCACGACTTTAGAGATGCTGAAGAATTCAGAGATAAAAATGTAATTGTTCTTGGCAGTAGCTATTCTGCAGAAGATGTTGCGCTACAGTGTAATAAATATGGAGCTAAAAGTGTTACTATTGGCTATAGACACAATCCAATGGGATTTAAATGGCCCAAAGGTATGAAAGAAGTTCATTACTTAGATAAACTTGATGGTAAAAATGCAATATTCAAAGATGGAACAAAACAAGATGCAGATGTCATAATTTTATGCACTGGTTATCTACATCACTTCCCATTTTTAGATGAAAGTTTAAAATTAAAAACTCATAATAGATTATACCCACCAAAATTATACAAGGGGGTAGTATGGCAAGATAATCATAAAATTTTATATTTAGGAATGCAGGATCAATTTCATACTTTTAATATGTTTGATTGCCAAGCTTGGTATGCAAGAGACGTTATTATGGGTAAGATTAAAATGCCTAGTAATGATGAAATAGAAAAGGACATTAACAAGTGGGTTGGTATGGAAGAAAAATTAGAAAATCCAGATCAAATGATAGATTTTCAAACAGAATATACTAAAGAACTTCATGAAATGTCAGATTATCCTAATATAGATTTTGAATTAATTAGAAAACATTTCAAAGAGTGGGAGCATCATAAAGTTGAAGATATTCTAACTTATAGAAATAAATCCTTTTCTTCACCTGTGACTGGTTCCATTGCTCCAATCCATCATACGCCTTGGGAAAAAGCAATGGACGATTCTATGAAAACTTTTCTGAATAAATAAAATTTAATATTTTATTTTTAATTTTTTATTTTTTGTAATTGCATTTAATAATGCAATCATTAAAGGTATTTTTTTACGATTAATTTTCTTTAGAATGTAAGGAGCAATTTCGAAAGCAAGATCAGCACCTTCAACAGTATCATCTTTCATAAATTTTTTCTTGGCAGATTTAAAAGTAAAACCTTTACCAAGATAATCACCCATTTTACTATTTCTGCCACCAACAGCACTTACGTAAAGATCACCTACACCAGCAAGCCCATAAACAGTTTCTTTTTTTCCCTTAAAATATTTAATTAAATAATCCATTTCATCAATTGATTTCCTAAATAAAGCTGAAGATGTGTTCTCACCTTGTCCTGATCCAATTATCATAGAATATATATTTTTAATAGCTGAAGAAAACTCTACACCTCTGACATCAGTCGTATGTTCTGTCTTATAATACTTAGTGGATATTATCTTTCCAATATCTTTTGCTACCTTAATATTTTTATTCCCAATAACAGTATAACTCTTTATCTTTCGAGCAAGCTCTTTTGCTAAACACGGGCCTTTTAAGACAGAAATATTTAGTTTGTTATTATTTTTATTAAGCTGTTCAGACATAGTAATAATTTTTTTTGTTTTATCTAACTTTAGTCCTTTAGTAAGAACCAAAATAGGAGTTTTACTTTTAAGGTGTGCTAAATATTTACTAATTATTTCTATTCCAACGGAACTTACAGCTACAACTATAAGATCCCACTTTAAATTTAACATATCAGGAACAAATTTTTTTGTTTTTATTTTTTTTGGTAAATTAATTTTTAAAGATGGATGAAACTTTTTTTTAAGATTTAATTTACTAATTAATTTAATATTATGTGGCTCAGAAAGTGTTACATGATGTCTATTTTCTAGTAAAGGAATAGAAAAAGCAGCTCCCATTGCTCCTGATCCTATAATCAAAATTTTTTTCATAATAAAGATTAGGCTATTCCTAAATGTTTCTTTCTCTTACTAACCCAAGTTCTTATCAAATTATCAAAAATTAACCCTATAAATGCTACACAAATACCTAATGTCAGACCTATACCTGCACCATTTTTATCAGATAAAGCTTTTAAAATATATTGACCTAGATCTTCTGTCCCAATGAAGGCTCCAATAATTACCATGAATAGAGCAAAAACTATTGTTTGATTTAAACCAAGCATCATGTGAGGAAAAGCTAATGGGAATTCAATTTTTGTTAATCGTTGAAACTTATTTACACCAGACATCGTTGCAGCTTCATGTAAGCCTACTGGAACACTTCTAAGGCCTTCAATTGTATATCTAGTTGCAGGAATTGTTGCGTAAACAATCACAGCAATTAAAACTGATGTGTCTGTTATTCCAAATAACATCATTACCGGAATTAAATATACAAAAGATGGAAAGGTTTGAAATATATCACATACTCCTAACATAAATTTTGCTGCACTTTTGCTTTGAAAACACAAGGTTCCAACTGTAAAACCAATTAAACACGAAATTACAACTCCAAAAGTAGCCATGTATGTTGTAACCAACGCTCTGTCCCACCATGGACTAAGAGCTATAAATAAAGTTAATCCACATACTACTAATGCTGATCTAATTCCACCAATTAAGTAACCAGCCCCAACTACTAAAACGATTGTAGCAACAGCAGGCATTCTCAAATAAAGCGCTCGCATTGGCTGTAATACCTCTTGAATTAACCATGTGTTAAATGCTTTTATATATACGAAGAATGTATCAAAGATCCAATCAACTCCTTTGTTCCAAAAATCTGCAGTTGATATTCCTTTGTTGTGTGGAATTTCAAATAAATAATTGAATGTTCCTTTGAACAAAAAAGTTCCAATATATGCAAGTATAATTCCTACAACAAACGCTCCTGCAAAAAATATAGCATTTTTATTCCTTTCGAAAAATGTAAGATTACCAAAATAGTCATTTTGTTTATTTGCCCAGGCTAAGGACATTTTATCTAATAATATTGCGATAAGACTAATACACAAACCTGCTTCTAAAGCTAATCCAATATTAAGCTGATTAAGAGCTAATAATAAATTAAAACCTAAACCTTTTGCTCCAATAAATGCTGAGATAACCGCCATTGAAAAACAAACCATTATCACCTGATTAACTCCGATTAGTATATCTCTTCTAGCCGTAGGAATTAATACTTTGAACATTAATTGCCAATTGTTACATCCACTCATTTTGCCAGCTTCAATTACTTCAGGTGGTATGGCTCTTAATCCTAATAAAGTTAATAATATCATTGGTGGAATGGCAACTATCATGGTTATAATTACTGCCGCATGATCACCTACTCCAAATAAAACTAGCGCAGGAACAAGAACTGCATATTGTGGCATGGTTTGCATAACTAAGAGAATTGGATAAAGAGCTTTTTCCACTCGTTTACTTTTAAATGCAGATATACCCAGACCTAGTCCAAATATAAAAGATAATGGCGCGGCAACTAAAATAAACGATAAAGTTTGCATAGATGGTTTCCACTGACCAAAAATAGAAATGTAAACCATTGTTAATCCAGCAAAAATGGCTAAACCTTTACCGCTCAATTTATAAGATAATATTGTTGCTCCAGCAGCAACAATAGTCCATGGTAAACCTGGTAATTCTGCCCATGGATTAGCATCAATAAAATCCCAACTTGTAAATGCAACAATAGTTTCTAATCCACCTAATAAAATCTCTCTAATTAACTCAATTATAAAGGTCATAAATGCAGTTAAATTTCTACTTATTTGCAGGAGAAGTGGTCTTGTTTTAAATTCTTGTGTATCCTCATTCCAAAACTCCATCGGCATCCAGTCATTCATTAGAAAAAATAATGAGTCATTTATCCATATAGGTAACCATCCAAGTAATGGGGGTAATCTCCAAAAGACATCAAAAGCATAATACCTCACCTCTTTACCTGCAAAAACAAAGGTACTTTGGTTAGGGTCTTTAATAAACTCTGCCTGACCTCTTATAAACTTATATGTTTCAGGAACTTCGATTGCAAAACATAATGCAAAAAAAACAATTAATAAAAATAACCACTGAAATATTTTTGGATTTTTTTTTAGAAATTCCATAATTTAATTTCCATTTTTCCTTCCACCAAAAACTGTATTAATTATCTTTGTAGGATTAATAGTGCCTATAATTTTATTATTCCCATCTATAACTCCCACAGTTTTTTCTTGAGTTAAAATTTTTTCAGCAACATTTTCAATAATCTCATCTTTTGAAACTCTTAAGTCACCTAAATTGTCACTCGCAGATTGATCCATTACATCTTCAATTAACAAAACTTTTTCCCTTGGAACTTCTTCTGTAAATTTCCTCACATATTCAGTTGCAGGATTTAAAACTATTTTAGCGGGTGTATCTAATTGTTCAATGATACCATCTTTCATAATTGCTATTCGATCAGCTAGCTTTAAAGCTTCGTCAAAATCATGAGTTATGAACATTATAGTTTTTTGCAATTTATCTTGAAGTCTTAAAAATTCATCCTGCATTTCTTTTCGTATCAAAGGATCTAATGCTGAAAAAGGCTCATCTAAAAACCAAATATCCGGTTCAACAGCTAAGGATCTTGCAATACCTACTCTTTGCTGTTGTCCACCTGAGAGTTCTCTTGGAAAATAGTTTTCTCTACCATCTAGTCCAACTAACTTAACCATATCCATTGCCTTACTAATGCTATCGTCAGTATTAATTCCCTTAATCTGAAGTGGAAATGCTATATTTTCTACAACAGTTTTGTGTGGTAACAGTGCAAAGCTCTGAAAAACCATTCCCATTTTATTTCTTCTAAGATCAATTAATTCTTTGTTGTTTAACTCTAATAAATCTTGACCCTCTATAAAAATTTTTCCACCTGTTGCATCTGTTAATCTTGAAATACATCTAAGTAATGTTGATTTACCTGAGCCAGATAAACCCATCACAACCAACATTTCTCCTTTTGCTACTTCAAAAGAAGCATTGTTAACTCCGACTATACATCCATTTTCTTGAAAAGTTTTTGCATCTACATTTCCATTTGCTTCTTGAAGCATTTTTTCAGCATTTTCGCCAAAAATTTTATAAACAGACTCACATTTAATAACTGCGTCAGACATAAATTATTATCAAGTTATACGAAATTTAATTGAATTAATATCTATATAATACTTGTTTCTCCTTAATTAAAAATTTTTGATATAATAAATTCTAGTATCAATGCCGGTACTTAAAAAACTTAACGCCTCCCCACTTACTTTAATTTTTTCATCAACCCCAACATTATTTCCACTTACTGTAAAACCTGCAAAACATTTGTTTTTTTCTTCATCCCACTCAACAAATGTCTCATCAATTTTGTTTCCATTAATCGTATAAATTTCATGAGCTCTAAAATTAAGAAAATTAGCCCCCATTATTGCTCTTTGAGGAATAAGTTTTGTAGCTTTGCAGACTTTCTCGTAAACCTCGTCGGATAATCTATGATGATCAGTTCCATCAAAAGTAACTAAAATTCCAGATGGCAGACTTGATATTAATTCATTTAATTTTCTCTCTTCTGCAATTCTATCTTCTTCTATTTTCATTCTTTTAACTAAATCATCACCTTCTCCAAAAATGTTATTTAAAATAACAAATGACAAAATAATGATTAAAGTAATTATTATTAATCCAACAAACTGTCTAACTGATTCTGGTAATTCCTTTAATTTAGTAAAATAATTTTCTTGAGACATTATTCCTGTAATTTTCCGTTTTTCCAAATTCCTGATTTTTGTTTTCCATCCGCCCAAGTAAATGTTCCTTGACCATTCATAAAGCCGTTGGCCCATTCGCCATCGTAAGTAGAACCATCTGGGAATGTTAAAAGTCCTTGCCCACTCCATACGCTATTTTCAAATTCACCTTTATAAATATATCCATTAGGCCAAGTTTCTACTCCCTGACCTTGTTTCTTTGTTTCAACCCACTCACCTTCATAAGTAGTTTTATCTGTATAGACCCATTTTCCATATCCATTTTCACAATTTCCCTCTTTACATCCAGTACTTCGCGCAAAAACTGATGAACTGATAAAAAAAGTTAAAAGTAAAAATAAAAAAAATTTTTTCATGTGTTTATTTTATACAAAAATTAAATAAAAAAAAATCCCCCCCAACAAAGTTGGGAGAGATTTATAAGTTTTATATTTTTAACCTTAATGATCGTGTGTAAATTCTTCCCACACTTTCTTATTATCGGCTAACCATTTTTTAGCTGCATCTTCATGAGTCATCTTATCTAAATCAACTAAAGCTGCCATTGCTCCAATTTGACTTGTAGAAAATGACATTTTTTTGAATACTTTAGCTGCATTTGGATGAGTTTTTGGAAAATCCTCATGTGCTGCTTTTTTCAGATAACCATCTGGAGAACCACATTTTCCATCTCCACCATCTTCTGGTCTGCAACCTGCAGTGTATGGAGGAAAGTCAATAAATGTAAAACCAGCACCATCTGTAAAGTTTGGTGTCCAATTGAAAATTATTGTTCCTCTTCCTTCTTTTTCAGCAGCTGCTAATTCAGCCCAAAGCGCATCTGCACTTCCAGCAAATTTAACCCACCAAAGGTCACCTAAACCTAAAGCATCAACCCTTTGTGGAATTAAGTCACCGTGCCAAGTTTGTGGACCTTCCAACATTCTTCCTTTTCCATTTGGAGAGTCAGGTGTTGTAAAGTTTTTAGCACAGTCAGGATTTTTTAAAGCAGTCCAGTCTGGTAAACCAGGACATAGTCCTTTGTCTGTAACCCAGTTTGGGTATCCCATATCTTCAAGTGTTCTTGCTTCATGATCACCCATATCAATTAAACCACCTTTATCTAAAGCAGTTGTAAATGATTTACCAAATGCAGACTCCCACACTTCGTGAGATATAGTTACATCACCAATTCTAATTGACTCATAAACTGCTTGTGAGTCAGCATTTACATATTTAACATTGTTACCCATACTTTCGAAAATTCCACCAATAACATAGGCCATCACAATTTGGCTTGACCAGTTATGAGTTGGGATTACGATGGGTTTTTTGCTATCTGCAGCATTAGAAATTCCTGCAAAACTAACTACAGAAATTATAAGAGCAGATAATAATGATATTATTTTTTTCATTTTTTCCCCTCAATTATTAATATTAATGACAAAGTATGTTCTGATTTAAAGGTATAGTCAACTCGTTTTCATTATAATATGGTCACAATAAAATTATAATAAAACATTGAAGATGTTAGGAACTAGTAAAGAAATAAAATATCCAGGACTAAATATTTTACCACCAGGGGTTGAAAGACATGTTGTAAATGGTGGTGGTCTTACTGCTTTTAATATTTTCCCTGACGATGAGATAGAGATAATCAATAACGAAGGTAATCAAATTTGTGAAATTATCTGTTTCAATAAAGACAGAAAATCAGATGTAGGTATTTTAAATCTTAAAAGTAACAACAATAAAAATTTTATTAAAGAAATCTTAAGTAAAAAAGATGAAAGTATATTAGCAACCAATTATCAACTTAAAAAACTAAATTTAGATATTTCAAATTCAAAATCCTCAATCGTATTTGATATTGATAGTCAAATTGGCGAAAAAATTAAATTAAAGTCTAAAGATAAATGTTTTGCAATATTTGCAGCTCCTGGACAAGACATGGATGTTACAAAGCAAAATCCACCTTCTGATTTAATTATTTATATTAAAAGAGCAAATATTATTGATGACAAAGAATTAAATGTTATTCCAAACCCTGTCTTTGAACCTTCGTACGAGGAGAATATTAATAAAGCAAGTAGTATATCTTATGAAGTTAAAGAAGGTGATTACATCCAGGTAATAAGTCCTACTGGAAGACAATGTTCAGACTTTGTAGCATTTGACACAAGGAAACTAGAAAAAGGAATTGAGAAAGGGTTGGATTGGCAAACAACAAGAACTTTCATGGGAAATACATTTCCAGGACCTGGATTATTTTCTAAATTTTATGATACTGACCACGAACCTTTGGTAGAAGTAATTAGAGATACCGTTGGTAAACATGATACTTTTAATCTTGCCTGTACTTCAAAGTACTATGAAGATGCTGGTTATTTTGGCCATGCAAATTGCTCTGATAATTTATCAGAAAGTATGTCTAAGTACGGTCTTCAGAAGCAAAAAGGTTGGCACGCAATTAATTTATTTTTTAATACTTCTGAGGGTGGATTAAACTCTGTTGTATCAGATGAATCATATTCGCGTCCTGGTGATTATGTCATGTTTAGAGCCTTAAAAGATTTAACTATTGGAACTACAGCATGTCCAAGTGATATAGATCCTTGTAATTCATGGAATCCAACTAATATTTTTGTTAGAACATATGACAAAAAAAAAGAATTTACTAAATCATTTGCATTTAGAATGAAAACAGACTCTGAAAAAAAACTAACAAGAAACTCTGGCTTTTATGAAAGAACATCAAAGCTAACCAGAAACTTTATAGATGCTAGAGGTTTTTGGCTTCCAAATGATTACACAAAACACGGGCTTGTTAATGAGTACAACGCTTGCAGAAACGATGCAGTTTTAATTGATTTATCCTCATTAAGAAAATTTGAAATTATTGGCCCTGATGCAGAAGAATTATTAAATTATACACTTACAAGAAACATTAAAAAATTATCGGTAGGTCAAGTTGTATATTCTGCAATGTGCTACGAAAATGGAATGATGTTTGACGATGGTACTCTTTTAAGATTAAGTGAGACTGGTTTTAGATGGATTTGTGGAGATGAATATGGAGGTGAATGGTTAAAAGAAATTGCAAAAAAGAAAAATTTCAATGCAAATATAAAAAATTCAACAGACCAAATAAGTAATGTTTCATTACAAGGTCCAAAAAGTAGAGAAATTTTAAAAAAGATAATTTTTACACCTCCCACTCAACCCTCTATAGATGAACTTGGTTGGTTTAGATTTAGCATTTGTAGAATAGAAGAGTTGCAAGGAATACCGTTGATTGTTTCTAGAACTGGTTATACTGGTGAGCTTGGATATGAAATTTGGTGCCACCCTAAACATGCTCCTGAGGTCTGGGATAAATTAATGGAAGCAGGAAAAGAAGATGGTTTGATTCCTGCAGGATTTGGAGCTTTAGACAAACTTAGAATTGAAGCAGGACTAATTTTATTTGGTAATGAGTTTGATGGTCAACAAGATCCTTTTGAGGCAGGAATTGGTTTTGCTGTTCCATTGAAAACAAAAGAAGAGAATTTTATTGGTAAAGAAGAATTAATTAAAAGAAAAAATAACCCTCAAAAAAAACTTGTTGGGTTAGAATTATCAGGTAAAGAAATTGCGGGTCATGGTGACTGTGTTCATATCGGAAGATCTCAAGTTGGAGTGGTTACAAGTGGATGTCTATCCTCAACTTTAAATAAAAATATAGCATTGTGTAGAATTGATATGCAGTATTCAGAAATTGGGACTGAGGTTGAAGTTGGTAAAATTGATGGTCATCAAAAAAGAATAGCTGCCAAAGTAGTTGCCTTTCCTTTTTATGATCCAACTAAGTCTAGAGTAAGATCATAAATTAAATGCCAAAAGACAAAAAAACTCTATTAAATTTCTGGGAAGATCAAATGAGACAATCTCATACCTCAAGTAACTATTTTTTTAGAAAATCACCTTCTCATTATCATATGATGTTATTAGTAATGTCTGCCTACAAAGAAAATAAAAAATTATCTGTTGAACAACTAAAAACTAAACTATTCAAAACATCGAGGCCAAAATCGGCTTTAATCATTAATGAAGCTTGCGAAAAAGGATTCTTCTTATTGGAAAAAACTTCAACAGATCAAAGAATTAAAAATATTAAGCCAAGTGACTCTTTTATCAAAGAGTTCAATGAATATTTGACTACTCTTAAAAATATAAGCTATTAAGCACATATTTCTGTTAAGTTTAAAGTGTATATTTTATATATATACTTTTTAGTTCTAAAAATAATTATATTAATTCTACTTTGTAAAAAATAAGGTTTCAGAATGTCATTACCCACAAAAGCAAAAGTAGTCATTATAGGTGGTGGAATACACGGTTTAAGTACCGCGTGGAAACTATCAGAAACATATAAAAATCCCGGAGACATAGTTGTTCTAGAAAAAAAAGATACTGCTGCAGGTGCAAGTGGCATAGCATGTGGTGTTGTAAGAAATAATTATTTTCAGCCGGCAATGAGAGAATTAATGGCGCATTCAGTTTCTGTATGGGAAAGTGATCCAGATGCTTTCAAATATAATGCAGTTGGATATTTACAAATTTCGCCTGAAGTTATGCATGAAGATGTGGCTTCAATTTATGACCAGCAAAAAGCAATTGGTTACGACTCAGAATTTATAGAAGGTGAAAAAGATTGTACGAATTATATGAAAGGTATGTTCGATGATTGGCAGGCAAAAGGCATAACGTCTATTTTGCATGAAAAAAAAGGTGGTTACGCATTTAATGTAGACTCTATAAAAGCGCTTGAAAAAAAATCAACATCAAATGGAGTGAACGTATTTAAAGAAGTTAAAGTAACTGGATTTAAAAGAGGAAGTAACAGCAAAGCTGTAACTGGTGTAGAAACTGATAAAGGTACAATTGAGTGCGAACAAGTAGTTGTTGGTGCAGGTCCTTGGGTAAGAGATTTCTGGAACATGTTAGAACTTCCAAAAACTGCAAATATAAAAGACAAAGATGGTAAATTACATACTACTGATATGTGGAAATACTGGATGCTGCAAGAAGGTGTTCTAGGTGTTGAGCCAGATTTTTTAAAAATGAATAATGGTAAACAACCCCCTGTTATTCACGTTGATTCCACCGCTCCATTATATTCTGATTCAACAAAAAAATTAATTACTGATAAAATTTGGGGAATATATTACAAGCCAGACATTGAAGGACTTGGTGTTCAGGGTGGAACATCTCCTTACATAGTTGATAAACATTTTGATCAAGTTAATGTTGACCCGTACGGAGTGGAGTCTCCTGAATACCAAACAACTGAAGCATTTAATGATATGTGGTGTTCAGCTCTAGCACATTGTCAAAAAAGATTTGAGGGAAAATCTGGTTTATATAGAAAAGGACCATCAGGTGGTCTTGGATGCATGACACCAGACTCGTTTCCAATTTTTGATAAATTTTTAGAAAATGTTTATATGATTGCTGATGCAAATCATGGATACAAAATGATTGGTGTTGGTGAACTTGTTGCAAAAGAAATTCTGGGTACTGAGAGTGATTTATTAAAACCGTTTAGATTCAACCGTTACGAGAAAGGTGAACTTCACCCTACTTCGAACAGTCCGTTCCCTTGGAGTTAAACTTCAAGCCTAGACACAAATAAATTTTTCAGCTACGCTTTATAAAATTTATAATTCATTAAGGGGAAAAATGACTGATTTAGAAAAACATGTTAACCAACCTGGAAGAGATAAACTAGTAAAACAAGTTAGAGCTAAAATTAATGAACTTAAAATTGATTATATTTTTTTTCAGTTCATATCTGTTACTGGAAGAGTTGTAGGTAAAGGAATACCTGCAGACCATTGGGAAAGAACATGCGAAAAAGGTTTTCAATTAGTTTATGGTGCAACAGCAAACCTTTTCTTAGATCGTCACAATAACTACATAGGTTATGGACCAGAAGCAAAAGAGCTTGTAGGTATTCCAGATCCTGAAACTTTTTGCCAGTTACCTTGGGATAAAAAAGTTGCTAGAGTTTTTGTAACTTGTTTTAGAAACAGAGAAGAGAGAGAAAATCCAGGTGGTCATCTAACTTCTGATTGTCGAGGTAATTTAAGAATTATAGCTAAGGAATTTAAGAAAAAGCATGGTTATCAGTTAAGAGTTGGAACAGAGCCTGAGATGATGTGGTTAACAAGAAATGAGGATGGAACTCCTACTGGTAAGGGCTTCTCGAAACCATATTGTTATCATATTGACCAATTCGAGTCATTAAGACCAGTGTTTATGAGGGTAATGGAATACGCAAGAGCTATGGGTTTTGATATGATTCAGGGAGACCATGAAGATGCTCCAGGTCAGTTAGAATTAAACTGGATGTTTGATGATGTTTTAAGAAATGCGGACAGATTATCAACTTACAGACAAATTTGTGCACAAGTTGCTAGAGAGTTTAATTTAATTGCTTGCTTTATGACAAAACCTTTCATGGGTGTTTCTGCGAGTGGATGTCATACAAACATGTCTTTATGGACAGGTGGAAAAGATAAAGTAAATAAATTGGGTCATAAATCTCTTCCTGGAATGGATGAAGTGTTTAGTTATGTCGAAGGTGGAACAAATACATTCATGCCAGATACTAAAGATGTTCAGTTACCAGGTAAGATTGGATTAAAATCTATTGGTGGTGTTATGAAACACCTTCCTGCTTTAACTGCTATTGGATCATCCACAGTTAATTCTTATAGAAGATTATGGGATCAAGGTTTCTGGGCTCCTGTTTATGCTGACTGGGGTTATCAAAACAGAACTTGTGGTTTAAGAGTATCTGCTCCTGGTAGATTTGAATATCGTTCAGTGGACTCAATGCACAATCCTTATTTAATGGGAGCATCATTATTAAAAGCGTTTGATGATGGATTAACAAACAACATTGATCCAGGTAAACCTGAGTCTAGAAATATTTATGAAGCTCAGAAAGCAGGAAAAGATGTCAAAAAATTACCTTTAAGTTTGGGTGAAGCTTTGGACAGATTAGCAGAAGATAAAGTAATACAATCTGCTATGCCTGATGAAATGTATAAAATTTTCCATTGGTACAAAAATGATGAATGGGAAAGATTTTTAGGTGCAACAACTCAATGGGATCTGGATACTTATCTTGATTGTCTTCCATAGGTCTTTAAATAAAAGAAGGGTAAAAATATGTGTGGTATCGCAGGTTTAATTCATAGAGGAAAGTCTTCAAATGTTGGAAGTGAACTTCAAGGCATGCTTCAAGCATTAAAACACAGAGGTGAAGATTCAACAGGTTATGCTTTATACGGAGATACGGATGGTAAAAATTTTATCATGCGTTTTAAAGTTGGAGAAAATGTTGGAGAAGGTAGTTCCTCAGTTATGGAAGATGTTTCGGTCTACGATGAAAGAAAAAAAATCGTTGATCAAACTCTATCTGAGATGGGTGCAAAAATTATCAAAGAGGAAAGAACTCTTCCCTACTCATTAAGATATGAAGTTGATTATGAAACTAAAGATTTATTAGATTTTTCACAAAGAATTGAAAGTATTCCTGGAGTAGAAATATTATCTATGGGAAAATCTTTAGAAGTAATCAAAGATCTAGGGAACGCAAAAATGGTATGCGACAGATATAGTTTAGATAAACTTGTTGGAACACACGCCATAGGTCATGCAAGAATGGCGACTGAGTCTGGTGTGGATATTAAATCAGCTCACCCTTTTTGGGGTTATCCTTTTAGTGATGTATCAGTTGTTCATAATGGACAGCTTACAAATTATTGGAACAATAGAAGAGTTTTAGAAAATAAAGGTATGAGATTTATGTCAGAATGTGACTCAGAATTGATAGCGGTTTATATAGCACAAAAAATGAGAGAAGGAGCAAGTCTTGAAGAAGGAATGAAAGACTCTCTAACTGGCCTAGACGGTGTATTTACTTATTTTGTAGCAACAAAAGACTCTTTAGGTATGGCAAAAGATACTATGGCAGCAAAACCTTTAGTACTTTATGAATCGGATGATTTAGTTGCAATGGGATCAGAAGAGATTGCAATCAGATCTGTGTTACCACATGAAATTGATACTTATGATCCTTTTGATGGAGAGGTAAAAGTATGGCAAATATAAAAACTATCGAGAAAAAGTCCAAAGCCCAATCAATGGGAATGCACACAGAAGTGTTAACAGGAAGAACTCAGCAAAAGTTTTTTAACCCTGATGAAGCTGAAAACTTTTATTATTTTGGAACTTACGATGTTGACTTCAATAAAAGAACAGACTTAGACGTAATGAATATGTCAGCACCTGAAGCTAATAAGGAAATAGATAATTTAATGAGCCAAGGATATGGAACAATAGTAATTAAAAATCCACAAGGAAAACACAGTTTAGGTGTTGGTATTTTGAATAAACTAAATTTAATTTTTGAAGGAAGTTTAGGTTATTTTGGAATGGGATCTTGTGATGGTCCAATTGTTAGAATTAACGGAAGAGTTGGTTGGTCATGTGCAGAAAATTTAATGGCTGGAAAAGTGGTTATTGAAAAAAATGCAGGTTCTTGTTTTGGAGCTGCTATAAGAGGTGGAGATTTAATCTGCAAAGGTAGTGTTGGTGCAAGAACTGGTATCGATATGAAAGGTGGAACGATTATTATTGGTGGAGATGCTGGAGCATTTACTGGTTTTATGATGCAAAGAGGAAGAATAATTATCCTTGGAGATGTTGGAATAAATTTAGGTGATTCTATGTACGATGGGACAATTTTCGTAGGTGGAGAAATTGGGTCATATGGTAGTGATGCTGTAGATGCAGAATTAACATCTAGTGACCAAGATTGGTTAAGACGAAAACTAAAGGTTGCAGAAATAGGTGAAGATTTTGACGTTAGCAAAATGAAAAAAATTGTAGCTGGTAAAAAACTTTGGAATTATGATAATTTAGAACCTACAGAGAAGAAGGGAGCAATTTAATGCCTAAGAAAAAAAGTAAAAAAAATGGAAAAGTAAAATCAAATGGAAAAGGAGTTGGTGGAAAAGCTGACGTTCATGCACACGAAGATGGAAAAAGAAATAAAAGTTTATTAGGGCATAACGCTATCTTCACTCCTGAAGTAATCGACGACATACATATTAAAGCACAGTTAGGAAGATACAGAATGCGTGGAATGGCATTGATGAAAAAAATTCCAACATTTGATGATTTAGTTTTCTTACCAGGAACATTAACAAGATTTGTAATTGAAGGTTATAGAGAAAAATGTGAAACTAAAACAGTAATTGGCCCAAGATGTGAAAACCCAATTGAATTAGATATACCAGTTTATATTACTGGGATGAGTTTTGGTGCACTTTCTTACGAAGCTAAAACTGCTTTAGCAAGAGGAGCAACTATGGCCGGTAGCGCTACTTGTTCAGGTGAAGGTGGAATGATACCAGATGAAAGAAGATATTCTGAAAAATGGTATTATCAATGTATTCAATCAAGATACGGTTTTAATCCTCATCATGCTCAGTTAGCTGATGGAATAGAAGTTTTTATTGGACAGGGTCAAAAAGTTGGAATGGGTGGCCACCTTATGGGGCAAAAAGTAACTGACCAAGTTGCAGAAATGAGATCATTACCTTCAGGTATTGACCAAAGATCGCCTGCTAGACACCCTGACTGGTTAGGTCCTGATGATTTAGCTTTAAAGGTTGAAGAATTAAGACAATTAACAAAAAATAAAGTTCCAATTCAATTAAAATTAGGAGCATCAAAAGTTTATGATGACGTGCGTATGGCTGCAAAATGTGATCCTGATTCAATTTATCTAGATGGAATGGAAGGATCAACTGGAGCGGGACCACACATTGCCGCTGCAAATACTGGAATACCTGGAATTGCTGCTATTAGAGAGGCCAGAAGAGCGATTGATGATGTTGGTAAAACTGGAAAGGTAACTCTAATTTATGCAGGTGGTGTAAGAGATGGTGCCGATATGGCAAAAGCCCTAGCATTAGGAGCTGATGCAATTGCAATTGGTACTGGATCAATGATTGCACTAAACTGCAACAAAGATATTCCTGAAGCTGATTTTGAAAAAGAAATGGGTGTAAAAGCTGGAGAATGTTACCACTGTCACACAGGTCGTTGCCCAGTAGGAGTTGCTACGCAAGATCCAAAATTAAGAGCAAGATTAAATCCTGATGATGCTGCTTTAAGAGTTTATAATTATTTGCATTCAATGACTCTAGAAGCTCAATTATTAGCTAGAGCTTGTGGTAAAACAAATATCCACTCATTAGAGCCTGAAGATTTAGCTGCATTAACATCTGAGGCATCTGCTTTAGCAAAAGTTCCTTTAGCTGGAACTAATTATACTGTTGGAGTTGATAATTATCACAAAATATAAATTAACTATGCCAAAGAAAAAAACAAAAAAAATAAAATCTAAAGGTAAGTCAAAAAAAGACAAGCTTAGTACTTTTAAGGAAACTGCAAGAGAAAAATTAATTGGTCAACATATTGGTTATAGATATGATGTTAACTTACTTCCTGATTACAAAAAGATAACTCCATTTTTAAAGAAGTATATTGAAGCTATGGGATGGGACGACCTTAACTGGCTAGAAGATGTTCATATGGGTTATGAAGAAGATAGACCTGCAGTATTTTGTAGAAATGCTAACGGGTGGGTTACTATTCCAAAATCAATTAAATTACCAAACAATCAACAAGATAGAGACATGATAGCTAGAGAACTCTTAGTTAAATTTCAAATGTCTCCTAAACATCCACTTGTTGATTTGAAAAAAGCCTATTTAAAATTTTAATATCACAATCAAGAGTTGATTTTATTTTTAAATCTATTGTCCACAGTAGGTTTTTAAGAGTTGTTTTGTTTGTCACACCCCTAAAAATTTCATAAGATTTCCTAAACAAATATGGGGGTAAAAAATGACTGATCAGTTAGGTGCTCTTACTACTATATTTACAGAGTTTTACTACTGGGTAACGGTAGTACTGATGTTTTTAATTCATGTCGGTTTCTGTATGTATGAAGTTGGGGCGTCAAGATACAAACACCACCAACATACCTTAATGAAAAACACAATGCTTATACCTTTGGTAACAGTAACTTGGTTTTTATTTGGTTGGTGGATTTATTGGGCTTTTCCAACAGGACCAGGAATAGCACCATCAATTATGACCGAAAGTACCGGGCTAGTTTTAGGTGGAGGATTTGGAGGGAATGATCTCGCTAATCCAACTAACGCTCTTATGGCAGTTAATCTTAACGATCATATAATGGGTGTTTTCTGGGCGGCTTTCTTATTATTTTCTTGGACAGCTGCTTCTATTGTTTCAGGAGCTATTATTGAAAGAATAACAACTTTTGCATTTGGAGTTTTAGCAATTGCGATTGGATCGGTTTTCTGGTCGATAGATGCTTCATGGGGATGGCACTTTGATGGCTGGATGTTAAAAATTCTAGGTTATCATGATGCTTATGCTTCAGGTGTTATTCATGCAATAGCAGGCGGATTTGCACTTGGTGTTCTAATGGTGCTTGGACCAAGAATTGGAAAATTCTCATCAAGTGGTGAACCAAGAAATATAGGACCACGAAATCCTTGGCTAGTTACAATTGGATTGTTTTTAATTTATACTGGTTTTTGGGGATTTTATGCAGCATGTAATGTTCCGATATATGACCTTGGACCTGAGTATGGAATGGAAGGAGTAACATTCTGGACAGCAACTAACATCTATTTAACGCCTACTACATTAAGTGGAATAACTATGAACTTCTTAATGTCGTTATCAGGTGGATTGTTAGCTGGGTATGTCATTGCAAAAGGTGATCCTTTCTGGACTTACTCAAGTGGACTAGCAGGTATAATATGTGCATCAGCTGGAAATGATCTATATCATCCAATTCAAGCTTTAATTATTGGTATGATTGGAGTTGTGATTTCCTACAAACTTCATTATTGGGTTGAACGAAAGTTCAAAATTGATGATGCAGTTGGAGCAGTAGCTGTACATGGTTATGCTGGCTTTATTGGTCTTGTAATCTGTGGATTTGTTTTGAATGGTTATCCTTCATCTGGATATAGCGTTGGAGCTATGTTTGATGGAACAACTTACGCAACAATTAATCCATTAGGTCAATTTATAGGAGCAATAATAATGTTCTTAGTTCTAGGGCTTATACCAGGATATATAATTGCTAGAGTTCTTAACGGAATGGGTAAATTAAGAATCCCACGTGAAGTTGAGATAGCGGGACTAGACTATGAAATGATGGAGACTGCAAAAGATGACGAAAAAGCAGTTTCATCAGCAACCAGGTAAAGGAGAAAAATATGGCTACAGTATCAAACTGGATAGATCATCTAAATAAACCTGCAGAAGAGGTTGCTGGATCGGTTTATCCTGGAGCAGGGTCTAGTGAATTTATACTAGTCCTATTGTTAATTGCTGTATGGATTGGATGGAGTGTCATAACAGATAAATCTGAGAGGGAAGAACTTGATAGATTATCTAGAAAAAGACACGGTGCAAACGATCATAAAAGCAATATTACTGATTGGTAATTAAAAGAAAATTTGGGCGCTACTTGAATGTAGCGCCCTTTTTTTATAATCTTATTATAATGAGTGAAGATAAAAACGAAGAGCTAAGACCTACGAAAATGAGAGGGGTTGCTTTTCCAAAAGCAAAGTATGGAGTAATTCTTGCAATTATCTTAATAGTACTGGTAAATTTTATTTTATATAAAGAAACTATCTTTTCATTTTTTAAATAATTGTGATAGCCTAGGCAATGGCTAAAAACTTATTCAAAATAGCAAAGCAAAAAAAAATAAAATATTTCTTAATTAGCTTTGTTGATCTTTTTGGTGTACTCAGATCAAAACTAGTTCCAGCGCATGCTATTAAAGAAATGCAGACTGCAGGAGCAGGATTTGCTGGTTTTGCAGCTTGGCTAGATATGTCACCTGCAGATAGCGATATGTTCGGTATTCCTGATCCAAATAGTTTAATTCAATTGCCTTGGAATAAAGAAGTAGGATGGCTTGCATCTGATTTATGGATGAACGGTAAACCTGTAGAAGCTTCTCCAAGAGTAATGCTAAAAAATCAAATTAAGAGATTAAAAAAACAAAATCTAACAATGAAATCAGGTGTAGAGTGTGAATACTTTTTAATCTCACCGGATGGAAGTTCAATTGCTGATCCGAGAGATACCCAGTCTAAACCTTGTTATGACCAATCAGCTTTAATGAGGAGATATGATTTAATTAAAGAGATTTGTGATTGCATGATTGAGATGGGATGGGGTCCTTATCAAAACGATCATGAAGATGCTAATGGTCAATTTGAGATGAATTGGGATTATGATGATTGTCTAAAAACTGCAGATAGACATACATTTTTTAAATATATGGTAAAAACTATAGCTGAAAAACATGGTTTAAGAGCAACTTTTATGCCTAAACCATTTGAAAACCTCACCGGTAATGGTTGTCATGCCCACGTATCAGTTTGGAATGGAAAGAAAAATAAATTTTTAGATAAATCAGACAAGCTTGGACTTAGTAAAATGGCTTACAATTTTTTAGGTGGAGTAATTAAAAATGCCTCATCTCTATCTGCTTTCTTTAATCCAACAATAAATAGCTATAGAAGAATTAATGCACCTCCAACAAAATCTGGGGCATCATGGTCACCAAGCAGCATATCTTATACAGGCAATAACAGAACACATATGATAAGAATTCCAGATCCTGGTAGATTTGAATTAAGATTGATGGATGGATCTGCAAATCCATATTTACTACAAGCAAGTGTATTAGCTGCTGGGCTATATGGATTAAAAAATAAAATTGATCCAGGAGAGCCTCTTACTTGTAATATGTACACAGATTACAAAAAATATCCTAATTTACCTAAATTACCAAATGAACTTCAAGAATCGCTAGAACTTTTGAAAAATAATAAGGAAATGAATGAAGCTTTTGGAAAACAAACAATTAATAGTTATATAAAACTTAGAAAATCTGAAATTAATGAATTTGATAATAAAGAAAACTTCGATAAGTCCAAACCTGTAACACAATGGGAAAGACAAAATACTTTAGACTGTTAAAGTGAAGACTTTAAAAAGTATTAAAAACTGGACGCTTACAAAATCTATAAAAAATAATAATTTCAGTTTTAAAAGAAATTATGTTTTGAGATTTGTCCCTTCTTTGTTATTAACAAAAGCTTTTAAATCAATTTCTAGTTGGAAAAATTATAAGGCTACACCCCTGCTTAAACTTGATAAATTACAAAAAAATTTAAAAGTAAATAATGTTTTTTATAAAGACGAGTCCAAAAGATTTCATTTAAAATCCTTTAAGGCATTAGGAGGAGCATATGCTGTTGAAAGAATATCTAGAGGAAAAAAAAATATAATTATTTCCTCAGCAACTGCTGGAAACCATGGTAGATCCGTTGCATGGGGTGCAAAAAGATTAGGTTTAAAATGTAAAATCTTTGTCAGTCAATACGTAAGTGACTCAAGAGTTAATGAAATTAAAAAATTTGGAGCTGAAGTTATAAGAGTTAAAGGAGATTATGAGAACTCACTTAATGAATGTAAAAAGTTATCGAAAAAAAATAATTGGAAAATTGTGCAAGATGTTGCGACAAGAGATTACAAATTAGTCCCTCAACTTACTATGGCAGGATATTCCATAATGATAAGAGAAATATCTAAACAAACTAATCAATATATAACCCATATTTTTTTACAAGCCGGTGTCGGGGGCATGGCTGCTGGTGTTGTTGCTGGTGTTGCAAAATATTTTAAAAGAATTCCAAAAATTATAATTGTTGAGCCTGATAGAGCTGATTGTGTACTTCAGAGCATTAAAATTAATAGACTTAAAAAAATTAAGATTAAAAAAGAAAGCATCATGGGTGGTATGTCATGTAATGAAATGTCATATATTCCTTGGCAAATATTGAAAAAAGCAAGCAATTGTTGTGTATCTATAAGTGATCGGAATGTTGCCAAAACTGTAGCTATGTTAAAAGACAAAAAGCTCAGCAAAAATTCATTAATTGGTGGAGAATGCTCAACACCTGGGATTATAAGCCTAATTGGTGTTTGTAATAATTATAAGACTAAAAAAATGATTGAACTTAACGAAAAATCTAATGTTTTAGTAATAGGATGCGAAGGTAATGCAGATGTTAAACTTTACAAACAACTGCTATCTAAAGGAAGAAAATAAAATTCACATGACAAAAAATGCAATATTTTGGATCAGGGAAGATTTTAGAATTGAACATAATCCAGCACTTTCTTTTGCTAGTCAAAATCATGATAATGTTGTTGGATTATTTATTTATAACAAAGCTGATTTTGATAAAAAACGAGAAGCACAAAAATGGTGGCTTTATAAATCTTTAGAAGAATTTAAATCAGAATTATCTAAATATAAAATAAATCTTCAAATATTAGAGGGAGATGAACTAGATGTGTTATCAAAGATAAAAAAAAAAGATAACATTTCAGTTTATTGGAATAAAATATACGAACCAGATGTAATTGCTAAAGGTATAAAAATTAGAGATGCTTTTTTAAAAAATGAAGTTCAGTTTAAGTATTTTAAAGGAAATATTTTAAATGAATTTCAAGAAGTAACTAAAAACGACGGAACACCCTTTAAAGTATTTAGTCCATTTTGGAGAAATGCTGAACAAAAATATTTAAGCTTACCTCCAAGTAAAAATTATATTGTAAAAAAAAAGACAAAGTCAATCACAGTTTTCAAGAATTGTATTGAGCCTAAAGATATTTTACCTAAAAAGAATTGGTATAAAAAATTTGAAGAATATTGGAAAGTTTCAGAAAGTGACTCTAAAAAAGTTCTTAATACTTTAATTGAAAAGAGGATTAAAGATTATGGAACTGCTAGAGATTATCCATCGGTTGAAGGCACATCAAAATTGTCTCCCTATATTAAACATGGTCAAATTCATGTAAGTACTATTTGGCAAAAATGTAATGAAATTAAATCTAAAGGAATTGGTTACAGAAAATATATCAATGAATTAGGTTGGCGTGAGTTTTCACATAGTTTAATTAATTATTTTCCAGAATTTTTAAAAGGTAATTATAGAAAAGAATTTGATCGATTTCCTTGGGTAAAAAACGAAAAGTTTCTAAAAGCATGGAAATCAGGAATGACAGGCTACCCTATTGTAGATGCTGGAATGAGAGAGTTATATGAAACTGGATGGATGCATAACAGAATTAGAATGGTAGTTGGTTCTTTTTTGGTTAAGCATTTGAGAATTAATTGGACTGAGGGTGAAAAACATTTCAGAAATTGTTTATTAGATTTTAATAAAGCAAATAACGTAGCTCAATGGCAATGGGTTGCTGGTTGTGGAGCTGATGCTGCACCTTACTTTAGAATATTTAATCCAATTTTGCAGGGCGAAAAATTTGATAAAGAAGGTTTGTATGTGAAGAAATGGGTTCCAGAATTAAATAAAGTGCCTAATAAATTCATCCATAAACCTTGGGAAATGGAACACAAGTATCAAGAAGCAATAAAGACTATAATAGGGAAAGATTATCCTAAACCTATTGTAATCCATGAAAAAGCTAGAGCTGCTGCTCTAGAGGCTTTTCAATCACTTAAGAAATAAATGCTCTATTCACCAATAAAATGGTGAATAATTGTTCTATTTTGTGGCTCTAAACGATGCTCAAATAAATATAACCCCTGCCAAGTTCCAAGCAATAATTCAGTATCTTTAATACTAAGAGAAATTTGATTGTTTGTTAATACAGATTTTATATGTGCAGGCATATCATCTTTACCCTCAGTGGTGTGTGTGTACAATTTATTGTTCATAGGAACTAGTTTATCAAAATAATTTATTAAATCTGTTTGAACATCTGGATCAGCATTTTCTTGAACAATTAGAGATGCACTAGTATGCTGAATACTTAAATTAAGCATCCCATCTTTAAACTTATTATTGTTAATCCACTGAATTGTCTGATCAGTGAATTCATACAACTTTTGACCAGTAGTACTTATTTTAAGATTAAAGAACTCTTGTTTCATTAATTTTTTTCCACAGATGTTAACTCATATAATCGACTGACAGTTCGTTTAAAAGGCTTTTCTAATAATCTTGATGAAGTGAATTGATCTATATTTTGATCAGCAGTAACAGCTAAAGGAATATTTTTGTCATATATGACATCTATTAAAGTTATAAATCGTTGTTGTTGATTAGAATTAATATCATTAAATTGTGGAATATTATCAAGTGTAACAAATTTGCAATTTTTTATTATCTCCAAATAATCTTCAGCACCAAGGTTTCGACTACATAGATCATCAAAATTAAATCTAGCTACTCCTTCATAAAAATGTTCTATTTTAAAATCTCTTCCCTTTACGCTAATTATTTTTGATAAATGATTTTTATCTTTTGTGATAGTTCTAAAAAACTTATTTATTTTAAAATTAGTCTCTTGATTGAGAGGGTAAAAGTATCTTTGTTTTTGATTTTCATATGATTTTCTATAATCGTCTTCTATTTTAAGCTCAAGTTCAACAGAATGTTTCTCCATAATTTTTATAAAAGGTTTAAACTGATCTCTTTGAAGTCCGTCTTTATAAAGTTCAGAAATTTTTGTATTAGACGTTAAAATAATTTTAACATTTTCTTTAAATATTTGCTCAAATAATTTTCCTAAAATCATCGCATCAACAATATTGGTTACTTGAAACTCATCAAAATAAATTAATTTAGTTTTAGATTTTAAATCTTTTACAAATTGGTTGATTATATTTTCCTCATTATTTTCCTTTCTTTCATGTGCAAAATCATGAAAGCTCAGCATAAACTCATTGAAGTGCTGTCTTAATTTTTTTTCTTCTACTAAATCAAAAAAAAAATTTAAGATCATTGTTTTTCCAACACCAACACCTCCATGTAAATAAAAAGCTAGTCTTGAATTTTTTTTTGAAAAAAATTTATTTAAAATTGATTTATTAAAATTTAATTTATAATAATTTTTTAATTCGTCAATAACAGTTAATTGATAAGAATTAATTTCTAAATTATTTTTTTTACAAAAACTTTGAAAAAGATTGTTTAAATTCATTTTTTGGTTTTAAAGTCAATACCATATTCTGATCTTGGTCCTTTACGTAATCCAAATGGACCAGAAATAAATATAGTTAATGGTCTTGTTCCTGGCTTAAGATCCACTCTATGTAGATTATTTGCTGACCTAAAGCCTATATAACCAGGTGGTCTCCAAAATTTTCCTTCACTTAAAGTCTCCCAATAACCATCTCTTAAAACTATTGTTACATAAGGAAATGTGTGATTATGCACACCATCACCATGATCATTAGCAAGCATCTCATGAATCAATATATTAAATGGAAACCACTTAGGTCGATGTCTCATTAAAACATAATATCGGTTCATCCAGGGTTTTGCTTGACTAAATTTTGGGTGAGAGGGACCTCTATCTAACACAACTTTTTTTCTGCCGATCTTATCTAAAAATTTTAAGATCATACTTAATTATACTGGATGATAGATCCATTTCTGACTAAAAATAAATTATTATTAAATATAAATGGTTTTGAGACAAGGTTAGAAGAAACTTTTTCTGTTTTGAGAATGTTACTATTTTGTAAATCTACCACAATCATTTTACCTTCAGAATTTGTTAAATATAAATTTTTGTCACCTATTGCAAATCCTATAGGGTAAATATTTTTTCTTTTTTTCGGTTTATAGAATTTAAAAAGATCAGTCACTCTAATTATATTTCCTTTATTCTTTTCTATTGCATACAAATAACCTTCATTTGAGACTGTAAATATTAAATTTCCAGTTATCACCGGTGTAATATTAGAATTGATTTCGCTTATCCAATTAGTAGTACCTGTTTTTATATCAATTGAATAAAATTCATTTTTATTATTTGAAAAAAAAACAGAATTACCATCTGAAACAAGTTTTGAAGTTTTAAAATCGTAAGTTTCATTTAAGATACTAGTGCTTTGAGTGGGTAATTGCCAAATAATCAAACCACTTTCGATATCAACAGAAGTAATGTCACCAATAGAATTGCTAAACAGCACCATGTCATTTAATATAATTAATGAATATTTTGCATCAGATATTGTAAAAGACTCTTCAGTTGGTAAATTCCAACATTCTGATCCATCCTCTATTTTGTAACATCTGAGAGTATTTTTATAATCAATAACAAAAAATTTATTTTTATATTTTTTAATTTCTGAGTTAAAAGGATAGGTGTTATTTTTAGACCAATTAAGCTCACCATTATTTGCATTAATTGAATAATACTTTGATATACTATCACTTACTAAAATATTTTCTTCGTGGAAAATAAAATCTAATTTAGGACGCAACTTTTTTTCGGCTTTTGTATAATAATTTTTTTTCCATAAAATTTTTTGATTTTCATTGAATCTTATAATTGAACCTTTTTTATCGAAAAACACGATATCATTTTCTATAAATAGAGGTTTTAAATTAATTTGATTTAATTCTTCTAATTTTGAAAATTTATAACTTCCTATCTTTTTTAACTCTCCCATGTAACTCTGTGAACCATAATCATTTTGATTACTAATAAATTTATTATTTGTATTAATACCTGACAAATCTAAATTTAAAATCTGATTAAATTCTTTAACCACAGAATTTTTTGCTTCAAAAATTTTTTTAACATTTGATTTTGATAATTTTTCTTTATCCTTATCTTTCCATATTCTTGAATTTTCGTTAAATGAACAATTATTTATGAAAAAAAAGGCAATTAATAAAATAATTAATCTATTCACTAAAATCTCTTTTCAATCTTTTCTCTGCTTGCAACCTTATATCTGGATTAGGGTTTTCTGAACTGATTATTTGATTGAAAAACTCTTTTGCTTTCTGATTTTGTTTTTTAGCGTAAAAATACTCTGCCATTAAATATAAAGCGTGAGATTTCCATACACTTTTAGAATTAATCAATGGATTTAAAGTCTCTAATAGATCTCCCTCAGAGAATTGATCCGCATTATATAAAGCTTTTTTATATATCACTAAATTCTTTATCTCATTTTCTAGAGGTGTTTGTTTGATTAAAACATCAAAAAAACCATTTATCTGATCCTGATCTGAAATAAGTTTATTATCAATAATGAAATAAAGTGACAATGGAGAATATGTTGGATCTTTTTGTTTAATTATAGCAATTAACTTGTTGGTAGTTTTGTCATTAAGATTTTCTGAATGCTCAATAGTTGCTAAATTGAAATCATCTGAAATTTTTTTTTTTTGATTTATTTTATATTTGTCAAAAATATAAAAACTAATAATAGCAATTAGTATAATTATTATAGATGAAATTATTTTATTTTTATTATGAACAATAAAATTTTTAATTTTATCATTCCTATTATTTGAATTTATAATTGATATTTCCTCATCCATATTTAAATCATATTACGCAAAACATATTGAAGTATTCCACCATTTTTGTAATATTCAAGCTCGTTTTTGGTGTCTATTCTACAAAGTGCTTTAATTTTTTTAATTTCACCTGAAATATATTTGATTTCAACATCTACTTGATCAGACGGATTTATTCCTTCTTCAAGATTTAAAACACTTATTAACTCTGATCCAGTGAGTTTCAAACCTTTTCTGTCCATACCATTTACAAATTGAAGAGGTAACACTCCCATACCTATCAAATTAGATCTGTGTATTCTCTCAAAACTTTCTGCAATCACAAGTGTAATCCCAAGTAATTTTGTTCCTTTTGCAGCCCAATCTCTTGAGGACCCAGTACCATATTCTTTACCTCCAATTACAACTAAGTCTGTTCCTCTTCTTTTATATTCCACTACCGCATCATAAACTGGAACTGTTTTATTTTCTGGATATAGTTTAGTGAAACCACCTTCGGTACCAGGCGCCATTTCGTTTCTAATTCTTATATTTGCAAAAGTACCTCTCATCATAACTTCATGATTTCCTCTTCTTGCACCATAAGAGTTATAATCTTGAGGTAAAATTTGATGCTCCATAAAATAATCTCCAGTAGGACTGTCTTTTTGAATACTTCCAGCTGGTGATATGTGATCTGTTGTGATCATATCGCCAAGTATCAACAAGGGTCTTGCCTCTTTTATAGGTTTAAACCCTTCAGGTTCATCTGTTAAATTATCAAAGAAAGGTGGTTTTTTTACGTAAGTTGATCCAGAGTCCCAGTTATAGATGCTGCTCTTTTCACTTTTTATATCTTGCCATTGCTTTGGACCTTCAGCAACATTTGAATACCTTTTAATAAACATTTCAGCATTTAATGATTGTTTTAAGGTATCCTCAATTTCTTTATTTGATGGCCAAATGTCTTTTAAATAAATATCTTTTCCATTTTGGTCTTTTCCAAAAGAGTCTTTGTACAAGTCAAATTCCATATGTCCGGCAAGAGCGTAGGCAACAACTAGTGGAGGGGAAGCTAAATAATTTGCTTTCACATGTGGTGAAATCCTTCCCTCAAAATTTCGATTTCCTGATAATACAGATACTCCATAAAGTTTATTATTTTGAACTGCTTCAACTATATTTTCAGGTAATGGACCAGTATTTCCTATACATGTTGTACAACCATAACCCACAAGATTGAAACCTAATTTATCTAAATATTCATTTAGTCCAGCTTTTTTAAGATAATCTGTAACTACTTGAGATCCAGGTGCTAAGGAAGTTTTAACCCATGGCTTTACATCTAATCCAAATTCAACAGCCTTCTTAGCTAATAAGCCAGCTCCAATTAAAACATTTGGGTTTGAAGTATTTGTACAAGAGGTTATGGCAGCAATTAAAACTGAGCCATCACTAATTTTGTAATCCTCTCCTTTTACATCAGATGTTTCAAA
>CACNRD010000008.1 GCA_902622795.1 uncultured Pelagibacteraceae bacterium | reverse complement strand
CTTCGTACCATGAATTTTTCATTTTTCTATTTTGTTTAAAGAAATTTCGAGTTTCCATTTCTTTTGAATAACCTTGGTAAATCCCTCGCATGAATTCTCTCCAACCGATTACCTGCCGTATGTAACCTTCAAGAGAATTCATTCTAATTTTATTTTTTTTGTGAAACTCTAAAACTTTTTGAATGATAAATTCAGGCGTTATCAATCCAAGATTGATATAGGGACTTAGAGCACTATGAAAAAGAATATTGTCTTTTTGATCTACAGCATCTTCGTAGTCACCAAATAAGTTTGATTTTTCTTTTATAAAAAAATTCAAGAGTTTAACAACATCATCATATTCTGTTGCAAACCAAAAATAATCTGTATTACCTGGATGATCTTTGAATAACTTTTCAATAATAGGTTTTAATTTTTTTGTATGATTTGTCTCTTTAATTTTAGGAAATTTAGGTATTGAAATATCTTTGGGTAATTTATTTCTATTGTCTTCATCAAAACTCCACTTACCGCCTACAGGGTTGCCATCAGAACCCATTAATATTCCAGATTTTTTTCTTACCTCTTTGTAGAATGTTGCCATAAATGGTTTTTTTGAGTTTCCTAGATATTTTTTAAATTCTTCACGAGAATTTAAAAACATTGGTGTTTGGAGGATATTCCATTCAATCTTTTCCTTTTTAAAAAACATGGAAATCTTTTGTTCAAAGGGTTTGTCTTCTATCTCAAAGCTAGAAACTTCTTTTATTTTTTTTTGGATAATAATTTTTTTTAATTTTTTTAAATAATCTTCACTAAATTGTTTATCTTCAATTTTTGAATATTCTAATTTAAATTTATTTTTCTTAAGACTATCTGCGTAGGACCGCATAGAAGATAGGAACAACAGAATTTTTTGTTTATGATGTTTTTCATAAGTGCATAAACCTTTGTCTTCTGCCATAAAGAACGTATGGTCTTTTTTGAAGCGGTCGATGTATTTTGTTGGAAATAACTGATTACCAAGTATAAAAAATAACTTCATGATTAAATATAACTAATAAAAATTTTTATGTCAGAAAAATATCTAATTTTCGGTGCGACAGGATCTATTGGTTCTAACCTCTCAGAACAATTAAAAAATTCTGGTAATGACATTCATTTAGTCGCAAGGAACGAAAGTGAAGTAAGCGCTATTGCAGGTAAATTGGGATGCTCATTTACTGTTGCTGATGTTTTAGAAGAAGGCTTTATAGAAAAAGTTAAAGCTGATGTACCAGAAATAAAAGGGATTGCTTACTGTGTTGGTTCAATTGATTTAAAACCTTTACGAATGGTAAAGGAAGAAGATTTCACTAAATGTATGAAGTTAAATTTATATTCAGCAGTTGAAGTCATTAAAGGATATCAAGAAAGCCTAAAAAAAAACAAAGGTTCAATTGTTTTATTTTCGACAGTTGCTGCACAAAGAGGTTTTACTAACCATGCTATCATTGCATCTACAAAAGCAGCCGTTGAAGGTTTAACAGTTTCTCTTGCCGCAGAATTTGCTCCACACATTAGAGTAAACTGTGTTGCTCCAAGTTTAACAAAATCTAAAATTGCAGAACCAATGTTAAAAAATACAGCAATAGCAGAAGGTATTGCAAAGGCTCACCCTTTAAAAAGGTTGGGTGAAGGTAAAGACTCAGCTTCATTAGCTAAATTTTTAATAACTGATGATAGTTCTTGGGTAACAGGTCAGATAATTGCTGTTGATGGTGGTAGATCTAAACTGTCATAAAGTGATTAGATTTTTCTTAACTATAATTTTTTTTACTTTTCTATGGTCAAATGGTTTTTCTGCAAATCTAAACTTTGAAAAAATTGCTAAACTTAAAGATCCATGGGGCTCATCTTTTATCAGTGAAGATGAAATTATAGTTACTGAAAAAAGTGGAAAAATAAAAATTATAAATATTGTAACAAAAGAAATATTAGAAGTAAAACATAATTTGAATTTTTTAGAGTATGGTCAAGGAGGATTGCTAGATATTATTTATCAAAACAATACTGTTTGGATTTCTTATACTGAAAATAGAGTTAATTGGAAAACTAGCACTTCAATTGCAAAAGCGAAATTAAATAAACAAGAATTAGATTTTAAAAATATCTTTCAAGCTAATCCACCTATAGACTCTGGTTATCATTTTGGATCAAGACTTGCTATTAAAGATAATTATTTATTTGCATCTGCTGGTGAAAGAGGACAAGGTATGATTGCACAAGACCCAACTCAACATCCAGGCAGTATTATAAGAATACACTTAGATGGAAGTATACCTAAAGATAATCCTAAGTTCGAAGGTAAATCAGATTGGTTACCAGAAATATATCAAATAGGTATTAGAAACCCTCAAGGTTTAACCTTGTCTCCTTATGATGGAAAAATTTATATGAGTAATCACGGCGCTAAAGGAGGGGACTGGTTTGGTGAGGCAAAAAAAGGTGAAAACTATGGATGGAAAATTTTAGGCTGGGGTGGAACAAATTATTCAGGAAGTAAAATTGGACCAAAATGGAAGCCTGGCTTCACGAAAGCTATTAAATATTGGGTTCCTTCAATTGCAACCAGCGCTATCACAATTTACAAAGGTTCGGAATTTAAAGAATGGAATGGACTTGCTCTAGTAACTTCTTTAAAAGATAAATCATTAAGAGCAATTGATTTTTCTGATCCATCTAATGTCAAAGAAAATGTGGTCTTTAAAGATAAGATTGGAAGACTAAGAGACATTCAAGTACATCCTGAAAATGGTGAAATTTATTTTTTGGGAGGTGATGACTTGTGGTTAATGAAGAAAAATTAAAGAATTGTTATTCTGTGCATAATTCTATTACCTTTAAAAGGTGTTGCTTGATGCAACATGGATCTGTTATCCCAAATCGCTAATTGATTTTTTTCCCATTCTAATGAATGTTGAAATTTTTTTTTAATTTGGTATTTGAACAATTTTTTTTTTAAATCACTTGCATTTTTTATTTTTGGCTGAAATCCAACTAGATGACCTGGGCTAGAGTAAATTGCATATTTTTTGCTAATTTTTCTTATAATCTTATGAACGGATTTTAATTCTTTTATTTTCTTACCCTTCTCTTTTACTCTCTCTTTTGTCGTAATTGAAATAGGTCCTTCTGAGGAATAGACGCCTTTTAAACTTGATAACTTTCGTTTCATAGATCCAGTTAAATCTTTAAAAGCATAATACTGCGAACAAAACTCTGTATTTGCTTTTCCTTTTCTTGGAACTAATTTTGATAACAACATTGTAAATCTTGGGGGTTTTTTTGTATAAATAGAGTCTGTATGGAACTGCTCCCCAAAACTTGGCCCTTTATCACTTTCTTTTCTTTGAACAACAGTTATCTGAGGATATTTTTTGTTTAATCCTTTTAATCTAGGATAATCTGCGAGTTTTCCAAAATTTTTAGCAAACTCAACATAATGTTTAGAAGAAAGATTTTGTCTTCTAAAAAAGATCATACCGTATTTATTTAGAGCATTCATAATGATTTTGAAATTTTCTTTTGAAAGTTTTTGAAGATCGGTGTCAATCTCAGCCCCAATATTATTTTTATTGGGAATAATTCTTAACATCTTAGGTATTTAATAATTTATTTTTTGCTTTCTCAAACTCCTCTTGAGTAAGCACTCCACTTTCTCGCAAACTATTTAATTTTGCTAATTCATCACTCAGTGAACTGTTATCAGCTGATATGGTTGTCTTGGCTTTTTCTTCAACTTCTTCTTTTTCAGCTCTATTGGCTTCCTTAGCATTAAATCCATTCATAATTGCCATGCCACCTAAATATAAAACGTAACCCATAATAGGGATTACTAATCCAAAAAAAATTATTTTTTCCATAAACTAATCTTCATCTTCCTCTCTCCATTTTTTTTCGTACAATAAGTAAGCTGCATATATTACTGAAAAAGTACCTACTATCATTCCATAATCAAAACCTGTTTGCTGATCGTAAAGGTGCCACCCTAATTGAGTAGCTCCAATTGTTGGAAAAGTTAGTAAAAGAAAAATTATGGCAATCCTGTAAGGATACTTTGGTTTTTTCATAACATAGAGTAACAGAATAAATTGCGAGATTTAATTGCTAAATTTGCGATCTTTTGAAACACTCTATGGTATTTTTCAATAAACAAGCGATTGTCATAGGACCCACGCCACCCGGGACCGGTGTTAATGCTTTTGCATTTTTAGAAACTTCATCAAAATCAACATCTCCAACAATGCCTTTATCAGTTTTGTTAATACCAACATCGATAACAATCGTATCTTTTTTAACCCAGTCGCCTTTGACAAGTTCTGGAATTCCAACTGCAGCAACTATAATATCTGCCTCTAAACATTCTGCTTTTAGGTCTTTAGTTTTTGAATGGGTTATTGTTACTGTGCAATTTTCTTTTAATAGAAGTTGGGTCATTGGCTTTCCGTTTAAATTTGATCTTCCAACTATTACTGCTTTTTTTCCATTTAAATTAGGTTCTACTTTTTTGATTAATAAATAACAACCTAAAGGAGTACAAGGCACTGAACTTTCATATCCAGAAGAAAGATTACCTACATTCATAGGATGAAATCCGTCAACATCTTTTGAAGGTAAAATAGTTTCAATAACTTTTTGTTTATCAATATGTTTTGGGAGTGGTAACTGAACTAATATTCCTGAAACTGTCTCATCTTTATTTAATTCTTCAATTTTTTCTAATACTGTTTTTTCCTCAACTGAATCTGGATACTTGATAACTTCAGATTTTAAACCAACCTCATTAGCTGATTTTTCTTTATTACGTACATAAATTTGGCTTGGAGTTAAATCTCCAATAAGGATAACAGTTAAACCTGGCACTTTATTATATTTTGCCTTTAAATCTGTAACTTCGTGCTTAAGCTCTTCTCTTAATTCTGCAGCAGCTTTCTTTCCATCTATTAAAATCATTTTATCTTTCTAAAAAATCATTGGAGCAATGTAGAGCTTCATACACATTTCAATAAACCAAATCAATAGTAGAAGAATTACAGGAGATATGTCGAGAGATCCTAAGTTAGGTATAAAACGTCTAATTTTGTTTAAAATTGGATCTGTAAGTCTGTAAGTTAATTCTAAAATAGAATAAACAAATCTATTTTGGGTATTTAAAACATTAAAAGCAATTAACCAACTAACAATTACGTTAGCAATTACAACGTACGAGTAAAGTTTTAAAATTTGTAAAACTAAATAAAAAATTGCTATCATTTTTTTTCGACATAAATAGACTGACTTGGGAAAGCAAAAGAAGCACCATTTTTTTCAACTATCTGTTTAATTTCAATTGCCAATCTCTCTTTCACTTCTAGAGAATTGCTCCAACTACTAGAGTTTGTGAAACATCTCACCAGTAAATCAATGGAACTGTCTGAAAATTTTTCTATTCTTACAGCAACTCCTGTTGCTTGGTTAAAGTCTTTACTTTTATTAATATATTCCTCTATTTCGTCTCTTACTTTTTTTAATTGATCAATAGTAGAGTCATACTGAAGAGTTATAATCCACCTCACTCTCCAATTTGAAGTTTCACTAACATTTATCACTGCATTTTCTGCAAACTGAAAGTTTGGAATAATTGCTAGAGACTTATCAAACTTTCTAATCGTTGTGGATCTAAAACCAATTTTTTCTACTATCCCTTCTATTATTCCTTCAACTGCAATCCAATCTCCAATTTTAAATCTTTTTTCAACCAATACTAAAATTCCTGAAATTAAATTTTTAAATAAGTCTTGTGCACCTAGAGCTACTGCAACTCCAAACAAGCCAAGTCCTGCAATAATTGGACCAATTTTAATTCCCCATAACTCAAGAACAGCAGCTAATCCAAGTATAAATATAAATACTTTTAATGATTTAATTATCCATCCAATGAGTTCTCTTGTTAGAAGTTTATCTAGTCCACTTAATATATAAGATACTGGTTCAATTATTTGATGGATTACCCAAAATATTAAAATTGTTATTAAAGTTCTGTTAATAGTATCTACCACATCTCTACCTTCAGCAGAAAAAGTCATGTAATAACTTGCAATAAAAAAACCTAAAACAATTGGCAAAAATCTTGCAGGTCCTTCTAAAGATCGAACGAAAGTATCATCTAACTTATTCGTAGTTCGCTTTGATATAATTTCTAATTTTTTAATAACTAATTTACTGATTAGACCTCTAAAAACTAGAAACACTACAAATATACCAATGCCAATTAAAATTTGAAAAATATCAACTCCAAGAATTCCCTTATTCCAAACAGATAAAAATATTTCAGAAAAATTATTAATTATATCCATGGCTAAATTTTATATAACAAAAACTCCTCTTCTCCAGGATTAAAAAGAAATATCTTTTTCCATTTAATTTCGTTCAGTATTGATGAGGTTTTTTCACCTATACACATTAAATTCGTGTCCATCCATTGACTTTCTAATTGATGAATTTTGATAAAGTGCAAAAAGCTTGACCCACTATTTTGGGAGTAAACATAGACCATGTCAGGCATATTTTGTTTTAATTCTTTAACAAAATTTTCATTAAAATTCATATTATGGTTAACTCTATAGTTCACTATCCTCTTAACATTATAACCTTCTTTTAATAACTGTTCGTCAAGATCTACTGATATAGTTTCTCCACTTACATAAAGTAACTTACCGCTTGATGCTTCATAGTTTTGCAAAATTAATTCTTTTAAGTTTGAAACATTTCCTTCTGCTGCAATTGTATTTTGAAAACCAAAACTTCTTGCTTTTTTTTCTGTTTTCTCTCCGACACAAAAACATTTGATTGTCTTATTAATTTCATCGTGGTTTAGAAATTTTACAGCATTAGCACTAGTAAAAATAATTCCGTTAAAATCTTCAAAATTAATTTTGTCATAAACTACCTCCTCAACACTTAATAAAGGAAGATGAGAAACTTGATGACCTAAGGATTTAAATTTAACAATCATTTCAGAGCAGTCTTCTAAAGGTCTTGTTAATAAAATATGCATATTACCTTTTATAAGAATTGTTAGATTTTGTTTTTAAAATTTGACCTAGTTCTATACCAATTTGACTGAAATTTTCTACTTTGCCAGTTTTTTTTTCATAAAACCTTTTAGTGCCATCTAAAGAGAATAGTTCTGCTTCAACAATAATTTTGTCATCTTTTATTATGGAGTGGGCTCCAACTGCAGTTTCGCAATCTCCCTCCAAAACTTTTAAAATATTTCTCTCAACATGTGCTCTCATAAATGTTTCATTGTGATTTATTTTTTTTAAAACTGAGATTATTTCCTCATCGTCTTCTCTGCATTGAAGAGCTATTATACCTTGTCCAGCACTTGGAATCACTTGTTCTGGAGAAAAAATTTCTGATATTTCGTCATCAAAATTTAAAAATTTAATTCCTGCATAAGACAAAATTATTGCATCATATATTCCATCTTTTAATTTTTTAATTCGTGTATCAACATTTCCCCTAATAAGTTTACATTCAAGATCTGATCTAATTTTTTTAATTTGATATTCTCTTCTAAAAGATGAAGTTCCGATTATAGAATTTTTTTTTAATTCACTTAATTTTTTTTTATTCTTTGTAATAAGGATTTCCCTTGGATCATTTCTTTCTAAAAATGAGTCTGTTTTAAGACCTTTTGTTTCAAGGGCTGGCATGTCTTTGAGTGCATGAACTGCAACATCTATATTTTTATCTTGAAGATCTTTTTCAATATTACTTGAAAATAATCCTTTGCCTCCAACTTCTGACAATCTTACATCCTGAAACTCATCCCCTTTAGTAGTAATTTTTTTTATAACTACATCTTCGTCGCTAAAATCAGTGGTTTTGATAATTTTATCTTTAGCTTTTCCAGCATAAAGCATCGCCAACTTGCTTCCTCTAGATCCAATGATAATTTTTCTGCTCATAAATATATTTATTTCTTACTTGTATTGAGATTGTACAATTATTAAAAACTATTTGAATGAGCAAAAAACCCTTAATTCTCGGAATAGAAACGAGCTGTGATGAGACAGCTGCATCAATAATAACTGAAAATGAACTGGGAAACCCTATAGTTCTATCAAATATTGTTTCAAGCCAAGTTGAAGTTCATAAAGAATTTGGAGGAGTGGTTCCAGAATTAGCCGCGCGAGCGCATATTGAGAAAATTGATTGGATTGTTCAAAAAGCTATAGATGATAGTGGAAAAAAAATTAATGAAATTGATGTTGTAGCATCCACTGCTGGACCTGGTTTGATTGTCTGTCTGTCTGTTGGTTTAAGTTTTGGAAAAGCTTTTGCAACTTCAATAAATAAACCCTTTATAGCAGTTAACCACCTAGAGGGTCACGCATTAAGTCCGAAGTTAGATTCAAATTTAAATTATCCCTATCTGCTTTTGTTGATTTCAGGTGGACATTCACAATTTTTAAATGTTCAAGGATTGGGAAAATATAAAAGATTAGGGACAACCATTGATGATGCTTTAGGAGAAGCATTTGATAAAACTGCAAAACTTTTAGGAATTGAATTTCCAGGTGGTCCACAAATTGAAATTTTAGCAAAAAAAGGTGATCCTAATAAATATGATTTACCAAAACCTATTTTTAGTAAAGGTGGTTGTAATTTATCTTTTGCTGGTCTTAAAACGGCAGTGTTAAGAATAACAAAAAATATTAAAACTGATCAGGAAAAATTTGATCTAGCAGCATCTTTTCAAAAGACCATAGAGGAAATTTTGTATAAAAAAACTAGAGTTGCTTTTAAAGAATTCGAAAAACAAAATGATCTAACCGAAAAAAATTTTGTAGTTGCTGGAGGAGTAGCCGCTAATCAAAATATTAGAAATATGCTAATCAATTTATGTGAGGAAGAAAATTATCAAAGTATTTTTCCATCAATAGAGCTTTGTGGAGATAACGCTGCCATGATAGCAATGGTTGGTTTGGAAAAATTTAAATTAAAAGAGTTTAGTCAATTAGATCACCCAGCAAAACCTAGATGGGCTTTGGATGAGGATGCTGCTTTTTTGAAAGGTGCTGGGGTTCAATTTTAATGCAATATTGGTTAGTGAAATCTGAACCCGATGTATGGTCTATTGATCAACAAATAAAGTCAGGTACTAAAGGTACTCCATGGGATGGAGTAAGAAATTATCAGGCTGCAAAAAATTTAAAGGCTATGAAAAAAGGTGATCTTTGTTTTTTTTATCACTCAAATATCGGTAAAGAGATTGTGGGTATTGTTGAGGTCATTAAAGAACATTACATAGACAAAACTGATGAAAGTGGTCGCTTTGTAGCTGTTTCTGTTAAGTTTAAAAAAAAATTAGATAAAGCGGTTACTTTAGAGGATATAAAAAAACGTAAGGAATTGAGCAATTTAGCGTTAATTAAACAGAGTAGATTATCTGTGATGCCAATCGATTATAAAAGCTGGAAAATCATAAATAACATGAGTAGAATTTAAAAAAAAAAATTTCACATGCCAAAAAAAAAGAAAAAAAAATCTAAAGTAAAAAAAAAATCATCTAAAAAAGTTAAGAAAAAAACTAAAGTAAAAAAGGTTTCAAAAAAAATTAAAAAAAGAAAGAAAAGTAAAAAGAAGAGTAAAAAAGAGAATGGTTCTTCTCCCCCTGAAATAGTCATTAAAACTAAACCAGAGTGGGTAAAAGCAAGTTTGGCAAATAAAAGTAAGTACCAACAAAAATACTCTCAATCTATAAAAAGTAATGATGATTTTTGGAGGAAAGAGGGAAAAAGAATTACTTGGATAAAACCTTATAAAAAAATTAAAGACGTTAAATATAGTACTAAAGAAGTAAAAATTAAATGGTATCAGGATGGAACTTTAAATGCTTCTGCAAACTGTATAGATAGACATTTAAAAGACAAAAAAGATAAAACTGCAATTATTTGGGTTGGCGATGATCCAAAAGATAGTCAAAAAATAACTTATAAACAATTACACCAAAAAGTTTCAAAGGCTGCAAATGGTTTGAAAAAACTTGGAATTAAAAAAGGTGATCGAGTTACAATTTATTTAACCATGATCCCAGAGCTTGCAATTTTAATGTTAGCATGTGTTAGAATTGGAGCAGTTCACTCAATAATATTTGGTGGTTTTTCTGCTGAGTCAATTTCTGGTAGAGTAAATGATTGTGAGTCTGAATATATAATCACTGCTGATGAAGGTGTTAGAGGTGGAAAAACTATTCCGTTAAAATATACGACTGATGAGGCTTTAACAAGTTGTCCAAATGTAAAAAAATGTATTGTTGTTAAACGAACTGGAAATTACATCAATTGGAATGAAGAAAGAGATGTTTGGTATCATGATCTAATTAAAGATGTTCCTAGTCATTGTGAGCCAGAAGAAATGAATGCAGAGGATCCTTTATTTATTTTATATACATCAGGATCAACTGGTAAACCAAAAGGGGTTCTTCACACCACTGGTGGGTATATGGTTTATGCATCAATGACTCATCAATATATTTTTAACTATAAGCCAAAAGATATTTATTGGTGTACTGCTGATATCGGGTGGGTAACCGGACATAGTTATATCATTTATGGACCTCTTGCTAATGGTGCAACCACAATAATGTTTGAAGGAATTCCTAATTATCCTGACACTTCAAGATGGTGGAAGATAGTTGATAAATATAAAGTTAATATTTTCTACACCGCTCCTACAGCAATTAGAGCTTTAATGCGTGAAGGTGATAAACCGGTTAAAAAAACCTCAAGAAAGTCTTTAAAATTACTTGGGACTGTTGGTGAACCAATTAATCCTGAGGCATGGATGTGGTATTACAAAATAGTTGGTAACTCTAAGAGCCCAATTGTAGATACTTGGTGGCAGACTGAGACGGGGGGAATATTGATAGCTCCTCAAACAGGAGCCATTCCTTTAAAACCTGGCTCAGCAACAAAACCTTTCTATGGGATAAAGCCTGTCATTGTTGATAAAAGTGGAAAAGAGATAAAAGGCGCTGGAGAAGGAAGACTTTGTATTGCTCAATCATGGCCAGGTCAAATGAGAACTGTTTATGGAGACCACCAAAGATTTATCGACACGTATTTTTCTCAGTTCAATGGAAAATACTTTACTGGTGATGGATGTAGAAGAGATAAAGATGGATATTACTGGATAACTGGACGAGTTGATGATGTAATTATTGTATCTGGACATAATCTAGGTACTGCTGAGATCGAAAGTGCATTTGTTGCTCATCCAAAAGTTGCTGAAGCAGCAGTAGTTGGTTACCCACATGATATTAAAGGAAACGGTCTATATTGTTATGTCACTTTAAATGCAGGTGAAACTGAAACTGGAGATCTTGAAAGAGATTTAAAGCTTTGGGTCAGAAAACAGATTGGACCACTTGCAACTCCTGACTTGATACATTTTACTCCAGGTCTTCCAAAAACTAGATCAGGTAAAATTATGAGAAGAATTTTAAGAAAGATCGCTGCAAACGAACATGGACAGTTAGGTGACACCACTACTTTGGCTGATCCAAGCGTTGTTGATAGTTTAGTTGATAATAGAAAAAATACTTAAAACTGAACCAAGTTTTGAAATTCTTGTTTGATAACATCCCACTTTAATATCATAGAGTTTAAGACAATTTTACGATCTAAGGTTTTTAATTCTTCAGCGATTGGTGCCCATTTATACAGAGAGAGTGCACTTGGATTAAATGGAAGATCTGTATAATAAGTATCCCAATTAATATTTTGAAATCTATTGTCAAAATTCACTCTAGCCTGGTCTACAATATCTAATGGCATTTTATTTGAAATTTCATCATCTAGTATTTTATTAAAAATCTCTTTTGCCTTATCTGTATCTTGAAAATTAAAATTAACTCTCAAATAAGAGAAAGTAAAAAGAGATAAATCTTGAAGTGCTACAGAATAAATATTCCATTTAGCAAGATTTACAGATCCCATGAATTCATCATTATCAAAATGGAGGACATATCTTGTTCCCATCCGGGTTTTTAAATAATTATATAAAGTTACTTGTGTAACCCATGCAGATTTGGTTTGAATAAATACTTCGAGTTCATCTAAATTTTTAATTTTTTTTTTAGGAATGAACGCTTTGAACATTGCGAACAAATATGTTTTAAAATCCGTTGTTGTTAAATCTTTCCAAGTTAACTTGTATTTTGACATAATTTGCCCCGTATGTGGCATTTATACCTTAAAAAAGTCAGTAAATAAGTACCTATTATGGTTAAATTTAGGTCTTTTCAAAAGCTTTATAATGGTTATGGTTTTGCCAGTTATAACTAAATAGAGAGGTAAAAATGTCAAATCAAGAAAAACATTGGGAGAAATCCAGAGGTTTGCTGATGATTACGTTAGCAATCTGGTTTGTATTCTCAATTGGCATCTTCCTTTTTGGAGCTGAAATGAACGAGGTCACAGGACCTTTCGGTTATCCGTGGACATATTGGTTTACATGTCAGGGATCTCTTGGAGCATTTGTAATCCTTATTTTCTGGTTTGCGAATAGACAAGAAAAGATCGACGAAGAGTTCGGCTTTAGTGAAAGAGAGGATGAATAATGAAAAGTACTAATTTCATTGATAACTTGCCTAGAGTTTATGGAATCTATACCGGAGGGTTTATAGGTTTCATAATTATTATGGCAATTGCAGAACAGATGGGTATGTCTGCAAAGGCGATCGGTATCGCTTTTGTGGCATTTACTGTATTCATCTATGCATTAATCGGTTGGCTATCAAGAACAGCCCAAGCGGATGCATATTACGTAGCTGGAAGACAGGTACCAACAGTTTTCAACGGAATGGCCACGGCGGCAGACTGGATGTCTGGTGCTTCATTCGTTGCAATGGCTGGAGGTATTTACTTTAAAGGTTACGGTTATATGGCTCTACTTGTTGGTTGGACTGGTGGTTACGTGTTAGTTGCATCTTTATTAGCACCATACTTGAGAAAATTTGGCTGTTATACAGTTCCAGATTTTATAGGTACAAGATACGGTGGTAATTTAGCTAGGTTTAGTGCAGTAGTGGTTTTAACCGTTGCTTCATTTACTTATGTAACAGCACAAATTAACGCTACAGGTACTATTGCATCTGTTGCACTTGATATCCCATTCCAATACGCAGTTTATATTGGACTAATAAGTATCTTATTATGTTCAATGTTAGGTGGTATGAGAGGGGTAACTTGGACACAGGTTGCACAATACATCGTACTAATTATAGCTTACTTGCTTCCAGTATTCTGGATCAGTAACAAAATGGGTGCGGGTTTCTTCCCTCACTTTATGTTAGCTGATGAAGTAGCTAGAATCGGTGAGTTAGAATCACAGTTTGGTTTTGTTAAAAACTCTGCTGCTGATCTAGCAACGGTACCTAAAGGCTTAGCAGGAATAACTAAAGCTCACTCTGCAGTTAACGCAACACCTTGGGCATTTATTTCATTAGCATTGGCAATGATGATGGGAACAGCATCATTACCTCACGTGATGATGAGATACTTTACTACTCCAAGTGTTAAAGCAGCTAGAAAATCAGTAGGTTGGTCACTATTCTTTATCTTCCTACTTTATTCTTCTGCTCCAATGTTAGCTACGCTATCTAAGTTGTCATTGATTGATCCGAATTTATCAACTGGTATTATCGGTAAATCAATTGCAGAAGTTCAAGCGATAGATTGGTATCAAAACTGGAATGCAGCAAACTTAATGTTTGTCAGCGACTTTAACGGAAATGGAACTGTTGAATTAAACGAGTTCTTCATGGGTGGTAAAGCCGTTGTATTAGCAACACCAGAGATAGCTGGATTACCTTACGTAATCTCAGGTCTAGTTGCTGCTGGAGGTATGGCAGCTGCCATGTCAACAGCTGATGGTTTGATCTTAGCAATTGCAAACGCTATATCACATGATGTTTACTATAAGATCATTGATCCAAAAGCGGAAACTGCAAAACGACTAGTTGTTGCAAGGGTATTACTTGTAGTAATTGGTTTTGCTGGAGCAACGATTGCGGCAATGGAGATCCAAGGTATCTTAGGTTCAGTTATCTGGGCATTTGACTTTGCGATGTCTGGATTGTTCTTCCCACTTGTACTTGGTGTATGGTGGAAGAGAGCTAACAGACAAGGTGCTATTGCTGGTATGTTAGGAGGTCTAGCTGCTGGTACTTGGTACTTAGTTTGGGTACGAACTGGTGGAAGTGGATTCCTAGGAATAACTCAATTAACATTTGGTATCTTCGGATCAGCTGTTAGTTTGGTTGCAATGGTGGTTGTGAGTTTAATGACTCAAGAGCCCGACAAAGCAACTCAAAAAATGGTTGATGAAGTACGTGTACCAAGTGGTAAAACAATTCTTGGAAAACAGTAAATAAACTTTATAAGGGGCGATTAATTTCGCCCCTTTTCTTTCTTTTCATTTTCAAATATAAATCTTAAATGTCAGCAAACTTTCATCCGTTTATATATTTTATTGATTATTTTTTTGGGATAATCATGTGGACATTAATTGGTAGAGTTGCAATGAACATCTTTCAAAGAGAAGACTCTCAATTCTTTTTTATGAGGGTATTTGTTAAATATACAAATCCTTTAATCAGACTATTTAAACCAATTACCCCATCATTTATTATAGGTCCTTTAGTACCCTTATATGTAGCTTGGTTTTTTTACATGATTAGATTTTATTTAATGCCTTGGATCTTGGGCTATTCTGTTATGGGTATGTTGTCATTTCCTCTCGAAAGTGAAATATCGAGACAAATTTATCAATTTTTTAATTCAATTAAATTTTAAAAATTGATACTAGTAAACCTAGTCATCAATGAAAAATATACAAATTTCACCATCAATTTTATCTGCTGATTTTAGTCAATTAGGTACTGAAATTAAAAGATTAGAGGAAGGTGGAGCAGACATGATCCATGTGGATGTCATGGACGGCCATTTTGTTCCAAATCTAACTATTGGTCCCCCAGTTATTAAAGCCCTTCGAAAGCACTGCTCTTTAAAGTTTGATGTACACTTGATGATTTCACCTGTGCATAAATACATAGAAGCATATGCAGACGCAGGAGCAGATATCATTACAATTCACCCAGAAGCTACTCAAAATTTAAGAGAATCTATTAAAACAATTAAAGATTTAAAAAAAAAAGTTGGAGTTTCTCTTAATCCAGAGTCGAAAATTGAATTAATTACAGAATTTTTAGATCAAGTAGATTTGGTTTTAATAATGAGTGTTAATCCAGGTTTTGGAGGTCAAAAATTTATGCCAGAGGTTCTAGATAAAATTAAACAACTTAAAAAAATTCAACAAGACAAAGATTTAAACTTTGATATTGAAATAGATGGTGGAATAAATTTTGAAAATTGCAAAATTGCTATTGATGCTGGAGCAAATATACTTGTTTCAGGCACAACCGTATTCAAAAGTAATGATGGAGATATAAAAAAGAATATTGATTTATTAAAACTTAAATAAGTTAATGATTAATGTAAATTCCTTAGGTTTTTTTGGCCAATTTTATTTTGGTTTAAAAGATAATTTTAAAAAAATTTATCAAAATTCTAATTTTTACGAAAAAAAAATTTCAAAAACTTTTGATAATAATTTTCAATACAAACCAAGCCCTCACCTTCTTTCTTCAATTATAAAATATCAAAATAAAAAATACCGAATTGAAGATTTTGCTGTTGAGACTATTTGGCAAAATAAAATGAGCACAAAAGACTACGCAAAATTAAATAATTTTTTTTGGTTTTTCAGTCTTGATTTAAAATCCTCAAAAGAAACTACACAGTCAGTGATTAAAAATTGGATAAAAGAAAATGGCAAATATAACAAAGATAGTTGGGAATTTGATTTAACTTCTAAAAGAATAATTGCGTGGCTATCCAATCACCAGCTTTCCTATCAAGACAGTGACAAAGAATATCGTTTAATGTTCGATCACATGATACAAAAACAAACTAATCATTTGTTAAGTGAAATTAGATCCTCAAATACATTTGAAAATAAATTAATTGGTTGTTCTGCAATAATTTTAACTGGATTAGCTTATAAAAGTGAAAATAACTATCTTGAAAGCGGATTGAGCATTTTAAAAAATATAATTAAATCCTCAATTGATAACCAAGGCTTTACAAAATCTAGAAACATTAAACAATTAGTCTTTTATCTAAAATATTTTATCATCATAAGAGAGTGGTTCAAAGAATCTCAAAATGTCATTCCTGAATATATAGATGAAACAATATTTTATTTAGGATCAAGTTATGCATTTATCTGGAAAAATATTGGGACCGATATTTTCTTTAATGGCAATCATCATTTAGAAAATATTGATTTTGATCAATACTTAAAAAGATTTGGTTATACTTTTAAAAACGAAGTGAATGAACTAGGTGGATACGCCATTCTTAAAAATAAAAAAATTGTTTTAACAATGGATGTGGGGTCAAGCCCAAGCAAACACTTTTCTACAGATTATCAGTACGGCGCTTTATCTTTTGAAATATTTTCAAATCAAAAAAGATTAATAACCAATGCAGGTTATTTCTCGAACAAAAATAATAAACTAAATAAACTTTCCAAGAGCACTGCTCTTCATAGTACCTTGATCGTCGAAGATTTTTCTTCATGCTCTTCCAAAAAAACGAATGGTGATATTTTGGTTGAAAAAGGACTTAAAGTTTCAAAAAAAAATATTGTAAATGAAAAAAATTATTGGAAGATTTCTGGCTCGCATGATGGGTATTTACAAAAATTTGGAGCAATTCATGATAGAGAAATCGAATTTTATCCAGAACAAAACAAATTTATTGGATCTGATAAAATTTTAAGAAAAAATCCTAAGAAAGAGATAAAATTTGATATTAGATTTCATCTTGATCCAAATTCTAAAGTGATGAAAACTCAAGATAATAAATCTATACTCATTGAGTTAGAGGATGAGGGTTGGAGATTTAGTTGTGATAAATTTGATATAAGTATTGATAATAGCTTATATTTCGGTCATAAAAATTCATACAAAGATAATCAAAATATTTTTATTTCTGGAATGAACAAGGAAAATGAGCAAATTATAAAGTGGGAGATAATTAAATTATAATGAAAATAAAAACAGCTCTCATTTCTGTATCAGATAAAAGAAACCTAAAACCACTTTTAAATATACTAAAAAAAAATAAAGTAAAAATTATAAGTTCCGGTGGTACCTATAAAGAAATTAAAAAATTAAAATTTGATTGTATTGAAGTCTCAGAATTTACCAATTCACCAGAAATTTTAGAAGGAAGAGTTAAAACTCTTCACCCTAAAATTCATGCCGGAATTTTAAACAAAAGAGATAGTAAATTACACTTAAAAGACCTAAAGGTTAATAATTTTGAAAATATAGATTTGGTTGTTGTAAATTTTTATCCATTCGAAAATACACTAAAAAATACTAACAATCATAGCAAAATAATTGAAAATATTGATGTTGGTGGACCTACAATGGTCAGATCTGCTGCAAAAAATTACAAGGATGTAGCAGTAATTACTTCATCGGAACAGTACGCTGAATTAATAGATGAACTAAATAAACTTAAAGGATCTACCTCTTTAGAGTTTAGAGAAAGACTATCAAGAATTGCTTTTACTGAAACAGCTTATTACGACTCTATAATTTCAGATTATTTTAATAAAATAACAAATACAAACTTTCCAAAAAAAAAAGTGTTGTATGGAAATTTAATTGAAACTCTCAGGTATGGTGAAAATCCTCACCAAGAAAGTGGAATCTATTCAAGAAAATCTGAAATGGATATAAAACAAATCCATGGGAAACAGCTTAGTTATAATAATTATAATGATATTTTTGCAGCATTAGCAATTTCAAAATCACTTCCAAAAAAAGTTGGAACAGTAATTGTTAAGCATGCAAACCCATGTGGAGTTTCGATTAAAAAGAACCACCTTGAAAGCTATAGATCTGCCCTAGCATGTGACCCTGTCAGTGCTTTTGGAGGTATAATTTCGTGTAACTTTAAAATAACCAAAATTTTAGCTATTGAATTAAGTAAACAATTTCTTGAAGTAATCATTGCTAATAGCTTTGACACTAACGCCTTAAAAATATTAAAGAAAAAGAAAAATTTAAGACTTATAGATGCTACAAATTACAAGGTTAATGGTGATTTAAAACACATATCGATTAATAATGAGATATTAATTCAATCGGAAGATCTTAAAAAATTTAATAACAAAGATTTTAAAATTGTATCAAAACGAAAACCCACTTTAAAAGAAATGAAAAATCTAATTTTTGCATTTAATATCTGTCGTAACGTTAAGTCTAACGCTATCGTTCTTGCTTCTGATGAGACAACAGCTGGTATTGGTTCTGGACAACCAAGTCGACTAGATAGCTGTAAAATAGCAATAAACAAAATGAAAGAATTTACAAAATCAAATGAAAATTTAGTTGCGGCCTCAGATGCATTTTTTCCATTTGTTGATGGTATTGAGAAATTAATACAATCAGGTGTTCAAGCTGTAATACAGCCTTCAGGATCAATAAGAGATAAAGAGATTATTAAATTTGCTAATGAGACTGATACTGTTTTAGTATTTTCTAAAACTAGACATTTTAAACATTAGTTATTTTATCTATCTTCGCGGCCAAAATAAAATCATTTTCAGAAAGACCTTTTATAGCATGGGTAGTAACTTTAATTTCAGCGTAACCCCAGCCAAATGAAATATCCGGGTGATGTCCCTCCTCTTCGGATATCTTGCCTACTTCATTGACAAATTCTTGACTTTTCAAAAAATTATCAAATTTAAATTTTTTCAATAAGAAAAAAACTTCCTCTTGTCCCTTTATAATATCCCAGCCGTCTACTTTCTTCTGGTATTTATGGATTTCAGATGTATCAAAAGGTAAAACTCCGCCCTCACATGGCATACATTTTTTCTCGGTCAAATCACTCATTATGAAAGAAATTCCTCTAGTATTTCGGATGAATTTTTAATTAAATAAAAATTTCCAATTGTTTGGTGCTTTTTTTTTAAATTATCTAATGTAATCAAAATATTATCTAAACTTTTTTTTTTATTATTTCTATCATAAATAGAATAATCATATCTATCTAAAAAGTTATTTAAATATTCAATATTGTCCTTATTACTAAAAATATACTTAGAAAACTCCATTATTATTAATGGAGACGATTTTTCAATCAAATCTAGTGAACCATGAATTCCGCTCATTTCATTTCCCTCGATATCCAATTTAATAATGATTTTGTATTTTTCTAATTCAAAATTTTTAACAAGTGTGTCAATTTTAATTGAATTGACAATGCTTGATTCGTTTGAATTATAATTTTGATGTGTAATAGAACTTTCCCAATCTTTTTCACTTTCATTAAAATTAATAATTTTTTCATCTGTGTCAGAAATTGCGTTATTATGAAAATAAATATTTGAAAAATTATTCAAGTTCAGATTTTTATTCAATTCCTCAAGTGTTTTTTTAGATGCTTCGACTGAAATAATTTTATTTTCGCTTGAAAGTGACGCTACATATAATGAGTAAAATCCATAATTGCATCCACAATCAAAAAATAAAAGCTTATTCTTACCAGAAATTTTTTTTATAGTATTAAGTTCATGATAGTCTCCAAATTCACACTTTTTGAGTAGAAAATAAGAGGTCTTATTTTTATTTATGCTCCCGTAAACTTTAAAGTTATAGATATTTAAGATTATATTTTTTGATAAAAAATTTCTTATTATTCTAAATAAACAGTAATAAATTAAACTTTTTTTAAATTTTCTTATATCCTTATTTATTAAAAATTTTTGGAAAATAGAGGTTATAAATTTTGATTTTATCACTTTTAATTGGAGCGGGCAAAGGGGGTCGAACCCTCGACCTTCTCGTTGGCAACGAGACGCTCTACCACTGAGCTATGCCCGCCTATTCTATAAGTATTGAAAATAGTGGCTTTTAAAAATTAAGCAAGTAACAAATTAATTACTCTAAAATTTATCTAAAAGTGATAAATTACAATTCAATAAATTTAATGGATAAAGTTAGTAAAGAGATAAGCCCTAATATTATTAAATATGTAAATAATGGTGTGGCTTCATTTAAACTTGGAAAAATTAATGATTCAATCAAATCATTTAAAAATGCAATCAAAGAAAATCCAAATTCAAATTTAGCACATAATAATCTTGGGATTTCTTATTTAGAATTAGGAATATATTCTAAAGCACTGATACATTTTGTAATAGCAATAAAAATCAATAAAAATGATTTAGGTGCAGTAATGAACTTAATAAATGTTTTGACTTTATATAAATCCAGTAAGAAGTATGAACATCCTTTAATTCATATTGATCATGTAATTGGACAAACTTTAATAAATTATAAAGATGAAAATTTATATTTTGAGGAAAATTTAAGTAATATTTTAATTAAAAGTAATGATCATATAAAAAAATATAATAAAAATTTATATTCAAACGAAACTCAATTATTTAGAAAGAATTCAAAAAATTTAAATTGCAATAGACATTTTAAAGTGTTCAATGAATATAATGTAATTCCAAAATATTGTTTTAGTTGTTACAAAGTTCAAATAAATTTAAGTAATGTAGTTGATTTAATAAAGTTATTTCTAGTTTTTGACAGTCTGTATCTTAAAAATAATAATATTAGAAAGTGTATTGTTGAAATGCGCCAAAATATTAAAGGCAACTATAAAGGTTACATTTATTGTGAAGGTATCTCAGAAGCTCAAGATATTACAAAAAAACTAAATCAAAAAATTAAGGAAGCAAATATTAATAACTTTAATTTAAACATCAAACATGGATGTTCAGAATACTATAGATCATATCCCGCTTTTGAAGAAATTAGCAATGATGAAGACAAAGAGTTTAAATATTTATCAAGCTGGGCAGAAAAAGAAAAATTAATAGATCTAAGAGAACCTAGCAGATTAAAAAAAGATGAAAAGATATGGGGGGAAACGTTAAAGGGTATCCATTTATCAGATATTTTGATCATAAATAATTGGATTTGTTATGCAGATGCTACAGGAGATTATAGTTACAAAAAAATTTATAATAATTATGTGAATAGTGGCTTAATGAAAAAATATTTAGAAAATCAAATTAATTTTAGAAAAGAAAACCTATTGAACGAATTTAACTAATTATTAAGCCATTCATATTTTTTTTTATATTCGTTTAATAAATCAAAATAAGGTTGGTATTTTTCATCATTATATTTTGATATTTTTGATCTAATTTGATTAAAACTTAGGGTTTTAGTAAAAAGATCTTTTCTCTCATAAAATTGCAAAATATCTTTGCTCCATGTCAAATTACAAAAATTAAAAATTTTCTTAGACATTTCCTCACTATTATTTGTAAATTTTTCTAGATTAACATGCATAATGTTACAATCCTTATCCTTCAAATAATTAATAACTTTTAGATAATTATCTACATAACTAAAAATATCTTCAAAAGTATGCGTCCAAGATAAATCAGACAACATAGATTGATAAATAGAAATTATAGAGTCTACAGGTTTTCTATAAGTATGTATAAATTTTGCTTTTGGAAATATTTCTTTAATTATCTCAACATTTAAAAAATTTTCTAATGATTTATCAACAAATTTATAATTATTTTTTTTGTTAAATTGAAAATATCTATCAAGTATCGTCTTACTTATAATATCTAAATTAATTTCAAATTTAAAACTATTAACATTAAAGTTTTTTTTGTAAATTTTTGGTCCAATTTGATCAAGAACTGCCATATTAACTACATGACATTCTCCGTAAGTATTTATTTTTTCGACACAAGAAGTTAAAATCGACTCAATCAGAGTTGAGCCTGATCTAGGAAGTCCTATGATAAAAATAGGTTCTAACCTTTCTATGATTTTATTATCATTATTTTTTTTTATAAATTGAAATTTTTTAAAATGGTTGTTGATAATTTTGTTGTAATAGAATTGTGATGAGATGTTGTATGGATAATTAGATTTAAATATTTTTGAATGAAATTTTTTTAAATGTTCTAATTCTTGTTTATAATTTTTTTTGTATTTCTCTTTTTTTGAGAAAATGAAATTAATAATTCCTTTTTCATATAAACTTAATTTTTCATCGTTTTTTATTTGATCTAAGTAACTAATTTTTTCATCACTCAAGTACGATTGATCAAGTACATATAGTCCATAATAAGCCCTAACATTATTTTTATTTTTTTTAATTAGCATATTATAAATTTCTTTAGCTTCTTCTGTTTGACCAACAAACTGTTTTGATATAGCCAAATTATATAATGCGCTAACTGAATTAGGATTTTTTTTTAAATATTTATCATAGTAATAAATACATTTTTTGTAATTATTTAATTCAAAGTAGATTAAACCTAGATAAAAAAAAATCTTATCGTCATTAGAATTTTTTTTTTCTATTTCTAATAAAATATCAAGAGCTTTTCCAAAATCTTTTTTTTCTATAAATTTTTGTGCGTCAACTAAGTTCATGTAGTATTTAAGTATTGTTTTTTTTTATTTTATTATTATCTTACAACTCATGAAAAAAGAAGATTTACCAAATCAAATACCTGTTTTTCCTTTAAGTAATTTTATAATCTTTCCTAAAGCTACTGTTCCTTTAAATATATTTGAACCTCGATATATTGATATGATTAACGATAGCATGAAATCAAATAAAATGATTGGTATGATACAGCCTAAAAATTCACTAAATAATAGTAATATTCCTGAACTCCACGAAATTGGGTGTTTGGGAAAAATAACAAGTTTTAGAGAAACTGAAGATGGTCGCTATGTAATTGAGTTAAAAGGAATAATAAGATTCAAAAATATTGGGGAATTGGATACTAGAAAAAAGTATAGAGTTCTTAATGTTAATTACGATGATTTTTTTCAGGATTTTAATACTGAAAATGAAGACTTAAAATTTTCTGACCTTGAGTTGATTTTTAAAGATTTAAAATCATTGTTTGAAAAAAGAGGCTTTATAGTTAATTGGAAGGCATTAGAAAAACAAAGCCTTGATGAAACAATTAATGCACTAGCTATGGCATCTCCTTTTTCATTAGAAGAAAAGCAAGTATTACTTGAGGCAAAAAATTTAAATACTAGAAGAAATAAAATAGCAGAAATTTTAAGTACATACATCTATGATGTATACGACAATACGACAATCCAATAGATTAAATTAAAGTTCCTTTATCAGCAATGTTTGTAAAAAATTTATTTACAGAAGAACTTTTGCCTAAGAATTGAATTGATTTACTAAGAAAACTACTATTTGTTTTTCTTTCGAAATTAAAAAATTCATGAACAAGATCAATACCATTTGAAAATATTAAGTTTCTGTGTCTAATTTTTTTTTCAAATTCAAAATTTACTGAACTATCTATGAGTAAGCCTAGACTCTGCTTATTTACTATAATGTCTAAAAAAATTTTAATATCCCTTAAAGTCATATTAAAACCTTGTCCAGCAAGCGGATGAATTCTGTGCAATAAATCACCAAAAGCTAAAATATTACCATGGTAATAAGATCTTAAGCTTAAAGATTTTAATTCAAAAGATTTAATTTTTCCAACTTTTTGAATTTTATATTTATAATTATATTGTTCTATTAAATCACCAACGTTCTTGTGGCGGCTATTCTTAAGATTATTAAGTGAGTAAACAACTGATGTTTCTTTCTCAGAAACAGGTAAAAATGCTAATGGTCCCATCTTTGTAAAAATTTGAACTGCAGTATCATTATGAATTTTTTGATGATGAATAGTAGTTGTGTAAGCAACACTATTATATTTTTTATGAATTTTTTTACTAAAATATTTTTTAGTAATAGGATGGTTAAAATCAGTATTAATGACAAGACTGTAATGGTTTAAAAAATTTAAACTTTTTAAACTATTAATTTTTTTAAAATATTTACTTTTAGATAAACTTTTTCCTAAAAGATCAACTAGATTATGATTTTTTATTATAGAAAAAAGTTCATTACTGTTATTTTCAAAATTAATTAATTTTTCTTTTCTTAAATTATCAGAAAAAATTTCAATTTTTTTAAGTTTCCATGATATTTTTTCTACGTTAAGTATTGAATTATTAAAAAACTCAATATTACTTTTAGAAACACCAATTGTCCTTGATTTATCATGTATAATTTTTTTTTCTTCTTCTATAATGTCTACATATATATTTTTATTAACCAAAGCTTTTGCTAAAGTTAAACTTGTTAATCCAGCACCCAATATACAAACTCTCATATTTTTAATTTTAACAACAAAAATTAGATGATACAAAGTGATTAAATTGATTCATATATGGATATTAAAAAAACAGCCAATTTATTACTTAATTTTGTGATAAAGCGTTTAGCAGAAATTTTCGGTATATTTATTTTTATAACAGGCACCCTGCTACTTGTGGCTCTAGTTACATACTCTCCTGAAGACCCTAACTTCATATTCCCTGATAACACAAAAATTAAAAATTTATTAGGTTTTCAGGGCAGTTTTATTTCAGATTTATTCTTTCAATCGGTTGGCCTGATCTCTTACTTAATATCTTTTACCTTTATTTTGACTGGTATTAACATTGTAAGACTTAAAGAGTTTTTTCTATTGATTGAAAATATTTTTTTCACAACAATTTATTGTATATTTGGGACACTTTTTTTTAGCTTTTTTTACGCAGATGCTTTTACACTTTATATCAATGGCAATGGCGGTTTTGTTGGAAATTATTTTAATCAAACATTTTTAAATTCTTTAATTCAAATTCATGAAACAATTGCATATTATGTTTTAATTATTTTAATAATTTTCTTATTTTTAGTAAGTATAAATTTTAAGCCATTAAAGTTTTATAATTTAATTTTAAAAATTTATAATTTTCTTTTTAAGAAGAAAGAAAAGAATTATACAGATAAAAGTGAAGTTATTAATGAATATATTCCACAAGATGAAATTAAAAATTTAATTCAAGAGGATCTACCTTTTATAAAGGCTGAAAATAAGGTAAATGAAAAAATAAAATTTAAACTTCCAAGTTTTGATTTATTAAAAGTTCCCACTAATCAAGAAAGAAAAAGTTCTGATCAAAAAGAAACACTCAACTCAGAATTTTTAGAAAAAATTCTTTTAGATTTTGGTGTTAATGGAAATATAAAAAAAGTAAGTCATGGTCCAGTGGTAACTCTCAATGAGTTTGAACCAGCTGCAGGAGTTAAGGTTTCTAAAATTATAAATTTATCAGACGATATAGCTCGAAACACCAGTTCAGAGTCCGCAAGAATTGCAACGATACCAGGAAGTAACACTATTGGAATAGAGCTACCAAACAATACAAGAGAGAATGTTTATCTAAGTGAAATATTAAACAATTCTGATTTTAAAAGAAGAGAAATAAAATTACCAATCGCATTAGGTAAAAGTATATCGGGTAAACCTATTGTTGGAGATTTATTTTCAATGCCACACCTTCTGATTGCAGGAACTACCGGATCTGGAAAATCGGTTTGTATTAATACAATTATTTTGTCTCTGCTTTATCGACACACGCCGGATAAATGTAAATTCATTTTAATAGATCCAAAAATGCTTGAACTTTCTACTTATGAGGGGATACCTCATTTATTGTGTCCTGTAATTACAGAAGCAAAAAAAGCTGCTTCAGTTCTTGGATGGGTAGTTAAGGAAATGGAAAGTCGATACAGGCTAATGACCAAAGAGGGGGTAAGAAACATTGATGGTTATAACGCAAAACATAAACTGCCGATGCCTTATATAGTTGTAGTGGTTGATGAGATGTCTGACTTAATGTTGGTGGCAGGAAAAGAAATCGAAAATTATATTCAAAAACTTTCGCAAATGGCAAGAGCAGCAGGAATTCATATTATCATGGCAACCCAAAGACCAAGTGTTGATGTAATTACCGGAACTATTAAAGCAAATTTTCCAACTAGAATATCATTTCAAGTTACCTCAAAAATTGATAGTAGAACAATCCTTGGGGAACAAGGAGCAGAACAATTACTTGGTAAAGGTGATATGCTTTATATGTCTTCTGCTAATCGGATTGTGAGGATTCATGCTCCTTTTGTTTCAGACAATGAAATAGAAAAAGTTAATAATTTTTTAAGATCACAAGCAGAACCAGATTACGTAGACGAAATATTAAATTTTGCAGATGAAAAAGAAATTGGAGATAGTAGTAATCAAGGGGATAAAGATGAACTTTATGAGCAAGCTTTAGAAATAATTAGATCGGAGGGAAAAGCTTCCACCTCTTTTTTACAGAGAAAACTACAAATAGGATACAATAGAGCTGCAAGAATTATTGATATGATGGAAGCCGATGGCGTAGTTAGCAAAGCTAATCATGTTGGCAAGAGAGATGTTCTTTAATGTTAAAGTATTTATTTATATTTTTTATTTTATTTTTCATCACAGATGGCAATGCAAATAATAAAGATAAAATTATCGAAAATTTAAACAATACTAGAAATCTAGACTTTAATTTTGAACAAAATATTAATGGAAAAATTGAAAATGGAAATTGTACAATTGAATATCCAAAAAAAATATTTTGTGAGTATGCTAAGAGTAATAATAAAATTTTAGTCTCAAATGGTAAATCCTTAGTGATTAAAACTATTAGTAGTTACTATCGATATCCACTTAATAAAACTCCTCTTAACCTTATTCTAGATAAAAATTTCTTAATTAATAAAATTAATGTTTTAGAAGAAAGAATTGTTGATGGATCTTATATCAATTATACAATCAAAGAAAATGATAACGAAATTAATGTTTTTTTCAATAATAAAACCTTTGATTTAATTGGATGGCAAAATACAGATGTCTACCAAAACTTTAATATTACTTTTCTCTCATCAATTCAAAAAAATAGAATAATCGCGAAAAATTTGTTTAAACTTCCAGATCAGAATTAAATATTTATAATTTCAGTTTTGAATATCTTCATTCCTCTCATCATATAATTATTTAAAGCATTCTTATGATCTAACGTGCATGTGTGAACCCAAACTCTATTAATCTTATTTTTAAAAGATATCTTAATAGCTTCTGATAATAAATATGATCCAAGTTTTTTATTATGATATTCCTCTAGAATACCTAAATAAGCTATTTCGACTTCTTTTTTCTTTTGATGATGAATTAATTCAAAAAAACCAACCAAATCATCTTTAAATTTTAAAATGTATGTTTTAACATTTTTACTTGTGACATAATCTATCCACCGCTCTTCGTTCCAAATTAATCTATCCACCCACTTATGTTTATTACCAATATTTTTATAAAAAAATTTATTTAACTGAAAGTTAGCTGGGTCTGACAAATTTAAAGAGTAATCGCCAGAAGGCCTAGATCCTTGATTTAAATCCTCAAGAGAATTGATTTCTAAATAATTTCTTTTTACTTCCTGTGTCACTCAACCATTTTTCCAACTGTTTCACCTCCAAAGAGATGAAAATGTAAATGAGGAACCTCTTGACCGCCATGTTCATTGATATTAGCTAAAGCTCTATAGCCTTTGCCTACTTCTGTTGAAATACCAAGCTTTTTTGCAACAATATTTATACCTTTTAACAAACCCACCATCTCCTCAGATGAAGCATTTAAACTAAAGTCATCTAAATCAATATATTTACCTTTTGGGATTACCAAAGCATGAATTTTCTTTTGTGGATTAATATCATGAAAAGATAAAACAAACTCATCCTCATAAATTTTATTACAAGGTATCTCACCTCTTAAAATTTTAGCAAAAATATTACTGTCGTCGTAGCCCATTTTTTATTTTCTTCTCTTATTTAATTCCTGCATCACCTCTTCCATTTTTATTCCACTTCTTTCAAAGTACATAATTAGGTGAAATAAAACATCTGCGGCTTCGTGAATTTTATTTGTGTCTTGTTCTACGGCTTCAATTAACTCGTTAATCTCCTCTAAAACCTTTTCTTTTGCTAAAGATTTATCTTCTAAAAGCTTATTAGTATATGAGCCTACAACAGGATTGCTTTTTCTTTCTCTTGCAAGAGTTACGAGATCTTCTAAAATTTTTAACATATCAAATCCTAACAGGTATATCTTTTGAAGCCAAATATTGCTTAGCTTCATTAACTGAATAAGTACCATAGTGAAATATAGATGCTGCTAAAACTGCACTCGCACCTGATTTTATTCCATCTACTAAGTGATCTAAGGTTCCAACTCCACCAGATGCTATCACTGGAATATTCACAGCTGAAGATATTTTTTGCATAAGCTCTGTATCATATCCTGACTGAGTTCCATCTTTATCCATAGAAGTAACTAATAACTCCCCAGCCCCACACTTCTCCATTTTAGAGGCAAATTCCAGAGCATTTATTCCTGTTTGATTTCTTCCTCCATGAGTAAAAATTTCCCATCCATCATTGTTTCTCTTTGCATCAATTGCAACCACAATACATTGTGAACCAAACTTTCTTGAACTGTCCTCAACCACTTTTGCATTTTGTACAGCAGCAGTATTAATTGATACTTTGTCTGCTCCACAATTAAGTAGTTTGTTAATATCTTCAACACTTCTAACACCACCTCCAACAGTAAGTGGCACAAAACACTTCTTAGAAGTTTTATCTACAACATCGTAAATTGTATCTCTATTTTCATTTGATGCAGTAATATCTAAAAAACAAATTTCATCTGCACCACCATCAGAATAAATCTTTGCTTGTTCGACTGGATTCCCCGCATCTTTTAAATCTACAAAGTTAATCCCCTTTACTACACGACCATTTTTTACATCTAAACAAGGTATTATTCTATTTTTAAGCATCTATTTCCTTTGATAGTTCGTCTAAATTAATATCACCATCGTAGATGGCTTTACCAACTATAATTCCTTCAATATTTTTATTTTTTAATTCTTTAGCTTTTTTAATATCATGAATCGAAGATACACCGCCAGATATTACAACTGGACAATTAGATGTGTCAGCAACTTTAGTAGTTTCCTCAAAATTTGGGCCTTGTTTCGTACCGTCCTGATTAATATCTGTATAAATTAATCTACTAGTGCCAAAGTCATTTACCTCTTTTAAAAAATCCAAAGTTAATTGATTAGAGTTTTCTTTCCAGCCAGATACTGATAAATATCCGTCTTTGGCGTCTAAGCCTAAAGCAATTTGATTTGGAAATTTTTTGCAAGCTTTCTTTAAAAAATTTTTATCTTTAATAGCTGCACTTCCTAAGATTACTTTTTCAACGCCAGCATCAGTATATTTTTTAATACTATCAATGTTTCTAACACCTCCCCCTACTTCAATTTTTAAACCAGATTTTTTAATAATTTCTTGGATAATATCCAAATTTACTGTCTCACCACTTAATGCTCCATCTAAATCAACAATATGTAAATTTTTAAAACCATGATCTTTATATTTTACAGCTTGCTCAACTGGAGACATTTCATATTCAGTTTTTTTATTAAAGTCTCCTTTAACTAACCTCACACATTTTTTATCTTTAATGTCTATTGCTGGGAATATTTTCATTTATAAATCAATAAAATTACTAATTATTTTAAGTCCAGTTTTATCACTCTTCTCAGGGTGGAACTGAGTTCCAAAGATGTTTTCTTTTTCAATAGAACAAATTATGTTAGATGAATAGTCAGTAGTTGCTGATACTACACTTTTGTCCTCGGGTATAAACTCATAACTATGAACAAAATACATATGAGAATTATTTTCTATATCTTTAAAAATTTTACTATCCTTAACAATATTAATTTGATTCCAACCAATATGAGGAAGTTTATATTTTCCATTTTGATTGTCTATTTTTGATACCTTGCCTGAAATCCAACCAAGACCTTTGGTTTCTATTTCTTCAAAGCCGATATCCGCGAACATTTGTAATCCAACACAAATGCCAAGAAGAGGTTTTTTATTGTTAATAGCAAATTCATTTAAAGTATCAACTAAACCTTTGATGCCATTTAAAGCATCAACACAACTTTTAAACGAACCCTGTCCTGGTAAAACAACTTTATCACTTGATTTAATCTTATTTAAATCTGCAGTTACCTCTATATTTACTTTGTCTCTAGCAACTTCCTTAAATGAGTTTATTACCGAGCTTATATTGCCCGAATTATAATCAACAATTGTGACATTCATTAAACTTATAATGAGCCTTTAGTTGATGGAATACTTTTTTTATTTCGAGGATCCATCTCTAAAGCGTCTCTTAAAGATCTTGCTAAACCCTTATAACAAGACTCAATAATGTGGTGACTATTGTCTCCATAAATATTTTCAACGTGCAAAGTAATACCTGCAGATTGTGAAAAAGCTTGGAACCATTCTTTGAATAATTCAGTATCCATTTCTCCGAGTTTCTCAACTTTCAATTTTACCTTCCAAATCAAATAAGGTCTATTTGAAACATCAATTGCTACTCTAGTTAAAGTTTCATCCATTGGAATGACTCTGTGAGCATAACGTTTAATACCAACAAATTTTTTGGCGGCTTTTTTTAATGCCTCACCAATTGCAATACCTGTATCTTCAGTAGTGTGGTGAAGATCAATATGTGTATCTCCTTTAGCTTTGACTTTTAAATCTATTAATGAATGCTTTGATAATTGCTCTAGCATATGATCTAAAAAACCAATTCCAGTATCAATTTTGTATTGACCCTTACCATCAATGTTTACTTCAACACTAATGCTGGTTTCTTTTGTTTTACGAGACACTTTTCCTTTTCTAGCCATATATTTTAGAGGTATACATACATAATCATAGTATATCAACGTTAGTATGAGTACTTGAAGTATCAAAAATAGTTACCATTTATTGATCATGACAACAATTGTATTAGTTAGAAAAAACAATGAAGTAGTAGTTGCTGGTGATGGACAAGTTAGTATGGGAAATACTGTTGTTAAAAGCACTGCTTCGAAAGTTAGAAAAATTGAAAAAAGAGACGTTGTTGCTGGATTTGCAGGATCAACTGCTGATGCCTTAACTTTGTTTGAAAGATTAGAGGGTAAACTTGAAAAACATGCAGGAAATTTATCAAGAGCAGCTGTTGAATTAGCAAAAGATTGGAGAACAGATAAATATTTAAGAAGGTTAGAGGCATTAATGGCTGTTGGTGACAAAAGCAACAGTTATATCATTTCTGGGACTGGAGATGTCTTGGAGCCAGAGGGTGATGTAATTGGAATTGGCTCAGGTGGAAATTACGCCTTGGCAGCTGGAAAAGTTTTAATAGAAGGTGAAATGTCTGCAGAAGAAGTTGCAAAAAAAGCTATCAAAGTTGCCGCTGATATATGTGTGTTTACAAATAATAATGTCAAAGTTGAAAAAATATAATGGATAAATCAAACGTAACACCTCTTGTTCCAAAAGATAAAAAATTAAAGGAGGAAGCATCTTTAGTTAGCTCTCTCTCTCCAAGAGAAATAGTTTCTGAACTAGACAGATTTGTAGTTGGTCAAAACAAAGCAAAAAAAGCGGTTGCAGTTGCATTGAGAAATAGGTGGCGAAGACAAGCTCTCAAAGGTGAAATGAAAAATGAAGTTTTACCAAAAAATATTTTAATGATTGGTCCAACTGGAGTTGGAAAGACAGAAATATCAAGAAGGCTTTCAAAATTAGCTGAAGCTCCATTTGTTAAAGTTGAAGCAACCAGATTTACAGAAGTTGGTTATGTTGGAAGAGACGTAGAGCAAATAGTTAGAGATTTAATTGAAATTGCAATTGCAATGGAAAAAGTAAAAAAAAGAAAAGAAGTTTTTACTCAAGCTCAAAAAGCAGCTGAGGAAAAGGTCCTAGACGCTTTAGTAGGTAAAAAAGCAAGTTTAGCAACTAGGGAAAGTTTTAGAAAAAGACTAAGAAATGGTGATCTTGATAACAACGAAATAGAAATCTCAGTAAGTGACAGTGGATCAGGAGCATCATTTGAAATTCCAGGTATGCCTGGTGCAAATGTGGGCATGATTAATATTGGTGAAATGATTGGAAAATCAATGGGCAATAAAGAAAAGAAAAAGAAAATGTCTGTAAAAGAGTCTCATGAAATTTTAATCAACGATGAATCTGATAAATTGATTGAGCAAGATAAAATCGTTAAAGCTGCAAAATTATCAACTGAAAATAATGGAATAGTTTTCTTAGATGAAATAGATAAAATTTCAGCAAGAACCGATAGAGTTGGTGGTGATGTATCTCGTGAAGGTGTTCAAAGAGATTTGCTACCTTTAATTGAGGGAACAACAGTAAATACTAAACATGGCCCAATTAAAACTGATCATATTTTATTTATTGCATCAGGTGCTTTTCAGCTAGCTAAGCCATCAGATCTTCTACCTGAACTTCAAGGAAGATTGCCTATAAGAGTTGAGTTAGAAGCATTAACTAGTGAGGATTTTAAAAGAATTTTGAGAGAGCCTGATTTTAGTTTAATAAAGCAATACGTTGCCTTGTTAAAGACAGAGGATGTTGATCTTGAGTTTTCTGATGATGGGATTGATACAATTGCAAACATTGCTTCAGAGGTAAATGCGACTGTAGAGAACATAGGTGCAAGAAGATTACATACGATAATTGAAAAAATTTTGGATGAAATAAGTTTTACTGCAACTGATCGTGCTGGTGAAAAAATTGTTATCAATAAAGATTATATTAATAAAAACTTGGATAATTTAGTTAAAGATACTGATCTTTCAAAATTTATTTTATAAATTTATTTTTTTTTAAAAAAATATAAAAAGCACCACTGCCACCATCTTCAATATTTGCATCTTTTATCTCATTAATGATATTCATCAGACTACTGTTATTTTTTATAAATTCGGGTACTGAATATTTTAAAATACTTAAATCTTTAGATACATAAGGATCCTTTTCATTTTGTGAATGAAGTCCTTTACCAGTAACCACAATCAACTTATTTATTTTTTCACTAAAAGATTGATATATAAATTCTTCGATAGTTTTATTTGCTTCCTCAAGAGTGTAACCATGAAGGTCTATTGATTTTACTTTAAAAAGTTTTTCTCTTGATAATTTGATATCTTTGTTTGGAAGTTGTTCATCACTAGAAATGAAGTTTTCCCAGTCCTTTTTATCTTTTTCTGAAATATCGTTACTCAATTAGGTTAAAGTATTTACCAGCTGCCAGTTAGGATTTATAGAAGTTGTGTCCCTTGAAAACACCCAGGTATCATAAATTTTTTTAATTTTTTCTGGGTCTCCAGAAACAATTTTTTTTTCTTTATCTCTAATACAAGTTATTACTTCAGCAATAAAATCAACTGTAACATTTAAAATGTTTCCAATTTTTTTATGTTCTTTGATTTCTGCTGAGTTAATACCTATAAAAGTGATCTCAGCAAAATGACCTCTTGAACTTCTTTCCTTAAGAGCGTCATTGAATTGGGAATATATCTGTCCATTTAACAAAGATCTGCTCGTTGTGATTTTATTATCATTATCACTAAAGTCAGTAATTATTGTTTCGTAGGCAATTTTAGCACCTTTTAAAAACTCTTCTTGAGCAGCAGTATCGAAAACTTCATTTAAATTTCTTGGTTGGTCAACTTTAATATTTTTTAAAACCTCTTTAAATTGAGCTGGAGTTTTTCCCTCAAAACCAGTTCTTTTACCTAAAATTCCTCTCAGTCTTAGGAAAATAAATCCTGCTATCATCGCAAGCAGTATGATGTCGATATACTCAAAACTATAATTCATCCATTGATAGTAATTACTCTATTGATTAATTTCAACCAGCAATTTAGATTAAGGACAAATGAACCCAATATTATTAACAATAATTATCGTACCAGTTATAGAAATCTATCTTTTGATAAAAATCGGTTCACAAGTTGGTGCGATTACAACCATTTTTCTTATTTTTACTACTGCAATTATAGGAGTTTACTACGCAAAGTATGAAGGGCTAAATACATTAAAATCCGGATTTGATCAATTAAGTAGAAACGAAACACCTGCATACGAGGTAGTTTCGGGTGCAGCTATTGCATTTGCAGCTTTGCTCTTGATAGTACCTGGATTTGTGACTGACATTTTAGGTTTCCTTCTAATATTTCCTTTAAGTAGAAAATTAATTTTTAATAAATTTTCTAAGAGTTTCACCACAAAACAAAAGAAAAAAAATAATTTCATAGAGGGAGATTTTGAGGATATAGAAGATGATAATGACAGAAAAATTTAAAATATTAGGGAAGTTTATTAAAGACTTGTCAAGTGAAACTCCTGATGTGGAGACGTATTTGTTTGTAAAAGACCGTATTGGAAAATATCAACTTAGTATTGATATTACCTCTCAACCAATGAAGAACAAAATGATTGAAGTTGATACAACGTTTAAATTCGAGGATAAAGAGCAAAGTAAAAAAAAATCCCATTTCGAAATCATATACTCAACTATAATTAAAGTTAATGAGGAAGTTACAGACAAAAAAGAATTAGAAAAAATTATACTTTGTGATGTTCCAATAAAAATTTACCCTGCATTAGAAAAAGCATTGTTAGACCTTTTACATAATTCTGGGTATCGAGGGATAAAATTTGAAAAAAAAGTCGATTTTGAAACTTTATATAAACAGAGATTTAATTAAAAATAATTTTTTTTTAAATGTTGTTTTAAGTATTCTTTGTGATTTTTAATTTCTTCTGGTGAAGGATTCACAACCTTTTTGTAATACTCAACATTTAAGTTACTATCATGATTTTTTTCCTGACTAGCATTTTGAAAATTTAATGTCGGTTCTTTTTGATCAATGAGATTTATGTAAACTTTTGCTAATAAATCACAGTCTACTAAAGCTGTATGCTTGGTTCTTTTGGAATTATCAATCCTAAAACGTTTACAAAGAGCATCCAAACTTACTGGAGCACCAGGAAACTTATCCCTTGCCAAAAAAAGTGTATCTACAATTTCGTTATCAATATTTTTCTTACCTAATAGACTTAGTTCATTGTTTAAGTGAGTGAGGTCAAATTCAGCGTTATGTATTATGAGTTTTTTGTCTTTTATAAATTGTAAAAATTCTTCTCCAACCTCATTGAATTTTTTTTGTTTAGACAGAAATTCATCGTTATATCCATGAACTGCTAACGCTTTTTCAGAAACTTTTCTTTCAGGGTTTAAATAACAATGAAATTTATTTTTTGTTGGAATTAAATTTTCTAATTCTAGACACCCGATCTCAACAATTCTGTGTCCATCTTTAACTGATAGGCCAGTTGTTTCAGTATCGAGAACTACTTCTTTCATTTTCAATAATTTTTAAAACTTTTTTTACTCCATTTTTAACAGATTTTTGGGTAAATTTATTTTTAATAATAAACCTAGAATTTTTTTTTTTATAAGCAAGTGGAAGTTGAATTTTTTTGAATTTGTTTAGTATTTTGGTATTAAAATTTTTTCTCTTCTTTAAATTTCTCAATATATCGATTTTGCTAGATTCAACATAAACTAAAATATCTTTTTTTTTGTTTATTTTATTTTCTAAAAGCAATGGTATATCTAATATAACAAATCTTTTGTTTTTGTTTTCATTTAAAAAAGACTGCAATTTATTTCTAATTTCTTTGTGTACTATCTTAATTATTTTTTTTAAATTTGAATTATTTTCAATAATTGCTTTTGAAAGTTGTATTTTGTCTATTGGAAATTCAAATATGTATTCTGGTAAGATTTTTTTTAATTTTTGGTAAACATTTCTATTTTTCTCATACAATTTTAAAACTTCATAATCGGCGTTGAAAACTGGATACCCAAAATTTTTAGCAACAAAGCTTTTGCCTGATCCGATATCACCTAAAATCCCTATTCTTATCATCAATCTAAAAGTTTGATTGTGTCATCGTTTATTGAGGGTTCTATACCATGCCACAACTTAAATGCTGAAAATGCCTGGTAGATAAACATTAATTTACCATTTTCATATTTATTACCTAATTTTTTACCTATGCTCAAAAAATTTGTTTCACTTGGATTATAAATCACATCATAAAATAATTTATTTTTACCTACTTTGGTAAAATCTAAATTTATTTTATCATCTTGATTCAGCCCTAGGCTTGTCGCATTAATTATCACATCAAAATCTGGTATTTGCCCCCAGTTAACTAATTTAATATTATTAAAAATATTTTTAACCTCATCTGCCTTTCTTTTAGTCCTATTGCTTATCATAATTTCAGAAGATCCCATTTTTATTGAAGCATAAATAATAGAAGGAACAACACCACCTGCCCCTAAAATAAAAATTTTCTTTTTTTTAAAATCGAAGTTTATATTTTGAATCGCATTTTCAAAGCCCTCAATATCAGTGTTATGTCCAATTACCTTTTTATTTTTTAAATGAATTGTGTTAACTGAATGTGTTTTTTTGGACTCATTTGTTAAATCATCTAAATAAGGTATTATAGCATTTTTAAAAGGTACTGTAACATTTACACCGTTTATATTTCCCTTTCTAATATCTAGAATTAAATTTTCTAAGTCGTTATCATCTAACTTTTTTTTTTCATAAATTGCATCAAGGCCGCTTTGATCAATCCAATGATTGTGCAATTCAGGAGACAAAGAGTGACTTATTGGATTTCCTATTACTAAATATTTTTTCATTTAATTTGCTTTAGGTATTCTTTTATTTGCTGTATGGGAAGGCCCATTATGGTGTTTTCGTCTCCATTTATTTCTGAAAATAATTTTCTTCCCTCACCTTCTATTTGATACACATTGTATGCGAATAGTGCACTGTCGGAGATCTTTCCAAGATAATCTTTTAGTTCTTTCTCAGTAAAATCTTTCATTTTGAGTTTTGCTTTGTCTGTATAATTCCAAATCATCGATCCATTTTTTGATATACAAACAGAACTAATTAGATAATGTTCTTTACCATTAAGCTTTTTTAATATTAACAATGCCTCTTCTCTGTGTTGTGGTTTTGAAATTAATTCTCCATCTAAATCAATAACACTATCTGCACCTAATACGACCTTTTCATGATTGTTTGAACTAACTTTGTTAGCTTTTAGTTCAGCCAGATTCTTTGAGATTATTTCAGGTGAGGCTTTTTCATTTAATAAACTTTCTTTAACCATGTCCTCATCTACGTTTGATGGTTTAACATCGCAAGTTATGTTGTTTTTTTCTAAAATGTCTTTTCTAACTTTGCTCTTAGATGCTAAAATTATACTATTTGACATTATTAGAATATATTTCGTGTATTTTAATAATAGATGCAGCTGTTTCTTCTACTGATTTTCTAGTAACATCAATTACAGGCCATCTATATTTTTGAAAAGTTTTTTTTGCTTTTAAAACCTCGTCCTTAATATTATCTAAATTAGTATATTCTGTATTGTCTATTTCTTTAATAGAATTCATTCTATTTTTTCTTAAATCAGCCAATCTTTCAGCTTCGGTACTCAAACCAACAACACATGTGAAATGAGGGTCTTTTTTTAGTTTCTCAGGTAGTGAATTTTCATTAACCAACGGTATATTTGAAGTTCTAAACCCTTTGTTTGCGAGATAAATAGAGGTTGGGGTTTTGCTTGTTCTACTAACTCCCACCAAAACTATATCAGATTTATCGATGTCATCTGATAGATTGCCATCGTCATGATTCATCGTAAACTGAATAGCTTCTATTCTATCATAATATTCCTCATTAAGGATATGTTGGCCGCTTGGTTCGTGTGAAGCCTTTTGATTAAGAATTTTTGAAAAATTTAAAATAAGATTTCCTAGAACACCAAAACAAGGAATTTTTTTATCATCACTAGTGTTGGCTAAATATTTTGCCAGATTATTATCAACAATTGTATATAATATAATTGAGTTATTATTTGTTTGAGCATCTTCTAAAATTTTTAAAATTTGATTTTCTGTTCTAGTAAAAGAGTATGAATGAATTTTATATTCAATATTTTTAAATTGTGCTTTCAATGCTAGAAAAATTCTCTCTAAGGTTTCACCAGTAGAGTCAGAGATTAGATATATTTGGTATGTATTAACCATGAATAAATTGTTAATAAATTTGTATTATTTTAATAAGATAACTCAATTTAATTTTTGTTCGTTTCGCCCTGTAAAATAAGGGTTTTATTAACATTAATAATAAATTCTATCCAACTATACATGAATGTTAACAAAGATCAAAAAGTGTTGATTTTTGTGAGTTTTATTTAATTATATATGTGGTTAAAACGTTAATATAATGTTTAAAATAAACAATCATCATAATCCACAGGACATAATACTAATACAATAATTATATATATAATTTAAATATGACACCATTACATGAAGTAATAATAAATAAAAAAACAAACATTAATCCTATTTGGATAATGAGACAAGCTGGAAGATATTTACCAGAATTTAGAGAAATAAGAAAAAAAAATCCAAATTTCATTGAATTGTGTTTAAATCATAAATTATCTTCGGAAATAACTCTTCAACCCATCAAAAGATTTGACCTTGATGCTGCAATTATATTTTCTGACATTTTGATGCTACCATATGGATTAAATCAAAAAGTTGAATTTAAAAAAAATTTTGGGCCAGTTCTTGGAAGCTTAGATATTAATTCAATGTCTAAGATAGATGAGGTAGATTTTGTAGAAAAAATTTATCCAGTTTACAAAACCATAAAATCTGTAAACTTAGAAATGACGCCTAAAAATAAAAATACGATTGGTTTTGTGGGTGCACCCTGGACACTGCTCGTTTATATGATAAATCAACAATCTCCAAAAAAAAATGTTAAAAAAGATTTTTTTAAAGATAATTTTTTAATTAATAGAATTTTATTAATTATTGAAAAATTTCTTAAGGTACATATTAAAAGCCAAATTGATAATGGTGCCAATATTATACAAATTTTTGATAGTTGGGCAGGACTTTTAGAAGAAAGGGATTATCCAAATTATATTTATACACCAACTTTAAACTTAGTTGATTATGTAAAATCTTTAAATGTTCCTGTAATTTGTTTTCCAAGGGAAATTAAAAATTATAAAGAATTTTGTGAAATAGTGAAGCCTGATGCGGTAAATATCGACTATAACGTAGATCCTCTGGTAATAAGTAAAAATATAAAGATTCCTGTTCAAGGAGGCCTAGATCCAAAAATTTTATTAACAGATAAAGAAAACTTAAAAAAAGAAACTCTAAAGTACTTGGAAATATTTAAAGATCATCCATATATTTTTAATCTTGGTCATGGTGTGCTGCCAGAAACAAATCCTGACATGGTTGAATTTTTAATAAAGACAGTAAAAGATAATTAAATGGAAATTAATAATAATCATCCACCTATCAAATTTGGTAAAACAGGTGTTCTAATAGTCAATTTAGGTACCCCAGACTCAACTGATTGGCTTGATATTAGAAAATATTTAAAAGAGTTTTTATCTGACAAAAGAGTTATCGAAGTAAACCCTTTAATTTGGCAGTTCATTCTAAATATATTTATATTAACTTTTAGACCATCAAAAACAGCAAGGGCCTATAAAGAAATTTGGATGAAAAATGAGAACATGTCCCCACTTTTATATTATACTCAAAAACAAAGTGAAAAAATCGCTAGCTCCATATCTACAAAAAATTTGATAATTGATTTTGCCATGAGATATGGAAATCCAAGCATTAAGAGCAAAATTTATAAGCTTCAGAAACAGGGCTGTGAAAATTTAGTTATACTTCCACTTTATCCACAATATGCAGCAGCAACAACTGCAACAGTTTGTGATGAGGTTTATAGAACCTTAATGCAAATGAGGTGGCAACCATCTTTAAAAATTATTCCTCATTATGAATCTGAAGCACTTTATATAGATGCATTAGTCAAATCTATTAATAAAAAAATAAATGAAATAAATTGGAAACCAGATATAATAATTGCTTCCTACCACGGCATACCAAAAAAATATTTTGATCAAGGTGATCCTTATCATTGCTACTGCCATAAGACGACCAGATTAATCTCCGAGAAATTTAATGCCATAGAGATTAAAACTACATTTCAGTCCAGATTTGGACCACAGGAATGGTTACAGCCCTACACAGATAAAACTTTAGAAAGTCTACCAACAGAAGGAAAAAAAAATATTCTTACAATTTGCCCTGGCTTTGCGTCTGACTGTGTGGAAACTTTAGAGGAAATTTTAATTCAAGGTAAAGAAAGTTTTTTAAGTTCCGGAGGTAAAAATTTTGACATGATCCCATGTTTAAATGATAACGATGATCATATAACTTTACTGAAGTCTTTAATTCAAAAAAATATTTAAAAGATGAATACCTACCTACTGTTTAAATCTTTGCATTTGATTGCAGTTATTTCGTGGATGGCTGGTCTTTTGTATCTCCCAAGGATTTTTGTTTATCACGCAGAAAATAGTTCCAAGGAACAAATTTCAGAAATCTTCAAAGTGATGGAGAAAAAACTATATTTTTACATAATGACTCCCGCGATGACACTATCTTGGTTGTTTGGTGTCTTACTTATTCATAGCATTGGTTTCCAACAGCTTGGGCAAACTTGGATGTTATTAAAGTTATTATTTGTAATTATTCTTACTTTGTATCACTTTTATTTGGGTAAATTACTTAGCCATTTTAAAGTAGATAGAAACAAGCATTCACATAAATTTTACCGCTATATAAACGAAATACCCACAATATTACTAATATTGATCATATTTGTTGTCATTTTTAAACCAATCTAGGGTTGAAAAAAAATAAAGAGAATATATATTATCTATATCTGATAAGTCCTTATCAAATATTTAACCATGAACATTCAAGAACTAAAACTAAAATCATCTGAGCAGCTCATTACACAAGCAGAAGAACTTGGTATCGAAAATGCAAGCACTTTAAGAAAACAAGAAATTCTCTTTGCTATTCTTAAGAAAGTAGCTGAAAAAGAGGAAATTACTGGTGTGGGCGTTTTGCAGCTATTGCAAGACGGTTTTGGTTTTCTTAGAGCAATGGAGTCAAACTATCTTCCGGGACCAGACGATATCTATGTAAGCCCAAGTCAGATTAGGAAATTTGGATTAAGAACAGGTGACACTGTGGAAGGACCTGTCAGAGCACCTAAGGAAGGTGAAAGATATTTTGCATTGCTTCAAGTAAGTAAAATAAATTTTGAAGAACCAGAAAAGGCAAGGCATAAAATTGCGTTTGATAACCTCACCCCGCTTTACCCAGATAAACAGTTAGTGATGGAAGTTGAAACCACTAAGGTAGAAAAGAAACCAGATTTAACCCCAAGACTAATTGATTTAGTTAGTCCGATTGGTAAAGGGCAAAGATCTATAATAATTTCACCACCCAAAGCAGGTAAAACAATGATTTTACAGAGTATTGCTAACTCTATAGCGAAAAATTATCCAGAATGTTATTTAATTGTTTTGTTAATTGATGAGAGACCAGAGGAAGTAACAGACATGCAAAGAACAGTAAAAGGTGAAGTAATTAGTTCAACTTTTGATGAACCCGCTCAAAGGCATGTTGCTGTAGCCGAGATGGTTATCGAAAAAGCAAAAAGATTAACTGAACACAAAAAAGATGTGGTTATACTTTTAGACTCAATAACAAGATTAGGAAGAGCTTACAACGCGGTCATACCAAGTTCAGGAAAAGTTCTAACAGGTGGTGTTGATGCTAATGCACTTCAAAGACCAAAAAGATTTTTTGGTGCAGCTAGAAATATAGAAGAAGGTGGTTCTCTAACAATTATTTCAACCGCTTTGATTGATACCGGAAGTAGAATGGACGAAGTAATTTTTGAGGAATTTAAAGGAACTGGTAATAGCGAAACAGTTCTAGATAGAAAAATTGCGGACAAAAGAATTTACCCAGCAATCGATATAACTAAATCGGGAACAAGAAGGGAAGAATTGTTATTTGATAAAAGTGACTTGCAAAAAATGAATGTCTTAAGAAGAATTATAGCACCTATGGGAACTATGGATGCTATAGAGTTTATCAATTCAAAATTAAAAGATACAAAAAATAATTCAGAGTTTTTCAACTCTA
>CACNRD010000007.1 GCA_902622795.1 uncultured Pelagibacteraceae bacterium | reverse complement strand
CACTAAAAAATAAATTCATAATAAATATAAATGAAGTTGAAATAATAAAAGAAAATGTAATTTTTAAAGTTCCCAACAGATTAAATTAGATGGCTGTTTATACAAAAATAGATAAGGATGATATTAGACTAATAAATGCTAAGTTCGATATAGAAAAAATTATTAGCTTTCAAGGAATTAAACAAGGAATTGAAAATACAAATTATTTATTAAAATCAAAGAATAAAAAATTTATCTTAACAATTTTTGAAAAAAGAGTTTCAGAAAAAGAGGTTCCCTTTTTTATGAAACTAATGGATAATTTAAATAGCTCTAGAATAGATTGTCCGAAACCTCTGAGAACCAGAAGTGATAGTTATCTAATAAAATTAAAAAAAAAGACTGCCTGTATTGTCTCTTTTTTAGAGGGAAAAGATAAAAAAAAACTTAATATCAAAGATTGTTACTCAGTTGGAAAAATTGCTGCGCAAATGCATTTGGTTACAAAAAAACTAAAACTTTATCGCAAAAACTCAATGGGTATAAAAAATATTAATCCTTTACTAAAAAGTATTAAGTTTAAAGGCAATAAATTTTCTAAAATAGATCTTTTTTTGAAAAATAATTTAAAGGATATTAATAAGCATTGGCCAAAAAAATTACCAAACGGCATTATTCATGGAGATTTATTTATTGATAATATCTTTTTCAAAAAAAATAAACTCTCAGGGATTATAGATTTTTACTTTGCTGGAAACGATTATTTTATGTATGAGATTGCAATTTGTATTAATGCCCTATGTTTTGACCTAAAGGGTAAAAAATTTTCAATGAATAAACAAAAAATTAACAGTTTAATTAAAGGCTATGAGAGTATTAAGAAAATTTCCTCTAGAGAAAAAAATGCTATTAATGTCTTATGTAGAGGGGCAGCTTTGCGTTACTTATTAACTAGACTTTATGATTATTCTAACACTCCTAAAACAGCTTTAATAAAGATAAAAAATCCTAACGAGTATTATCAAAAACTACTTACTCATAATAGCTTAAATTCTTATAAAGATTATTTACCCAGATGATTAAAATTTATACAGATGGTTCCTGCCTGTCTAATCCAGGAAATGGTGGATGGGCTGCAATAATCAATATCAATGGAGAAATTAAAAAAATTAGTGGAAATGAAAAAAATACGACAAATAACAGAATGGAACTTATGGCTCCAATTAAAGCCTTAAAAAATATAAACTTAAAAGATCCAATAGAGATATTTACAGATTCAAAATATGTAAAAAATGGAATTACTGAGTGGATTAATACTTGGGTATTAAATAACTGGAAAACATCAAAAAAAGAGAATGTTAAGAACAAAGATTTATGGCTTGAATTACACAAACTAAACCAATCCTTAAACGTAAAATGGAATTGGGTTAAAGCACACGCCGGAGACCCCCTAAATGAAGAAGTGGATATGTTGGCTAAAAAAGCAGCTAATTTAAATTGAAACTAAAAAATTCTCTGCAGCTGACAACTCACAGGTCGCTGTATCTTCTTCAGCTTTTATCTTAATTGCAATATTATTTTCAACCAGCATAGTATATCTTGCTGATCGGGTTCCTTGACCTCTGTCAAATCTATCAATATCTGCACCAATTAATTTAGTAAATTCACAGTATGGATCTGCTGCCATAAAAATCTTGTCCTCTACCTTTTGACTATCACCCCAAGCTTTCATTACATTTGGATCATTTACTGAAACACAAATAATTTTGGTAATCCCCTTTTTTTTAGCAGCTTCAAAATTGTTAACATAACCTGGCAAATGTTTAGCAGAGCAAACTTTAGTAAAAGCCCCAGGAACCCCTATAACTATTGTTTTATTATTATTAAACAACTCAGATGTAGATATTTTTTTTGGAGCACCAGTTTCGTCTAAATAGTAAAATTCTGAATTTGGAATTTTATCTCCCTCTTTAATTTTCATTTAATTTTTCCTAAAATATATTGTTTAATTACTTTGAGATTATTTTCAATTATACCATAATTTTCTTTCTCATCCAAAATAAACTTTAATTCATTTGGTAAATCAGATTTCAAGTTTATAGCCTTTAAAATTGCATCTGGAAATTTACATGGGTGTGCAGTTGCAAGAACAATATTGTTTCCTTTTAAGTCATGTTTATCAAAAGCTCCATACCCTATAGCGGTGTGTGGATCTAAAACCATATTAAATTTTTCATAAATATTTTTTATCACATCAAGTGTTTCCTGCTCACTCATTCTTGCCGACAAAAAATCTTGATTAATTTTTTTTAATTTCTCATTGTCGATTGAATATTTACCATTCTGTTTAATGGTTTTCATATCATCTAAAGTTTGTGAACTATCATGATTATTTAAATCATAAATTAATCTCTCAAAATTACTTGCAATTTGAATGTCCATACTTGGCGAAATAGTTTCAGAGACATGTTCAGCCTCATATTTACCTTTTGAAATAGCTCTATGTAAAATGTCGTTTTGATTTGTGGCTACTATTAATTTATTAATTGGAAGACCCAACTTCTTTGCCAAATAACCTGCATATACATCTCCAAAATTTCCAGTTGGTACTGAAAAATTTATTGGCTGATTATCATCCTCAGCTAAAAAATAACAATAAAAATAATATACACTTTGCGCAATAATTCGGGCCCAATTAATTGAATTAACACCAGACATGTTTATCTGATTAGAAAATTCTTTATCTGAAAACATGGATTTAACTAAATTTTGACAATCATCAAAGTTACCTTTTACAGCAATATTGAATACATTCTCATCTTTTCCAGTTGTCATTAATTTTCTTTGAACAGGTGAAATACGGTTATGAGGATGTAGAACAAATATATTTAAGTTTTTTTTTCCTTTAATTGCATCTATGGCAGCTGCACCAGTATCTCCTGATGTAGCAACTACAATATTAATCTTTTCATTTTCATTATTTAAATAAAATTCATAAAAATTACCCAAGAGTTGCATTGCGACATCTTTAAAAGCTAAGGTTGGACCATGAAACAATTCAAGCACGTAACGGTCACCCACCTTAATAAGATCAATAACATTATCTTTTCTGAAAACTGAGTAGGATTTTTCTATTATTTTACTTAACTCACCTTCTGAAGTAAAATTACCAATAAATGGATGAATAATTTTTTTTGCTAAATCTGAATAACTTAGTTTTTTAAAATCACTAATTTCTGACTTTGAATATTTGTGTAAAGTCTCTGGGATAAAAAGACCGCCATCATCAGCAAGGCCTTTAATAAAAACATCTTTAAATTCAAAGTTTTTTGATTTGTCTCTTGTGCTTATATACTTCATCTAATAATTTTTTTTTCTAAAATATAGATATATTAAAAGAATTGAAATCGCCATTGAAAACCAAGTAATTGCATACTTTTTATGATTGTTTGAAATTTTTGCAGTGATCACTCTTGGTTTTGGAATTTTATAGTTTCCATTTAAATAAATAATATAATTAGAAAATTTTCTTCCAGTCTGATTAAAAATGTCATCTCTATCAAGGGTGAACCAATAATTTTTTTTAGTTTCATTTTGAGGCTTAAACATACTTGATTTAGATTGTAACATTAAAGTTCCAAGTATTTCATTTTGATTGATTTGATTGATTTCTGGTAGATCTTTTTTATCAAAAGGTATCCAGCCTCTATTAATTAAAAAGTTTTCATTTTCAATCAATATTGGGTTCACTACTTCAAACCCAGGTTTTCCTTTTTCATTCAAATTATATAAGTAAATTTGATTATCAAAATCAATTTGACCTGAGGTTTTTATTCTTAAATAGTTTTTTTTATTGGTTTGAGTTAATTCTACAGGATCATTTTTTAGAGAATTTTCAATTTGATTTATTAAATCTAGCTTCCAATTTAGTCTATAAATTTGCCAAAAACCTAATGAGAGAAGAACAAGAATTATAAACCAAACAAATACTGAAAATAAAAATTTATTCTTCAAGAGTTGTAAATTAACTTCCCCAAATATAAATGGCAGCAAATAAGAATAACCAAACTACATCAACAAAATGCCAGTACCAAGCTGCTGCTTCAAAACCAAAATGATGGTCTTTAGTAAAGTGACCTAATTTTCCTCGCCACAAACAAACAGCTAAAAATATTGTTCCAACTATTACGTGAAATCCGTGGAAACCCGTAGCCATATAAAAAACTGCTCCATAAATGTGACCTGAATAATCAAAAGTGGCATGATGATATTCATATGCTTGTAGTAATGTAAAAAAGAAACCAAGAACAACTGTTGCAGTTAATCCTTGAATAAATCCTTTTCTATCACCTTCAAGTAAAGAATGGTGAGACCATGTAACTGTAGTTCCAGATAACAATAATACTAAAGTATTAATTAGAGGGATATCCCATGGATCAAATGTTTCAATATCTTTTGGAGGCCAAACATTTCCAACAAATTCATTTGGAAATAAACTGATATCAAAATATGCCCAGAACCAAGCTACAAAGAACATCACTTCTGATGCAATAAATAATGTCATTCCATATCGGTGATGAATTTGCACAACAGGGGTATGATGACCTTGATGTTCTGCTTCAATGACAACATCTCTGAACCACATATAGGCTCCATAAATAACTAGTGCTAACCCAAGATACATTCCCCAGGAAACATCGTTATGCATATAAAAAATTGTACCTATGGCTAATACTAAACATGAAAAAGATACATAGATAGGCCAAGGACTTGGGTCTACTAAGTGATAGTCGTGTTTTTTTTCAGCTGACATTTTTTGTGATTATGATTGTTTATAGTAATCTGTCGAGAAAAAAGTATACGACATAGTTACATCCTGTAAATTTTTTACGGTTGGATCATTTACAAGTTCTGGGTCTAAATAAAAAGTCATAACATAAGTTGCTTTTTCTCCAGCTTTCAGCTCCTGTTTTTCAAAACAAAAACAACCTAATTTACTATAGTATTTTCCAAAACTTGAAGGTGAAACGTTAAAGCTAGCAACTCCATAAGTGGTCTCATCACCATAATTTTCTACTTCAAATTCTATTTTGTTAACTTGACCAACTTTAACATCCATTACATTAGATTTTGCTTTAAAATCCCAGGTAAGATTATTAACATTAGTATCAAATCTAACACTTACAATTTTATCTAAAACCATTTTTGGTGGTTCTTTAGAAACTTGTGTTGTTCCTCCAAAACCAGTCACTCTACAAAATAAATCATAAAGTGGTACAGCGGCAAAAGACAGGCCAAGCATTAAGCAGAATATACCAGCAAGTAGTATTGGGGTTAAAGTTTTTTTCTTCATCATATCTGTCTATCAAAAACTCCAACGTTATATAAAGTAAACACAAACAAGAAAACCATAAAAGCTAAAATTGCTACAGCAGTTAGAATATTCTTTTTTTTTGTTTTTTTATCAGGTGTAATCATAAAATTTTATCGATCAAAAAAAGAACGAATATCAGAAATAAATATAAAATTGAATAACCAAAAATAATTTTTGCTTTCTTTGAGTTAAATTTATTTTTCTTAAATTTGTAAAGTTCCAAACATAGAAAGTTATAATAAAGTGTTAAAATTAATGATGGTAGTAAAAAAACTAGACTTACAAAACCGATAGCATAAGGCAAAACAATGACTGGTAACATTAATAATGAATAAATTAATATATTTAATTTTGTACTCTCTACTCCATTAGTTAATGGTAGCATTGGAATTTTTGCCTTTTTATAATCATCAGATTTATATAAGCTTAAAGCCCAGAAATGAGATGGGGTCCAAAAAAAAATTATTAGAAAAAATGTTATTGGCTCTAATGAAAGTGAATTAGTAGCAATTGTCCAACCAATTACTGGTGGCAAAGCGCCAGCAGCACCTCCAATTACTATATTTTGTGGAGTTTTTCTCTTCAGCCAGATTGTATAGACGAAAACATAAAACAAGATCGTAGATAACAATAAGCCAGCAGATATTCTATTAGCAAAATAGTCTAATGCTATTACAGAAAATATTGATAAGGTAATACCAAATACTAATGCCTGATTTTTATTTACTTTTCCAGTTGGTATTGGCCTCAAACAAGTCCTAGACATAAGTGCATCTAAATCAGATTCGTACCACATGTTAAGTGCACCTGCCGCTCCTGCACCTATTGAAACTAAAATAATACCAATGATTGCATCTTTTGTAGGAATAATATTTGGTGCCATCAATAAACCTACAGCACAAGTAAAGATAACTAATGACATCACTCTTGGCTTCATTAGTTTAAATAATTCAGATAAATTAAATACGTCTTCCTGACTTAAATTTCTATTTTTTAATTTAGACTTGATCATTAATTTTATGTTTAAAAAATCTAAATTAATACTTAACTTGTAGATTTTTCAATACTTTCATCGTCTTCAAATTTCGGTAATTCCTCAAAGGTATGGAAATTTGGTGGTGATGGCACAGTCCATTCTAAAGTTGTAGCCCCTTCACCCCAAGGGTTTTGGGCTGCTGCTTTTTTCTTTGAAAATGCATAAATAAGGTTTGCGAAAAATACAACTAAACCTAAAACTGAAATATATGATCCTATTGATGAAATGTAATTCCATCCTGCAAAAGCATCTGGATAATCAGCATATCTTCTTGGCATTCCAGCAAGACCTAAAAAGTGCTGTGGGAAAAATACCAAATTGACTCCAATGAAAGTTAACCAGAAATGTAATTGACCCATCCATTCTGAATATTCATATCCAGACATCTTTCCAAACCAATAATAAAAACCTGCAAATATCGCAAACACTGCCCCTAAAGATAAAACATAATGAAAGTGTGCAACAACATAATAAGTGTCATGCATTGCTGTATCAACACCTGCATTAGCTAAGACAACTCCTGTAACTCCACCTACTGTAAATAAAAATATAAAACCTAATGCCCATACCATTGGTGTTTTAAATGATATAGATCCGCCCCACATCGTAGCAATCCATGAAAATATTTTAATCCCTGTTGGAACCGCAATAATCATTGTTGCAGCTAAAAAGTATGCTTTTGTGTCAGTGCTTAAACCAACTGTATACATATGGTGAGCCCATACAACAAAACCAACAATTCCAATTGCAACCATAGCATAAGCCATTCCCAAATATCCAAATACAGGTTTTTTAGAAAACGTTGAAACAATATGACTTATCATTCCAAAACCAGGCAAAATTAAAATATAAACTTCGGGATGACCAAAAAACCAAAATAAATGTTGGAATAAAACTGGGTCTCCACCAGTTTGTGCATCAAAAAAAGCCGTTCCAAAATTTCTATCAGTTAAAAGCATTGTAATTGCTCCTGCTAAAACAGGTAAAGATAACAATAATAAAAATGCTGTAACTAAAATTGACCAGGCAAATAAAGGCATTTTATGTAAAGTCATGCCTGGGGTTCGCATATTTAAAATCGTTGTAATAAAGTTTACCGCTCCTAAAATTGATGAAGCACCTGCTAAGTGTAAACTTAAAATAGCAAAATCCATTGCAGGACCAGGTTGTCCAGCTGAAGATGATAAAGGAGGATAAATAGTCCATCCACCTCCAACTCCTGTTTGACCTGGAGGCCCATCCATGAAGATAGACATAATTAACAAAATAAATGATGTGGGTAGTAACCAAAATGAAATATTATTCATTCTTGGAAACGCCATATCTGGGGCACCAATCATAATTGGAACAAACCAATTACCAAACCCACCGATCATTGCTGGCATAACCATAAAGAAAATCATGATCAATCCATGACCAGTTACTAAAACATTATATAAATGATAATTACCACCTAAGATACCATCTCCCGGATGCATCAACTCCATTCTCATTAAAACTGAAAATGCAGTACCAATTACACCTGCAATAATTGCAAAAATTAAATACATTGTTCCAATATCTTTGTGATTGGTTGAATAAGCCCAACGCTTCCAACCAGTTGGAGTATGATCGTCGTGTGATGCAGTCTGTGAATACATAATTATTTACTCGCTAGTTTTTTAAATTCATCTTCTTCAATTACTTCTTTTGCAAATTTAACTTTAGCATCCATAAGCCACTCATTATATTCTTCTTCAGAAACAACTCTGACTGTTATTGGCATGAACGCATGTTTAATTCCACAAAGTTCAGAACATTGACCATAGTAAGTTCCAACTTTTTCTGCTTTAAACCAAGTTTCATTAATTCTACCAGGCACAGCATCTCTTTTTACTCCGAAAGCTGGCAAAGCCCAAGCATGTAATACATCGTTTGCAGTAATTAGTACCTTAACTACTTTATTTACAGGCACTACAAGTTCATTATCTACTGCTAATAATCTAGGTTGATTCTCTTTTAAGTCTTTATCTTCAATCATGTACGACTCGAAAATTATGTTTTCATCTGGATATTCATATCCCCAATACCACTGATACCCAACTGCCTTAACTGTAACTTCTGCTTTTGGAATAGTGTCTTGTTTATATAAAATTTTAAATGAAGGTACAGCCATGACAATTAAAATTAAGCATGGAATTAATGTCCATAAAACTTCAACTGCAACATTATGAGTTCTTTTTGAAGGAACTGGATTTGCTGATGCTCTAAATCTTATACAAGCATAAATCATTAAGAATAAAACAAATACACTTATTGCAATAATTATTGGAAGTAAAAGGTTGTCATGAAAATTTACAATATCTCTCATCGTTTCAGATGCTGCATTTTGAAAACCTAATTGCCATTCTTTTGGTTGATCAGCTAACGCATGAGAAGTTGTTAAAACTGATAAGATTATAAATAAAAATTTATTCATTTTTAGACACTATATAAATCCTCTTTAGAAAAATTACACTTTACTTTTCGCGACAAAATATCAATTAATGGCGTAATTTATGATCGATATGGCAGAAATTACAGCTGTTTCAGATCTTAGGATGTTTTCATTAATTTTTATAGCCTGAACACCTTTATATGAGAGAATCTCGTCTCTTTCACTCTCAGAAAAGTCTCCTTCAGGACCTACAACGATACAGATTGGCTTGCTAGTAAGTTTTTTTAAATCTACTTTATTATTTTTTGAATTAAGATCTGTGAAAATCAAATCGACATCATTCTTATTTAGAAAATCTCTAAGATTTTGTGGGTCTTCAATATTAGGAACCTGAATTCTATTCGATTGTTCTGCTGCTTCTATAATAACTTTTTCTAATCTTTCTTTATTTATCTTCCTAACAATTGTTCGATCAAAAATAATAGGCAAAAACTTTGTAACTCCTAACTCAGTTGCTTTTTGAATCATGAAATTAAAGTAATTAGATTTGATAGGTGAAAAAGCTAACCATAGCTCTTTAAAATTCTCTTTTTGTCTTAATTGTTTTGTAACATTAAACTCAACAATACTTTTTGAAATACCTAAAATTTTTGCCTCCCACTCACCACTAGTATTAAATAAAGAGAAAACTTCATTTTCTTTAATTCTCATAACCTTACTTACATAATGAGATTGTGATATATCAAGTGTGGCAGTTAAATTAAGTGATAAACTTTTTGGAAAAAATAATCTAATGTTACTCATGTAGACAAATTAGTTTATGAAAAATATTAAAGCAATAATTTTTGATGCATATGGAACTTTATTTGATGTGAATTCAGCTGCTGAGAAATGCAAAGATAAAATTGGTGATAAGTGGGAAGGTTTTGCAAATTACTGGAGAACTACTCAGCTAGAATATACTTGGCTTAGAAGTTTAATGAAAAGACATAAAGATTTTTGGCAAGTAACTGAAGATAGTTTAGATAAATCTATGAAAGCTCATAAAATAGATTCTTCATTGAGAAATGAATTATTAGACCTTTATAAAATTCTTTCACCATTTAAGGAAGTGCCTACAGTTTTAAAATCACTTAAAGAAAAAGATTTAAAACTTGCTATTCTTTCAAATGGTACACCTACCCTTCTTAATCAATTAGTTAAAAGCAATAATTTAGATAATTTATTTGATGATCTTTTTTCAATAGAAGAAGTTGGTATTTATAAACCAGACTCTAAAGTTTACGATATACCAATTAAAAAATATAATATTCAAAAAAATGAAGTTGCTTTTTTAAGTGCTAACACTTGGGATGTATCAGGTGGTGGAAATTATGGATACAATTCTGTTTGGGTAAATAGAAATAACAATATTTTTGATAAACTTGACTATTCGCCTAAACATCAAATTAAACAACTTGGAGATTTACTTGATATACTCTAATAAATTCTTATATCGATAAAATGAAAAATATTGAAATCAGTAAAATTATTGACCCTATCCTTGCATCTGATGGTGCGGGAGTTAAACTAAAAAGAAGTATTGGTGTAGAACCAAATTATTTTGATCCATTTTTGATGTTAGATGAGTTTGGATCAGAGAATAGTGAGGATTACATTGCTGGTTTTCCACCCCATCCTCATCGAGGAATTGAAACAGTAACCTATATGTTAGCCGGAGATTTTGAGCATAAAGATAGCACCGGGGGTGAAGGAAGAATGACGGCAGGAGATGTTCAGTGGATGAAAACCGGAAGTGGAATAATTCATTCTGAAATGCCCGCAATGAAAGAAGGTAAACTTCATGGATTTCAATTATGGATTAATATGCCTGCTAAATTAAAGATGAGTAAGCCTGAATATATTTACATAGATTCAGATAAAATGAGTGTTCATAAAGATAAAGAGAAACAGGTTAAAGTTATAGCTGGAAATTTTGAAAATGCTGAAGGCCCTGTTAAAGGTCATAATGTTGAGCCAATCTATTTTGATATTGAGCTGACCAAAGATAAATTATTTAACTATAAATTACCTTCAACTCATAACACTTTTATTTATCTAATAAATGGTGAAATTGAAATTGGAAAAAATAAACACGATGATGTTAAAGATAGTACTTTAATAATTTTAACTCGAGGTGAAGATTTAACAGTCAAAGCTAAATCAAATGCTAAGTTCTTGGTGGTTTCAGGTAAGCCTATTAATGAGGAAATAGCTAGAGGTGGTCCATTTGTGATGAATACTAAAGCAGAAATCTTGCAAGCAGTTCAGGATTATCATAGTGGTACATTTGTAAAATAAATTATGAAAGCTGTAAAAATAGAAAAATTTGGAAGTCCTGATGTACTAAAAGTTGAAAATATTGAAATCGGCAAACCTAAATCCAATGAAGTCTTAATTAAAAACTTATCTATTGGTATAAATTATATTGATACATATCACCGAACAGGGCTCTATCCTATTCCACTTCCTAGCGGAATTGGCCTTGAAGCATGTGGTGTTATCGAAGAAGTTGGTCCTGAGGTTAAATTATTTAAAGTTGGAGATAGAGTTTCCCATGCTTCTATGCCTATTGGTGCATATTCAGAAAAGCATATTATGCCAGAAAATAAACTAGTTCCAGTTCCAGATGGAGTTTCAGATGAAGTCGCTTCATGCGTCACTTTAAAAGGAATTACTGCAGAATATTTATTACATAGAGCTTATCCATTAAAAAAAGGAGACAAAGTTCTTTATCATGCAGCAGCTGGAGCGCTAGGTCAAATTTTATGTCCATGGGCTAATTCAATTGGTGCAGAAATCATTGGCACTGTTGGCTCTAAAGAAAAAGAAGAAATTGCAAAGAAAAACGGCTGTCATCAAGTAATAAACTACACTGATAAAAACTTTGTAGAAGAAGTAGAAAAAATTGTTGGAAAAAATGGAATTGACGTAGTGTATGATGGTGTGGGTTTAAAAACTTTTGAAGGTTCAATTGAAGTGCTTAAAATTAGGGGGATGATGGTAGCTTTTGGAAATGCTTCGGGTTATGTCGATACTATTGATGTAAAAAAACATATTAATGCTAAAGGTTTATTTTTTACAAGACCTTCCATTGCTCATTACACTATTGAGAGAGAAGAATTGTTAGAGTCAGCAAAAAAAGTTTTTGATGCTGTTTTAGATGGAAAATTTAAAATCGAGATTTCAAAAAAATATTCTCTTGATGAAGTTAAACAAGCTCATGAAGATTTAGAGGGCAGATTGCTTACTGGTCCAGCTGTTATAAAGCCTTAAACAGACAATTTATTCATAAATATCCATATCTGACATGTGAAGTTTCAAAGCATTAGTAGAGACTTGAATTTCAACGATAAAAAAAATAATAGAAATAATCATAGACAAACAACATGATCCAAAAATAATTCTGGCGATAAAAATCTCACTTAAATAAAGACCAAAAACAGTTAGCATGTTAAATAAAAACCCAAATGCTGCAAATACCATTGAAAATTTTAGAAGACTTATTCTTTTATTAAGATTTATAAATTGAGCCTTCCATTCAGGTGGAGTATGTTTTTCAAAGACATGGGCATCATGTATTTTTCTAATTAGAGCACTCAATGTATGGAACCTATTACTGTAAACACCCATTAACAAAGGTATTGCAGGAAACATTAATGCTGTAACGGTATAATCTATATTCATACGAATCAATTTGATTATGAAACTAGCCTTTGTTATTTACAAGTAAATTATGAACCAATTAAACTTATTTATCGAACTTACAAGATTAAAAAAGCCTATTGGTTTTATGCTTCTATTCTGGCCATGTGCTTGGGGATTAACTTTAGCTTACGATTTTTCCTCAAGCTTAGATAACTATTTTTTTTATTTAATTCTATTTTTTTTGGGATCAGTGTTTATGAGATCTGCCGGCTGTATAGTGAATGATATCTTGGACAAAGAGTTTGATGCAAAAGTTTTGCGCACCAAAAATCGTCCAATCGCTTCAGGAAAAGTATCTATTAAGCTTGCTTCACTTTATGCCCTCGTGCTCTGTTTTTTGGCTTTTTTAGTTTTGATTAATTTCAATTTGTTTACAATAATTCTTGCTTTTGCCTCTATGCCTCTTGCTTTTACTTATCCATTAATGAAAAGGTTTACTTATTGGCCACAATTATTCTTAGGTATCACTTTTAATTATGGGTTAATACTCGGATGGACTGCTGTTAAAGGTGAAATTAGCTTAGCACCTATTCTATTCTACGTTGGAGCCATATTTTGGACACTGGGCTATGACACAATTTATGGATACCAAGATATCAAAGATGACGAAATAATAGGATTAAAATCAACATCAATAAAATTCAAAGGGAAAGCTAAAAAATTTTTATTTGTATGTTATTTATTTTTATTATGTTTCCTACTAATCGGAGGTTACGAAATGAAATTTCATTTAAGCTACTATTTGCTTTCTATAATTCCATTTATTCACTTATTTATTTATCAAATGAAAATATTTAATTTAAATGAACCTGCCAGTTGTTTGAAAGCCTTCAAAAGTAATAATTTTTTTGGTCTTATAATTCTTATAAATATCTTAATAGTTAAAACTTTATAATGGAAAATTCTATAATCTATAAAAGACTGTATAAAAATTATTCAAAAAAATATTTAGATAAAATTATTTTATCTGCTTTTTTTTCTATATTAGTTGCTGGAAGCACTTCTGCAATTGCTTGGCTTTTAGATCCTGCGATAAAAAAGCTTTTTATTGAAAAAGATCAATCACTCATAATTTTTATTCCATTAATGATTATTGTAGCATTTACCACAAAAGGCTTATCTTTGTACTATGCAAAAGCAACAATGATAGGAGTTGGAGAGGCAATAAAAAAAAAGCTTCAAATTGATATGGTAAATACATTGGTGGGAGCTGACACACAGATTATTGACAAGAAACACTCTGGTAAATTTATTTCTAACCTTACTTATGATGTTACTCATGTTACCAACCTTCTTAGTAATGCAATATTAACATTATTTAAAGACTCTTTAACATTGATGGGTCTTTTGATTGTAATGTTTTTACAAAATTGGAAGTTAGCTCTTATTTCAATTGTTATGATTCCATTGGCAAGTTTTTCTGCAAAAACATTAGGTAAAAGAATAAGTAAAGTTACTACCGAAGCACAACAGAAATCAGGTTTTTTAACAACTTATTTAGTTGAGTTATTTAAAAATCATAAATTAATAAAAATTTTCCAAAAAGAAGAATATGAGAAAAAAAGAGCTGAAAGTTATTTATCACAACTAAAAGAAAAAAATCAAAAAATTCAAACAGTTTTTGTAAGAATGTCTCCTATAATGGAGACTTTAACAGGAATAATGATTGCAGTTTTGATTTTTTACTCAGGTATATTAATGTCAAGAGGTGAATTAGATATTAATAATTTCTTCTCTTTTCTTGCTGCAATGATGTTGGCTTACCAACCAGTAAGATCTTTATCAACCCTTAATATGGTTTTGAATCAGGGTCTTTCTGCGGCATCAAGAATTTTACCAATTATAGATCAAAAAAATAATATTAATGATTCATCTAATGCAGAATTAATTCGAGTAAAAAATTCAAATATCAAATTTCAAAATGTAAATTTTTCATACGAAATAAGTGAAGGAAAAACTCTTGATTCAATAAATCTAGAATTTGAAGGTGGGAAAATGACATCTTTAGTGGGGCATAGTGGATCTGGAAAATCAACCATCATGAATTTAATACCAAGATTTTATGATGTGCAGTCAGGTGAAATATTTATTGACGATCAATCAGTAAATAAATTAACAATAAAATCACTTAGAGAGCAAATTTCTATGGTGAGTCAAGAAACAACTTTGTTTGATGATACAATTAAAAATAATATTAAATATGCTAAAGATAATGCTACAGATGATGAAATATACCATGTTGCGAAATTGTCTTTTTGTGAGGAATTCATTAACAATCTGCCGAATAAATACGAAACATTAATAGGAGAAAATGGTGTTAGATTATCAGGTGGTGAAAAACAAAGGCTCTCTATTGCAAGAGCAATGCTTAAAAAAAGTTCAGTAATACTCCTTGACGAAGCAACTTCATCTTTAGACTCGGAGACTGAAACCAAAATTCAAGAGGCTTTAAATATTCTTACCAAAAATAAAACTACAATAGTAATAGCACATCGATTATCGACAATTTTGAACTCTAATAATATTTATCTTATTGACTCAGGAAAAGTAATCGAAAACGGTAAACATGAAGATTTAATGCATAAATCTGAATTATACAGAAGTTTTTATGATAAACAGATTCAGAAATAATTATGTTATTTTTATACCATATAATTATTTTTACTATTACAATATTTTCTCCAATAATAATTTTTTACAGAATTTTAAAAAATAAAGAAGATAAAAAAAGATATGTAGAAAAATTTAGTATTACCTCAAAAAAAAGAGCTAAAGGAAAACTTATTTGGTTTCATGGTGCAAGTGTAGGTGAAATATTAAGTATCGTACCACTTATTAAAAATTATGAAAAAAATAACTCAATTGCACAAATACTTGTAACATCTAGTACATTAAGTTCATCAAAGGTACTTCAAAAATTTAAATTTAAAAAAACTATTCATCAGTTCTATCCTATAGATAATTTATTTTTTACAAATAAATTTTTAAGATTTTGGAAACCTTGTATGGCTGTCTTTGTAGACTCTGAAATTTGGCCATGCATGTATAATAATATCAATGATAAAAAAATTCCATTAATTTTACTAAACGCGAGAATAACAAAAAAAACATTTAAAAGATGGATGGCTTTAAGATATTTTGCAAGATCTATTTTTAATAAGATAACAATTGCCTACCCTCAAAATCTTGAAACAGCCAAATATTTAAAAATACTTAAGGTGAATAAAATAAGTCATCTGGGAAATTTAAAATTTGCTGAAAATTTTCAGGAAAACTTAGAAAAAATAAACATTAACTTAAAAAAAGAACTTACAAAAAAAAAAATTTGGGTTGCGTCTAGCACTCATAGAAGTGAAGAAGTGTTCTGTGCAAAAGCACATATTCAGCTAAGAAAAAAAGTAAAAAATTTAATTACTATAATCATTCCAAGACATATTCACAGGTCAGAAGAAATAACTTTGGAGATAAAAAATCTAGGCCTTAAGGTTTCAAAATACAGCTCTAAACCAAGAAGTTTGAAAGATACTGATATTTACATTGTCGATACATTTGGTGAGACCAAAAAATTTCACAAAATTGGCTCTTCAGTGTTTTTGGGTGGTTCCATAATTGATAGGGGAGGACAAAATCCATTGGAAGCAGCAAGATTTGGAGCAAAAATATTACATGGACCAAATACAGACAACTTTAAAGATGTTTATAAATTATTAAAATCATTAAATGTATCAAAAAAAATCCTAACTCCAAAAAAGTTAGCCTCCTCGATAACTTTTAGAAAGAATAAAATAATAGGTAATAAAATCAAAGATATTGGACAAAATATTTTAAAAAAAACTATAAAAGAGTTAGACTATTTTATTATTGATGAATTTAAAAAAACCTAAGTTTTGGGATTATAAAAAGCCAAACTTAAACGCATATTTGCTTTATCCAATAGCTTTTTTTATTCAAACCACAAAAAAATTATTTCCAAAATTAAATAAAAAAAAATTTAAAATTAAGACTGTATGTATTGGCAATATCTACCTGGGAGGTACTGGAAAGACATCGCTGAGCATTAAATTAAATAAACTTTTAAATGATAGAAATATAAAATCTTGCTTTATAAAGAAATATTATAAAAAACAAATTGACGAACAAAAACTTCTTAAAAAAAATGGTAGACTTTTTTTATCTTCCAGAAGGATTGATGCTATAGAACAAGCTGAAAATCAAAATTATGATATTGCAATAATGGACGATGGTCTTCAGGATAAGACAATTGATTACGATATCAGTTTTGTTTGTTTTAATAATATAAATTGGATCGGAAATGGAATGATACTTCCTGCTGGTCCATTAAGGGAAAATATCAACAAAATTAAAAATTATGATCATATTTTCTTAAATGGGAATTTAGAGAATATTGACTATTTAACGCAAGAAATACATAAAATCAGTTCAGATATTAATATTCATATTGGCAAATACGAACCAATTAATTTAGATGAATTTGAGAAAAATAAAAAATATTTAGTGTTTTCTGGAATTGGTAACCACCAAACATTTGTTTCAATGATTAAAAAAAACGGCTTAGAGATATTAAAAGATCTTGAGTTCTCTGATCATTATGCATACACAAAAAAAGATATAGATAAAATTTTGAATGAAGCAGGTAATTTAAACTGTGAAATAATAACGACAGAAAAAGATTTTTTAAGATTAAATAATTATAATGTAAGTGGAATAAAAATAATGAAAGCAGAATTGAAAATAATAGATGAAGATAAATTAATTAAATCAATAATCTGAGATGAAAAATTTTAAATATTTTATACAATTTTGTTTAACAATTTTCAGCTTTTTAATATTTAAAATTTTAGGACCTAATTTATCTTCAAAACTTAGTGGAAAGATCTTTGAATTAATTGGGCCATTCTTTAGATCAAGACAAATAATTCATTCAAATATTAAAAGGGGCGTTCCAGATATAAGTTCTGAAAACTTAAAAAATATAACAAGGTTGATGTGGAATAACTATGGAAGATTATTTGCAGAGTACATGTTTATTAAAGATTTTAGATATGGAAAGCTTGAGAACAAAATTCAGGTTGAAGGACAAGAGATACTAAATGAAATCAAAAGATCTGAAAAAAAAGTTATTTTTATTTCAGGTCATTTTAGTAACTTTGAACTTATGGCAATGTATTTGGAGAAAACAGGTATTAAATTGTCTGCAATATACAGACCTTTAAATAATATTTTTTTAAATGAGATTATGGAAGGGATAAGAAAAAAATTTATTTGTAAGCATCAAATTAAAAAAGGTATTGGAGGACTTAAAAAATTAATTTCTCTTAAAAAAAATAATTATTCAACAGCTTTAATGATAGACCAGAGAGTTTCTGAGGGGATTTTGTGTAATTTATTTAATCAAGATGCATTAACCACAACTATACCAGCTCAATTAGTAAGGAAATTTAACATTCCCGTCGTACCAGTTTATATTGAAAGGATTAAAGATTTAAATTTTAAAATATCAATAAATAATCCTATAAATTTTTCAAAAGAGGATTCGGTTGAAAATATTACTTTGAAATTAAATCAAATTCTTGAGACAATGATATTAAAAAAACCTGAACAATGGATATGGTCTCACAATCGTTGGAAATAATTATTTTTTAATATTTTCTTCTCTTTTAATAAAAGCTTCTTGATATGAATAATATGGTTCTTGTAACTCTACATTCCAATAAGTTAAATTCTCTAAATCTATTTTCTTTCCAGATACAGCGCACACCACATAATCACCTGGATCAATAATTTCAAAATTATTTGGTAAATATTTTATTTTTGCTAATTTTTTTGTCATTTTTAGTTTATATAGTTTTATATGAAAGTTGGAATAATAGGAAGTGGTGGAAGAGAACATGCTATTTGTCAAAGTTTAAAAAACTCAAATAAAACAGATAAAATATTCTGTTTTCCGGGTAATGCAGGCACTAAAGAAATTGCAGAAAATATAAATCTAGATTTAGAGAACTTCGAAAGTCTTAAAAGTTTTATTTTTGATAAAAAAATTGACTTAATTGTTGTAGGCCCAGAAAAACCCTTAGTAGATGGACTAGTAGATTATTTAGAGAATTTCAAAATTAAAGTATTTGGTCCGAATAAAGTTGCTTCTCAACTAGAGGGTTCAAAAATATTTACAAAAAAACTTTGTGAAAAATTTCAAATACCAACAGCTAAATTTGGAATTTTTAAAGATAAAGATAGTGCTAAAGAATTTTTAAAAAAAACTAATTTTCCTACAGTCGTTAAGGCAGACAATTTAGCTTCAGGCAAAGGTGTCTATATTTGTAATGACGAGAATGAAGCAATAATTGCTATTGACGAAATATTTGGTGGTAAATTTGGAAAGGCAAGTAATTTGCTGATAGAGGAATTTTTGGAGGGTGAGGAAATGAGTTTCTTTACTATTCATGATGGGAATACTTTTAAAAGTTTTGAAACTGCACAGGATCATAAAAGAGTTTTGGAAGGAGACAGGGGAAAAAATACAGGAGGCATGGGTGCATATTCTCCTTCAAGATTAATTAACGAAGAATTGAAAAATAAAATTATTAATAAAATTATTAAACCAACACTTATTGGATTGGGTGAGCTTGGGACTAAATATAAAGGATTTTTATATACAGGTTTGATGATTGTAAAGAATGAACCTTTTTTGATAGAATATAATGTGCGAATGGGTGACCCAGAGTGTCAAACAATACTTCCAAAACTTAAAACTAATTTAAGTGAAATATTGTTGGCTTGTTGTGAAGGAAGGTTGGATAAATTAGAAATTAATTGGTTAAATAAAAAAAGTTTATGTGTTGTAGTTTGCTCAAAGGGATACCCAGAAGACTTTGATAAAAATATCGAAATTAAAAATATTAGTAAAATTATTTTAAAAGAAGATGATTTTTTATTTCATGCAGGTACCATAAATAAGAATGATAAGACTTATGCAGTGGGTGGGCGTGTATTAAATTTTGTTACTCTTTCTGAAAATCTTAGATCAGCAAGGGATAATATTATGCAAAATTTAGAAAAATTAAATTGGTCAGGTGGATTTTACAGAAAAGACATTGGGTATAAGGTCATTGATAAATGAGGATAATATCGGGCTCTTATAAAGGTAAGAAAATATTAGAACCTAAAGATACTAAAACTAGGCCTTTAAAAGATTTAACAAAAGAGTCTATTTTCAATATAATTAATCATTCAAATAAATTTAAGGTACAGCTTACTGGGGCTAAAGTATTAGATTTATTTTCGGGTGTTGGTTCTTTTGGAATAGAGTGTCTCTCGAGAGGTGCAAATAAGGTTATTTTTGCTGAAAATTATATAGGGGTTCTTCCAGTTTTAAAAAAGAACTTAATTAATCTTAAATGCAAGGATAGTTACGAAATACTTGAAAAAGATATTTATAAAGAAAATACCCTATTGATGCTAAATGAATTTTTTGAAATTATTTTTTTAGATCCACCTTATAAAGACAAAAATCTAGATAAGATTTTTGAAACAATTGTAAAAGGGAATATTTTAAAGAAGAATGGAGTAATTATTTTGCATCGACATAAAAAAGAAAAAGATTTAATTCTACCGAAATTTAAAATTGTTGAACAAAAACAATATGGAATTTCAAAAATAAATTATATAAGTCTTTTAAGTTAATATTCTTTTGGTTTCTACCTTAATTAATTCAACAGCTGGCTGATCATATGGATTTAGGTTTAAGGATTTACCAATCAAAATAGTTTCCAAAATAAAGAAACAAAATAATTCTCCTAATGTTTTCTCATCTCTTTTTTTTATTTCAAAACTTCGAAATGGGATATTTTTTTTAATGAAAACATTCTCTGTGGCTTTTTTTTGAGCATAAATGACCTCAGATAAATTTCTATTTTTCAAATACTTTTGTGAGGATAAAATTTTACTATTTTTTATTTTTAATAATTTATTTTCATGAGTATAAAAAAAGGTAAAAAAATTATTTTTAAATCCATCAAGATAAAGTTGCATAACGCTATGGTTATCTTTCGGTAAAGTTGAAATAATTGGAAGCAGTCCTTTGCCCTTTTTTCCTAAGCTTTCAGCTATCAATTGTTGATACCAATCAAAGAGATTTTGAGCTTTCTCATCATAATTTAAAATTATAGAGTTTATTTTTTTGTTTTTTAAAAAACCAATCGTTGCTGTAACATTTTGTATCAAATTATTAAGAAACCTTTTATTTTTTATTAGCAGATTAAATTGACGAAAATGATCTGGCTTAAGTCCCATTAAATCAGCAGGTAACATACCTACTTCTGAAAGAACCGAATATCTACCTCCTATATAATTATTGTGGTGAATTATTTCTGATTTTAATTTATTTGCTAATATATTGAGATAATTTTTTTTATTTTCCGTAATAAAGATATTTTGATCAAATTTGTTTATGTAAATATTCGAGTTAACAATTGTTTCTAAAGTATTGCCTGATTTAGAAACAATTAAGTTAAGATGTTTTTTGTTATCTTTTATTCTGTTAGCTTGAAGATTATCAAAAAATATGAGTTTTTTTTTTATTTTATGTTTTAGAAAACTATATATCGCTTTGGTTCCTAAGCTGGAACCTCCCATACCTATAATTCTAATGTTTTTGAAATTTTTATATTTTGATAAACTTTTTTTAGTATAACTATCACTATAATTGGCACTTAGTGATTGTAAAATTTTGTTATCTTCTTTTAAAAGTTTAGATAATATTTTTTTGGTATTTAAAGTTTTTTTATTAAGCTTAAAATTCTTAAAAAGAATATTTTTATGATTCATCTTTTATTTTTTAATTTTATCTAAAATAAAGTTTTCAGTTTTTTGATTTGAATTAACAGAATTTTGAGCATTTGTGTCTACAGAATTATCTGTAACTATAAGTTCCTCTATCTGATTGATATTTTCTTGTTGACTAATTTTCTGGTTTTGGCTTGGAATAGGCAATTTTTCAAAATCTGGTGGCATTACTAACGGTTGTTTTTTTTCAACTAAAAACTCATCAGTGCTATTTTTTCTTTGAGATTCAAAGCCTTTTTTCATAGTAGCACAACCATAAAAAAAATATGTAACAAATATAATAAAAAAAATTATTTTAAATTTTTTCATGTCTACCTTTAACAATAAATTCTGATAAAATCATAAGAAACACACCACTTGTTATAAATATATCAGCGATATTAAATATGAACCAGTGAAAATTATTTATATGTAAATCTATAAAATCAGGTACAGCTCTATAAAAAATTCGATCATATAAATTTCCCAGTGCACCTCCAAAAATCATCAATAATGCATACTTTTGAATACCCTTACTTTTAATTATCCAAAAAAGTATTAAAAGTACTATGATGAATATGAATATTGTTAAATAGTTATAAAGATTTTTTTCATCCAAAGAAAAAAGTCCAAACGCTATTCCCTCATTCCAAATTAGATAGATATTTACATATTTTGATAAATATATTTCAGAACCACTATTTATTTTATCTAAGTAAATTATATAAATCTTGGTTAATCTGTCTAAAATAAAAATTAGAAAAATAATTATTAAATTAATATAAATTGCTTTACTATTCCTAATAATGCTCATCAATTATTTTTGGGGCAATTAGTTCTATCACAAGCATTTTCAACAATTTTCCAACACAAAGTACACTTTTTTCCTTTAGCTTTTGTAGTTTGTGCACTTGTTTCAATTTTTTCCTTAAAAGAAATTTGAGCTTTCGATGTTATACATAGTTCTGAAAAATCTATGTTTTTAGTAATTTCTTCTAATTTTTTGTCTAGATGTATATTTAAGTCTGCCTCTAAACTTGATCCAATTTCTTTATTAGCTCGTTTTTCTTCAATACTGATATTACAAATATTTCTAATTTTAATAAGCTCTAACCATTTTTGATACAATTTTTCATTCTCAAAATTATTTGGGAAATTTAAAAATTTTTCTAAATGAATGCTTTTGCTATCTTTAAATATTAATCTATATATTTCTTCAGTTGTAAAAGATAAAATTGGTGCAAACCATTTTAATAATGAATTCAAAATAATGTTTAACAATAGTATAGTAGATTTTCTATTTTTTGAGTCTATGAGGTCGCAATATAATGAGTCTTTTCTTATATCGAAATAAAATGCAGATAAATCTACTGTACAAAAATTAAGCAACTCTTTATATAAATTATGAAAATCGTAATTTTTAAAATATTTTTTAAATTTAACATCCAAAGAATACAGCTTATGCAACATAAATTGTTCCAGTTCAGGTAATTCATTTAAATCTACTTTTTTAAAATCTATTTCTTCAAAATTATCTTTAATATTCCCAAGCAAGTACCTGAATGTGTTTCTTATTTTTCTATAAGATTCAGCATGTTGGTCAAGAATTGAATAGTCGATTCTTAGATCCTCCGAATAGTTTGATGATGCTACCCAAATTCTTAAAATATCTGCACCATATTTTTTTAAAATATCTTCTGGAGCAATTACATTTCCTAGAGATTTTGACATTTTTAATCCTTTGCCGTCCACTACAAATCCATGGGATAAAATATTTTCAAATGGTGCTCTTCCTCTAGTGCCACACGACTCTAATAAAGAAGAATGAAACCAGCCTCTATGTTGATCTGATCCTTCTAAATACATGGATGCTGGCCACTTTAAGTCTTCTCTTTTTTCAAGAACAAATGAGTGCGTGGATCCACTATCAAACCAAACCTCAACAATATCGCTCAGCTTTTCATAATCCTCAGCTTTGTATTTGTTTCCTAAAAATCTTTGAGGATCATCTGAAAACCAACAATCTGAACCCTCTTTTTCGTAAATAGATGCAATATTTTCATTAACTTTATCATCTACTAAGATTTCTTTGGTTTTTTTATTAACAAAAATTGGAAGAGGAACGCCCCACACTCTTTGTCTTGATACACACCAATCTGGTCTAGTCTCTATCATTGATTTTAATCTCTCTTTTCCCTTGCTAGGATAAAAAGTTGTATCATTAATTGCTTTCAAAGCTTTATCTCTCAACTTATGGCTTTCCATGGATATAAACCATTGAGGAGTGGCTCTATGAACTAGTGGAGCTTTTGATCTCCAAGAATGTGGATAGGAGTGCATAAGCTCCCCATTTGATAGTAATTTTTTTTGCTCTTTAAGTTTTTCAATTACTATTGGGTTTGCTTTAAAAATATGAATACCTTCAAATAAGCTTACATGTTTTGTATATTTTCCATCTCCATCAACTGTTTCAATTGCTTTAATTCCGTTATTTAAACATAAATTAAAATCATCAGGTCCATGACTTGGAGCGCAATGAACAATGCCGGTTCCCTGCTCAGTTGTTACAAACCTAGCTTCTAACATTGGGATATCATAATCATAACCTAGATCTAAAAAAGGGTGATTACAGATAGTTTCTTTTAATTCCTTACCTTTAAATATTTTTATTTTTTTATAATTTTTTATTTTACAGTCATTAATTACCGACTGCAGTAAAGCTTCAGCAACTATAATTTTTCTATTTTTAAAGTCACTATCGTCTTTTAATTCCAACTGAATGTAGTCAAGAGCTTCATTGTAAGCTAACGCCTTATTTGCTGGAATTGTCCAAGGGGTTGTAGTCCAAATAATTATCTCACTACCCACAAGATCTTTTAAGTTAGATGTTTTGATAGGGAAAGACGTATAAATAGTATCTGACTTATGATCTTGATATTCAACTTCAGCATCTGCTAAAGCAGTCTTTTCAACAGTAGACCATAATACTGGCTTAAAACCCCTATATAGACTTCCTTCTTTTAAAAACTTTCCAAGCTCTCTTACAATTTGAGCTTCAGCATCAAAACTCATAGTTGAATAATAATTTTCCCAATCACCCACTACTCCTAAACGTTTAAATTGACCTTTATGTACCTCGATCCATTTTTCTGCAAATGATCTGCATTCTTTTCGAAACTCTACTATGGGAACATCATTCTTATTTTTTTTATTTTTTTTGTATTGCTCCTCTATTTTCCACTCAATCGGTAAACCATGGCAATCCCAACCAGGAACATAAATAGAGTCTTTGCCATCCATTTGATGGAATTTTACGATAATGTCTTTTAAAATTTTGTTTAGAGCAGTTCCCATATGTATATTACCATTTGCATATGGAGGACCATCGTGGAGAACAAATTTTTCTTTTCCTTTGCTTGAATTTCTTAATTCTTTATAAAGATTAATCTTTTGCCAATATTCTAAAATTTCTGGCTCTCTTACAGGCAAATTAGCTTTCATTGAAAAAGCTGTTTTAGGAAGGTTTATTTGAGAATTACTCATCTAGTTTTTTTAGCAATATTTAAATCTTTTTTAATTTGAGACTTTAATTGATTAACATTTTTAAATTTTTTTTCTTTTCTAATAAACTTTAAAAACTCCACTGATAAGTGTTTATTATATAGATTTCCAGAATAATTAAATAAATGGACCTCTAATAAGATTTTTTTCTGATTAAATGTTGGTCTATATCCAAGATTTGCTATTCCTCTTAAATAATTAGAATTATTAGGTTTTAATACTCTTACTGCATAAACACCAGGTTTAGCTAAAACATAATCTTTAATATCTATGTTGCATGTTGGAAAACCAATTTTTTTACCAATCTGTCTTCCTTTCTGAACTTTTCCATCAATAGTCCAGTTTCTATCTAAAAGCTTATTTGCTTTTTTTAAATATCCTTTTTCTAAAAGACTCCTAATTAATGTAGATGAAATTATTTTTTGTTGTTTAATTAATGGTTCTGGTTTTACAACTTTAAAATTGAATTTTTTTTCATTTTCAATTAATAAATTTACATTTCCTTCTCTTTTATTACCAAATCTAAAATTATTACTAACAAATATAAACTTTGATTTTAATTTTTTATTTAAAATTTCTTTAATGAAACTAAGTGACTTGGTTTTAGAAAACTGTTTATCAAATTTCTTAGTTATAATAAAATCTACTTTGAGTTTACTTAGCAATTCAATTTTTTGATTAATACTAGTTATCCTAAAATTTTTAAGTAATTTATTAAAAAACATCTTAGGCATGGGGTCAAAGTTAACTACTCCAATTTTTATCTTATATTTTTTTTTATATAATTTAGCTAATTTAAATAATTTTTGATGTCCTGAATGAACACCATCAAAATTTCCTATTAAAATTAATGAATTTTTATGGTTTTTTTTTATATTAAAATTTTTATATAATTTTACCATTTAAGATCCGACTGAGTAAAGTTTACAACTGTTTCATATTCTTTAGAAACCTCTAAAATACCTTTATTAAAAATTTCTAATTTATGAATACCATTAGAAATTAACAAAGAGTCGTAATTCAATAAATTAGCACCTTTAATATCAGTATTTAAATTATCTCCTATAGCTAGAGTTTTTTTTTTAAAGTTATTAATTGATTGATTATAAACTTCAGCATATGGTTTTCCAAAATATACTACCTTTCCACCCATCTTTTCAAAGACCATAGCAACAGAACCTGCGCATAATTCTCTGACATTGCCTCGATCGACAATCAAATCAGGGTTGGTGCATATCATCTCTTTATGAGTATGCGCCTCAAGTATATTTTTATAATGATTTAAATCTTTATTATGATTATCAAATAGTCCAGTGCATAATAAATATTCACTTTCAGCTAGATCACTTGATTTGTTTTTTTTAAAAGGGTTAAATAAATCAAAGTCTCTTGGTGGCCCGATATGAAAAAATTTTTTGGATAAATATGATTTTTTTAGATAATTTAGTGCAGCTTCTCCCGATGTAAAAACATGATTTCTAAACTGTTCTTCCATACCCATTTTTTCTAAAAAATTTTTTACAGTTTCATTTGGTCTAGGTGCATTAGTTAATAGAACAAAATCTTTATTTTTTTTTTTAAGCTCCTTAAGAGTGTTAATCGCACCCTCATACAGTTTTATGCCATTATGAATAACTCCCCATAAATCTATATAAAATAGATCATAATTATGGGCAATTGAACTAAGACCAACAGAATCTAAATTTTTAGTCATTAATTAAGGTATAAACCATAAAATCCACAATTTCCTAGGATTATTAGCGCCTAATCAAATATCTAATCTTGAAATAGACAGCGTAATATCTATATGAGGTCCATATTTATATAGAATTATAAAGGAGATTTATGAAGTTTAAACCGTTACACGACAGAGTGCTAATAGAAGTTTTAGATAGCAGTGAAAAAACTGCTGGTGGAATTATCATTCCAGATACAGCTCAAGAAAAACCTCAAGAAGGAAAAGTGGTTGCAATTGGTGGTGGTGCTAAAACAGAAGATGGAAAGTTAATTCCAATGGATGTTAAAGTTGGTGACAAAGTTTTATTTGGCAAATGGTCTGGAACTGAAGTCAAAATTGATGGTAAAGAATACAGCATAATGAAAGAGTCAGACATTATGGGTATTTCAGGTAAGTAATTTAATTTAAAGGAGAAAAATAAAATGGCAAAACTAATTAAATTTGACGCTGAAGCAAGAGCAGCAATGATGAGAGGAGTGAATATTTTAGCTGATACTGTTAAAGTCACTTTAGGTCCAAAAGGAAGAAATGTTGTTATGGACAAATCTTACGGTGCTCCAAGAATTACAAAAGATGGTGTATCAGTTGCAAAAGAAATTGATCTTGATGACAAGTTTGAGAACATGGGTGCTCAAATGGTTAAAGAAGTTGCTAGCAAAACAAATGAAGAAGCTGGAGACGGAACAACCACGGCAACTATTTTAGCTCAAGCAATTGTAACAGAAGGTGTTAAGTATGTTACTGCTGGAATGAATCCAATGGATGTAAAAAGAGGAATAGACTCTGCTGTAGAAGCTGTAAAAGAAAATCTGATATCATCCGCTAAAAAAGTTAAAGATAGTGATGAAATAGCTCAAGTTGGTACAATTTCATCAAATGGTGATAAAGAAATAGGTTCAATGATTGCTAAAGCAATGCAAAAAGTTGGTAACGAAGGTGTTATCACTGTTGAGGAAGCAAAAGGGATAGATACTGAGTTAGATGTTGTTGAGGGTATGCAATTTGATAGGGGGTACTTATCACCATACTTTATAACTAATAGTGATAAGATGACTACAGAGTTAGATAATCCTTATATTTTACTTCATGAGAGTAAATTAACAAACTTACAACCAATGGTTCCTCTTTTAGAAGCAGTTGTGCAATCTGGAAGACCACTAATGATTATTTCTGAAGATGTTGAAGGTGAAGCTTTAGCAACTTTAGTAGTAAACAAATTAAGAGGTGGATTAAAAGTTGTAGCAGTGAAAGCACCAGGTTTTGGTGATAGAAGAAAAGCAATGCTAGAAGATATTGCTATTCTAACTGGTGGACAGGTTATCTCTCAGGATTTAGGGATTAAACTTGAAAATGTTAAACTTGAGGATCTCGGGTCTTGCAAAAAAATTAAAGTAGATAAAGATAATAGTACCATTGTAAGTGGTAGTGGTAAAAAATCTGATATTGAAGCAAGATGTGGCTCAATTAAACAACAAGTTGATGAAACAACCTCTGACTACGATAGAGAGAAGCTTCAAGAAAGACTTGCTAAACTTGCGGGTGGTGTTGCAGTCATCAAAGTTGGTGGTGCTACGGAAGTAGAAGTTAAAGAAAGAAAAGATAGAGTTGAGGATGCTTTAAATGCAACTAGAGCTGCTGTTGAAGAAGGTATTGTAACAGGTGGCGGATGCGCGCTTCTTTATGCTGCTCAAGACTTAGAAAAGGTCAAAGCTAAAGGTGATGATCAAAAAGCTGGTGTTGAACTTGTGAGAAAAGCTTTAGAAGCTCCTATTAGACAAATAACTAAAAATGCTGGTGTAGACGGTTCAGTTGTTGTTGGCAAATTGTTAGAGCAAAAGAAAAAAACTCATGGATATGACGCACAAAGCGAAGAATATTGCGATATGTTTGCTAAAGGTATCATTGATCCAGTTAAAGTTGTGAGAACAGCTCTACAAGATGCTGCATCAATTTCTGGATTATTAGTAACTACAGAAGCAATGATTGCTGACAAACCAGAAGAAAAAGATGCTGGTGGTGGAATGCCCGCTGGTATGCCTGGTGGAATGGGCGGCATGGGTGGCATGGGTGGCATGGGAATGTAAAACCATTCCAAACTGTCTAGTTACCTAGAAAAATTTAAACCCTCGGAATTAATCTTTCGGGGGTTTTTTTTAGCTTAAACCATACATTTTTAATATTAGTCACTAATAAAATTATTTTATATTTTCTTTGTGAATAAAAAAATACAAATTTAACATTAAAAAAAATAATAAAATTAAAAAAGTTATTAAGCTAATATAATCAGATATATTTTGTAAAATATTTTTCTTAAAAATTATTTTTTTATATTTAAGAAAATTAAATAAATTATTCTCTTGATCTTTTCTGAATAAATCGCCTGGTTTACATTCATTTTCATTAGGGAATAAAAAACAGGAAGGATTAAGAAAATTAAAATTCTCTTTACTCTTGTTAAGCTGAACATCACCGGTCAGTAACGAAATATCATTTGAAATATTGACTTTTTTATCAAAAATTAAATTATTTTTGGGAAATTTTTGTAATCCATATCCAAAAATTGGTTGATAACAAAAGTAAGATGAAGCCCCATTTTTAAAATGATCATTTCTTTGTTTTCGAATAATTTTGTTATTTTTATTGATATAAGTTGATATTTTTTTAATTGAATAATTACTAATATCGTCACCATTAATCACCTTTGAAAACTGTATCATATTTTTAGGATTATAAAATTGATTATGGTAATATTTTTTATCGTATATAATATTTTGAATAACAACTACAAAAATTAAAATAACCACAAAATAATTATTTTTTTTAATAAAGGAAGTTGAGTTAAAAATTACTAATGAAAAAATAATTAATGGAACAATATATAAAATATTCCATCTTATCTGAACCCAAGTGCTTCCAATAACAGGGATGGAACTCCAAATTTTATTTATTGAAAAATATCCTGCATTTAAAGATAGGGGTATTATAATAATAAAAATGGATAATAAAATTAATTTATAAATATACTGTAAGTTAATTATTTTTTTAAAATTAATAAACAACAAAAGAATAGCTAGTAATGGAACAATTGTTATACCGAATTCCAGTTCATGAACTCCAATTGAAGAAATGACTTTATTTGTTACTGTTTCATTAAAATGTACACTGTCTGGGAAAAAAAATAAGGATTTCAATGTTGAATAGATATAATCATATGTGTTTTCAAAAAACAAAGGCTGATTTATTCGTTCAAAATTTTTTAAAAAAAAAAAACTTGCACTTATTTTAGACAAGGAAAGTAAAAAAGTTAAAAACAAAGATTTTGAAAGTCCTACAAATAATAAATAAAAATTTTTATTTTTAATACTAAAAATTAATAATGTAGTGATTATACAAAAAATAATTACAAATATTAAAGAACCAGTGCCTGAATAGAATAAGGAACTTAATATTATTGCAGATGAGAATAAATAAATTTTTCTAAGATTAATATTTAAATGAGTAATACTTGAAATTAAAAGAAAACAATAAAATGGAACAAATATAAAATTTACATACCCAAGATGACCAATAATCGTTCTATAAACAAAAAAACCGTTAAAAAAAAATAATGTTGCACCCAACAAAGACAGGTAATAATTAAAATGAAAACTCTTCTTCAAAAGCAAAAACATTCCAACATAAGCAACCAGAGAAAAATAAAAAAATAATATTTTTGTTGCAAATATAGGTTCAAAAATAATGTAAAATAATTGTTGTAAAGAATAAAACATTGTCTGCGGATCAGGGTAAAAAGGTATTCCGCAACAAAAACTTGGAGTAAACCAAGGAATACTTAATAAATTATTTGCAAACCAAATTTTACCAAACATGAAATTTGGTAAAAAATATTCATAATCATGTCCTAAAAGCTCTTTGTTATTTGGAAAAAATTTTTGAAAGATAAACTGATGAACAAAAAAAATTATAAAAAATAATACAAACTTATTAATTTTTTTTTTGTTCAATAACATAAGGTAATTAATCGTATTAATTATCAAAATTGTATTAAGTTATATATATAAAATACGTGATTTTATAACAAAAACTTTTATATACATCTAGCCGGTATAATCTAATTATTAATAAATGAAAAAAAAAATCAATATATTATTTATAAGAAAGATAATTATATCTTTATTTTAAAAATTATTATAGGTAGATATTGTGTCAAAGCGATATAGTGGGAAATCATTTAAAGACTCTAGTATAAAAAAAAAAGCAAAATTAAGTTTTAAAGAAAAAAGAAAACTTAAAAAAGAAAAGCAAAAAAAAGTAAACTAAACATAAAAAATTTAATAAAATCTTCACTAAACATTAGTTTTTTTTAAGTTTCAAAAAATAATTAAATAGGTATAAGAACCACATTTTATGAAAAATGATATTCGAAACATCACAATTATTGCTCATGTAGACCATGGCAAAACTACTTTGATTGATAATTTAATGAAGCAAAGTGGATCATTTAGAGAAAACGAAGTGGTTGATGAAAGATTAATGGACTCTGGTGAATTAGAAAAAGAAAGAGGAATTACAATTTTAGCTAAACCTGCTTCAATTAATTGGAAAGATACGAGAATTAACATAATTGATACACCAGGTCACAGAGACTTTGCAGCAGAAGTTGAAAGAGTTTTAAGTATGGCTGATGGTGCTCTGCTCCTTATAGACTCAGCAGAAGGAGTGATGCCTCAAACAAAATTTGTTTTATCTAAGGCTTTAAAACAAGGACTAAAACCAATTGTTGTAATTAACAAACTTGATAAGGCTGATCAAAGAGCTAATGAAGTTCTAGATGAAACATTTGATTTATTTGTAAGCCTAGATGCAAATGAGGAGCAACTAGATTTTCCAGTTTTATATGCAAGTGGTAGATCTGGATGGGCGGACACAGAAGTGAACGGACCTAGGGAGAATTTAAATCCACTTCTGGATTTAATTCTTAATCATGTAAAACCAGCAAAATTTGAAAAAGAAAAACCTTTTGCAATGTTGTCCACACTTCTTTATGCAGATAGTTTTTTAGGAAGAAGCTTAGTAGGCAGAATTACCCAAGGAACTGCTAAAGCTAATCAGTCAATAAAAGCAATTAATTTAAAAGGTGAAAAAGTAGATGAAGGGAAACTGACTAAAATTTTTAGATATGAGGGAACTAAAAAAGTACCAATTGAAGTTGGTGAGGCTGGGGATATTGTAGTAATAGCTGGATTAGAAAAGGCTAATGTTGCAGACACTATTTGTGATTTAGATGTAAATGAACCTATTTCAGCAACACCAATAGATCCACCTACAATGTCTATAACTATAACAGTTAATACATCTCCTCTTGCGGGTAAAGAAGGTAAAAAACTTACGAGCACTCAAATAAGAGATAGACTTCTTCTGGAAGCTCAAAATAATGTTGGAATTACTTTTGCTGAAAATGACGGTAACGACTCGTTTGTTGTAAGTGGTAGAGGTGAGCTTATGTTAGAAATTTTACTTACCCAAATGAGACGAGAAGGATTTGAAATGACAGTTAGTCCTCCTAAAGTTCTTTATCAAACAGATGAAAGTGGAAAAAAACTTGAACCTATAGAAGAAATTACGATGGATTTAGACGAAGAATACTCCTCAAAAGTAATAGACTCGATGAACAGAAGAAAAGGTAAACTAATAGATTTAAAAGATACCGGGAAAGATAAAAAAAGACTTATTTTTCACGCACCAACGAGAGGTTTAATGGGTTACACAAGTAGATTTTTAACCCTAACCAAAGGTAACGGAGTTATTAATAGAATTTTTCATAGCTATGGACCTTTTGAAGGTGAAATGGAGGGAAGAAGAAACGGGGCTTTAATTGCAATGGAGCAGGGTAAAGCAGTAGCTTTTGCTATATTTAACTTACAGGCCAGAGGAGAGATGTTCGTAACACATAATGATCCTGTTTATCCTGGAATGATAGTTGGATTGTCTCCAAAACCAGGCGATATGATAATCAATGTGATGAAGGGGAAAAAATTAACAAATATGAGAACACAGGGAACTGACGAAAACGTTGTTCTCACTCCAGTGAGAAAAATGTCTATTGCGGAGCAACTTAGTATGCTTAATACAGATGAAGCATTAGAAATTACTCCTGAATCTTGTAGACTAAGAAAATCTATTCTTGATCCCCATGAAAGGAAAAGAAGTGAAAAATCTGGGGCAGCAGCCTAACTAAAAATTTTATTAACAATAAATAATCCAAAAGCAACACAGGGACCGATTCCAAAAGCAAAAATCAAAGTTCCAACACCTACCGTTCCACCTAGATACCATCCAGCTATTACAACTGAAATTTCTAAACATGCTCTGACTAAAGCAATAGGTAAGTTTGTTAATTTTGTTAGACCAGTCATCAATCCATCTCTTGGACCTGGTCCAAGATTTGCTACTAAATAAATACCACTACCTAAACCAACTAACATTACCGAAAATATTGCTAATAGATATTTTAATAAATTTGATGAAGGTGGATCAAAAAAATATAAGGTAACATCTATCATTCCAGAAATAATAATTATGTTAAAAATTGTACCTAAGCCTGGCTTCTGTCTAAGAAATATCCACAAAAAAAGAACACTTACGCTAACTAGAAATGTTGCTGCACCTATAGACAATTTAGAATTTTTTGATATTCCCTCTGCTAGTACAGACCAGGGAGAATTTCCTGTAGTTGACAATATTAATAATCCCTCTCCGAAACCAAATATAATTAAACCAAAAATTAAAAAAAATGAGGTTGAAAATTTTGGTTTGAAGTTAAAGCTTTTATCTGAGCTCCAATATACTTTGGGGATATTTTTAATAGATAAAAACATATTATACTGCTACTTATAAAATTATTAATACTTGCTTATAATGAAAAAGATCAGTCTCAGCATCATATTTATTTTTATTTGTTTTACCTCATATGCTCATGTTGGTCATTACAGTAACTATAAAAAAATTGAGATGGAAATTTTAAGAAATAATGAATTGATTGGTTATAATTATTACTTTTTTTCACAAAAAAACAATATTACTCTGGTAACTAACCAGTTCAAATTTGTGGTAAAACTTTTGGGAGCAAAAGTTTTCGAAGTAGAGGGTATTGGAGAAGAAAAATATTTAAAAGATCAATTAATTTCTTTTAACTCAAAAACCCTACAGAATAAAAAAGAAAAATTTGTAAACTTAACCTTAAATAAAAAAACCAAAAAATTTGATATTGTGGGCTCCTCTTTCTCTGGTGAGGCTCCACTTGAAAATGCTATTGGAAACTGGTGGAGTCATAAAATATTGCAAGCTAGTAGCCAAATAAGCCCAATATCAGGTAGTATAAAAGAACAGATAGTTACTTTCGTTGGAAAAGAAAAAATTATAATTTATGGTAAAGAATATGAGACTGATCATTTCAAATTAACCTCCAAAAATATGACTCTTCCAGATGATAAAAGATTAAATTTTGATATTTGGTTGGATAAAAAAACTTCTTTAATAGTAAAAGTTACTTATCAAAGAATGGGAAATTGGGAATATAGATTAAAAAATTACGAGTAATTTACCTATTTATTTTCTTATATAGATCATTTGCACTTATCCATCCTGACTCAAATCTTGGTCCATTAAACCAATCTGCACATACACCTAGATTTAATTTAGAATTCCAATAACTTTTTAATTTTAAAGGGTTTGAATTTGAAGAATACATCCATCCATGATTTAATGAAAAAAGTATTTTTGTTCTCTTTATTCCTGATAATTGAAAAAATTTATTGATCAAAATTTTGGAATTAATTTTTTTATTTACTTTATTTTGTTTTATTTTTTTATTTGCCCAATTAAAAGTACTTTGTAAAGTCCAAAGATCAGTTTTACTCTTAAATCTTTTCTTGCTATTTTCATAACCAGCCCAACCTAAAATTTTATCATTAAATAAAAAACTACTTAAATTTAAATTAGTTTTTTTTATTTCTATTAAAACAGTGATATTAGCATCCATCTTAATTTTTTCTCTGATGAAAGAATTTTGAATATATTTTTTAGATAATTTTTTTAATTGAGGAAATGGACAAGTTAAAATTAAATTTTCGTAAGTCTTAATCATTCCATCGCTAAATGTTAAATTCCATTTTTTATTTGAAAAACTTATTTTTTTAAGCTCAGTCTGAAAATTACACTTAATATCCTTTAATAGATATTTGCTAATATCGCTATTTCCTTTTGTGCCAATAATCTTGATGTGCTTTTTGTTTTCTTTTTTTTTGTCACTTAAAAATTTATGATTTCCACCCCAAAGTTTTAGTATTTTTTTCTCTATAAGCATTTTTGTAAACTTCTTAAACTCCACACTTTTTGGAGAAAAATATTGAGCCCCATGGTCAAATCCTCTCTTTTCATCTATTCTTTTGAATGAAGATCTGCCACCAGGTCCTCTTGCCTTATCATACAAATCTACAGAGTGTTTTTTGCTTAGAAGATTAGCGATAGTCGCTCCAGAAATTCCTGAGCCAATTACACAAAAATTTCTCATTTACCAGCAACTGTCATGCCTTCAATCATCATGGTTGGTGAGTTCGTAGAATATTCAAAATCTAAATCATTTGCTAAAAATATATTTTTAAACATATCCTTAAAATTTCCTGCAATTGTTATTTCACTAACAGGATATTTAAATTCACCATCTTCAACCAAAAAACCTGTTGCACCTACTGAGTAGTCTCCAGTTACTAAGTTACTTCCATGACCTATAGTTTCAGTAACATAAATACTTTTTGAATTACTCTTTAACAATTCCTCAAAAGTTACTTTTCCATTTTCTAAGTATAAATTTGTAGTTCCTCCTGCTCTTCCATTAGATTTTAAGTTTAATTTTTTGCCATTATAAGTGTCTAAAAGATAATTTTTTAAAATGCCCTGTTCCACCAGATTTAAGGTTTCAGATTTTACTCCCTCTGCATCAAAATTTCGGGACCCTAAACCTTTGATAATATCTGGCTTATCAACAATATTTATTCGGTCAGAAAATACCTGTTTATTCACTTTGTCCTTAAGGAATGATGTTCCTCTTGCAATAGCTGAAGATGATATCGCACCTGCAAAAGCATTTAAAATATTTTTAGCGATTCTTTTATCAAAAATTATACTTAATTTTTCGCTTCCTATTTTATCTGGACCAAGTTTTCTTATTGTTTGATGACTTGCTAATTTACCAAGAACTTTTGGATCTTTTATTTCACTAAAAAATCTTTTACTGGAATATTCATAGTCTCTCTCCATACTTTTCTCATCTTTAGCAACTGTTACACATGAAGCTGAAAATGATGATTTTTTAAAACTCCCACAAAAGCCATCACTATTTGCTAAAAGATAATTTGATTTATTTTCAGTAAAACTGGACTCTGTATTAATTATTTTTTTATCTTCAGACGCTGTATCTTCTAGCTCTTTTAAATAACTAATTTTTTTTTCATTTTTTACGTGAGTTTCATCAAATAAATTTAAATTTTTTATGTTTTTTGCTAATAGATTTTTATCTGGCAACGAATTAAATTCATCCTCTGGTGTATTTTTTGTAGTTTCAAAACATTTTTCAATAAGATTTTTTAAATTATCATCTAATAAGTTTGAGGAAGAAATTGAAGATTTTTTTTTACCTATGTAAATATCAATACTAAATGCTAAATCGTCAGATCTATTAGACTCATCTAATTTTTTGTTTCTAAAGTTAACAGTTTCTGAGACTCCATGTCCTATCGTTACACTAGCATCAGTTGCTCCAAGTTTTTTTGCTATATCTAAACAAAAAGAAGCTTTAGCATTTAAAAACTTGTGATCTTTAATCATTACTTAAAGCTTTGTTCCACCAACTGTCATCTTATCAATTAGTATGGATGGCTGCGCTACACCGACTGGAACTCCTTGACCTGCTTTTCCACAAGTTCCAATTCCTGGATCCATTTTCATGTCATTACCAACCATTGAAACTTCCTTTAAAATTGATGGGCCATCTCCTATTAATGTTGCTCCCTTTATTGGTGAACCAATTTTTCCATTAAAAATTTCATAGGCCTCTGTACAATTAAAAACAAATTTTCCTGAGGTAATATCTACTTGTCCACCCCCAAAGCTAACTGCAAAAATACCTTTATCAACAGATTTGATCATCTCATCTTGAGTTTGCTTTCCACTTAACATCATTGTATTTCTCATTCTCGGTAGAACTACGTGTCTGTAGTTTTCTCTTCTTCCTGAGCCAGTTGATCTTGTTTTCATTAAACGAGCATTCAGTCGGTCTTGCATAAAATTTTTCAAAATTCCGTTTTCAATTAAAACAGTTTTTTCAGTTGGTGTACCTTCGTCATCTATAGTAAGACTACCTCTTCTATTATCTATCGTGCCATCATCAACAATTGTGACCCCTTCACTTGCAACTTTTTGCCCCATAAGGTTATGAAATGCTGAAGTTTTTTTTCTATTAAAATCACCCTCTAAACCATGTCCTATAGCTTCATGAATAAGTATTGCTGGCCAACCTGGTCCTAAAACAACTTTCATTTCACCAGCTGGTGCGGGTTTACTTTCTAAATTTACTGAAGCAATTCTAAAAGCCTCTTCACACACACTTTTCCAATTATCATTTTTTAGATAATCATCATAAGACTGTCTGCCTCCAATGCCATACACACCTGTTTCTTTTCTGCCATTTTTTTCAAGCATTACTGAAACATTAAATCTAATTAATGGTCTAATGTCCGTAATTGCCTCACCACCTGATCTGATTATTTCAATTGATTTATGTTCACCTAAAAAATTTGCTGTAACCTGTTTTACAGCTCCATCTTTTTTTCTTAAATAATCGTTAACTTTATTTAAAACTTCCAGCTTTGAATTTAAAGTTTTTTGTTCTATGGGATTTATATCATCATAAAATTTTTTATTAGATTTTGGTATCTCACTCTTATAAGTACCTTTAATTGATTTAAGTGTTGACTGAAGATTTTCTGCTGAATTTTTCAAAGATTCCTTTGATATTTCATTTGAGTAGGAGTAAGCAACTACTTCCTCTGAGACAGCCCTAAATCCAAAACCTAAGTCTGAACTATAATTCGAGCTCTTAATTTTATTGTCATCTAAGATTATTGACTCTGACTTTGAGTCCTCTAAATACAACTCTCCATCGTCACAATTTTTTAAAGTATCTGAGACTATATTTTCAGCATCTTTTCTTGCCAAATCTGATTTATCAAAGAAATTACTCATAAGAATTACATAAAGGTTTATATTCTCTTTTCAACTGCTCTTTTTACACATGTACAAAAGCCTGTTAAAGGATAATTATTTTAATATGAAAGTATATTTCAACAATTCCTGTAAAATTTGTAGATCTGAAATAAATTTATATAAAAAAGAAAAAGTAGAGGAAATAGATTGGATAGATATCACTAACAATGAAATGGCAGAAAAAGAGACAAACAAAAATAATAAGCAGCTTTTGAGACGTTTACATGTGAGAGATAACGATAAAGTTTTAGAGGGAGCTGAAGCTTTTTTGTATGTTTGGCAGAAAATACCTAAATATAGATTTTTATATAAATTTTTTAAACTTCCAATAATTTTTACAATTTTTAATTATGTATATGAGATTGTTGCTTATTTTCTATATCTCAAAAATAAGAAACAATTGAGAAACTAAGCTAAAAAAAATATCATTATTTCACTTAGTAATGACATTGAGAGCATAAACATTATTAATACAATAGAGTACATCAATGTTATTATTCTATTTCTTTTTCTTCTTAACTTAACAAACTCTCTATCATCTAAATCTGAAAAGTCTCTTACTCCAATTACTGGGTAATCATAGCTCCACCGCCAAGTTGATTGACCTAGTCTAGGATCCAGACTATTAAAATACTTTATCCATGAAAGAACGTAAGTTAAAATTATGAAGAGAGTAACCATTAAAATAATTCCAAAAAGCATTGTTAATACTACCAAATGTATTTAGTTCTATTAATTGACATTTTTGGCTCTTTTTCTCCCAATAAGCTGAGTTAAGGAGTCTACCATAGTGTCTGATGCCTTGAAAATTTCATTATTTTTGAATTCATGAGAAATATTTTTTTCAGGATTTGTTTTGTCTTCAATAACTATACCTTCGTCTGGTGAATTATTTTTAATGTATATCAATAATAACCATTCATCATCAGCTGCTTCATCCCATTTAACAAAAATCTCACCTGTCTCAAATCTTCTATCGATACACCTGAAAATCGACATATGTCTTGTTACGTGTCTTTTGTTTAATTGGAAAACTAAACTACTTGCACTTCTATAAAAACTTTCCAAAGAGAATTCTATTTTTTGTCTTGCTATTGTGTATTCTTTTTCTTTTTGAAGAAGCGTTTCTCTATCTTCGTCTCCTTGAATTTTTACTCCTAGAGCCTCCACCCTTTCCTTAATTTTTTGGTCTCTTATTACTCGATATTTCTCTTTTAATTTTTCTATTCTTTGTTGAAGACCAGCATAATCCTCCCTTTTCTCTTTTAAAGAAATTTTTTCAAGTTTTTCTAATTCTTTAACTTCTCTAACTCTAAATTTTTCAATTTGTTTATCTAATCTTAATTTTTGTAAAAATTGTTTTTGTTTCTCAGCCTGTTCAATTCTTAATAATGCTTGCTCTTTTCGTAAGAATAATTTTATGTCTTTTGTTCTTTGTTTTTCAATTTTGATTTCTTCTTTTAATGTCTCTTCTTTTAATTTAAATTTTAAATCTTCTTGTTTTTGTTTTTCCTCTTCTCTCTTAATTTTTTCTATTCTTTCGTTTTCTTGTTTTTCTACTTTTATTCTTCTGGCTTCATCTTTTTTAATTACTCTGTACTGATCGATAGTATTAGCAATTTTGTCAAAAAAACCTTGAATATATTTTTCAAAATTTAAATTTAATTTTATTTTAAATTCAGGCTTAAGTGAATTTTGAAAATTAATTAGTTTTAAAATAAAACTATCTTTTTTTTTTACTTTGACAGTAATAGATTTTTTAATTTTTTTATAACTCTTAACTTTATTTTTTTTTAATTTATTTTTTATTTTAGGTTTATTTTTTATTTTAGAAATATTTTTTTTTACTTTTTTTCTTAATGTTTTGGTATTTCTGACATTTTTAAGTTTAACCTTTTTTTTAATTTTTTTTGATTTTTTTGATTTTTTTGATTTTTTTTTCATTTCAAGAAGATTTATATCTATCAATAATTTATTGATAAATATAGTCTCTTGTAACTGGAGTAGATCTGTAATTTTTTGTTAGTTGAAATTGATAAACAACTTGATCGCCCCATTTAAATGCCATCTCACAACCTGCAAGATAGAATTCCCACATCCTAAAAAATCTTTCATCAAACATTTGAATTATTTTATCTTTATTTCTAAGACAGTTTTCTTTCCAATGTCTCAGAGTATGAGAGTAATGAAGTCTTAAAACTTCAATATCCGCAACAATCAATCCAGCTTTTTCAATTGGGGTAGTAACCTCGCTTAAACTTGGCGTATATCCACCTGGAAAAATATATTTTGTAATCCATGGATGAGGATCCCGGGGTGGATTTACTGATCCAATCGTATGTATGAGTGAAATCCCATCGTCTTTCAGCATTTTTTCGACCTGGGAGAAAAATTTACGATAAAATTTTCTGCCTACATGTTCAAACATTCCAACGCTAACTATTCTGTCAAATTTTTCATTAAGCTCTCTGTAATCAATTAACTTAAAGTTGAGTTGATTTTCAAGATTAAGCTCTTTTGCTTTTTTTTTACAATAATTAAATTGATTTTCAGATAATGTTATTCCCGTTACCTCACAATTAGTACTTTTAGCTATGTCAATTGCAAGTGATCCCCAGCCACAACCAATATCTAAAACTTTTTGATTTGGCTTAATGTTTAATTTTTTTATGATGTGTTGTATTTTGTTATTTTGAGCATCCTCTAATGTATCATTCTCATTTTTAAAATAAGCACATGAGTATTGTCTTTTTGGATCTAAAAATAAATCATATAAATCATCTGAAATATCGTAGTGATGGGAAACATTCATTTTTGATTTCTTTATAAAATTAAAATTTGTTAGATATCTGTAAGATCCTCTTAATCTATTCATTAAATAACTAAAGAAATTAAGATCTCCTCTTCCAAAATTCATAAGTGCAAGATCTAAAAAATCTGTAAGACTTCCATTTTCGATTACAACTTCTCCATCAGTATATGCTTCACCAAAATAAAGATCAGGATGAAGTAATAACTTATAGTGCAGCTTTTTATTTAATATTTTAAGTTTAATAGGATTTTCTTTTTTTGGATTTCCAATGATGTAACTTTTTGAATTTGCATCAATTAATATAAAACCATCTTTCTTAAAAACGCTATTTAAAAATCTTGCAAGTTGCATATCAAGCTGCCAAAGATGAATTGATTGAAAAATTTAAACTTTCCAAATTAATATTTAATTCTTCTGCCTCTCCAGAATTTAAAATACTTAGAGGAGGTAATAAATTTTTGTAAGATGCATTATTTTTTCCAAAGTATGTGTGTAGTCCTGATATTAAATTATATTTTTCAAAAACACTTCTAACATCACATAATTTATGATTGGCTTTTTGCTCATTTCCATTTTGAAAATCATCGTATACTTTTCTTGCTAATTTTGATGTTACATTACAAGTCGCAGTAATGATACCTGAGCAGCCTAATTCAAGCCCTTTTAATAATTTCGACTCTGATCCTGGTAAAACTGAAAAATTATCTATTTTTAAATTTTCAAACAAATTATACGAACTATCTTTAACTCCAACAATATTTTTTGGATATTTTGACACAAGCTTTTCAACACACTCCATACTAAATTTATAACCACATAATTTTTCAAAATTATAAAGAATTATTTCACTCTCAGGAATTGCTTCGGCTATTTTACTATAAAATTCTATCACTTCTTTATCACCGTATTTATAATAAGCTGGAGGCATTATTAAAAATTTTTTAAAATTTAAAGATTTTGCAACTCTCATTAAATTTATAGTTTCTCCTAATGAATTTAATCCAGTACCAATCATGTATTTTTCTTTATATTTGCTTTGTGCCAATTGATTTAAAAGACCTATTTTTTCTGAAACAGGAATTAACTGAGCCTGCCCAGTGCTTCCAAAAATTGCAGCCCCATGACAACCATTATCTATAACCATTTCCGCATGTTTGATGGTTTTTTTAATATTTAATGTCAAATCATCATTTAAAATTGACATAGAAGCAGCATATATCCCACTAATTTTGCTCATATTGAAAATTTATATAAAAAAACCAATTAGTAAAGTTTATAAATTACTTGTGAAAATATTAGCTATTCAAAATAAGATGGGTATTGGTGATACGGTAATTTATCTTCCATTTATCAAAGGAATATCAAGAAAGTTTAAATCTCCAGTTAGTTTACTCACAAAAACAAGCTCAAAAGCTGAGGAATTTTTAAATCAAACAACCTATATCGATCAAGTAATTTACCAAAAAAAAAATGATGGAATATTAGGTTCCATCAAATTAGCAGGAGAGCTAAATAAATATAATTTTGAAAAAGTTTTTATTTTTAATTCCTCGTTAAGATTTAATTTAATCTCAAGATTAGCAGGTATTAAAAAAATTTATCAATATCCTCTTTTTGAGAAAAAAAATCAGCATATCATTGGTGCTGCAAAAAAATTAATCAAAGATAATTTGGATGTTGATGTTAATGAAAATCCTGAAATTCAAATTAATAAAAACTTAATTAGAGAAACATCTGAAAAGTTAAATATCAAACCAGATGAAATTAATATCCTGCTTGCTATTGGTGGATCTGGACCAACAAAAAGAATTCCTGCAAAAACTTTTTTGGAATTTATGAAAAAAATTAAAAATATGAAAAAATGCAGATTTTTTCTGGCTACTGGTAAAGATGAAGGTGAACAGAAAATTTTAAATGAAATCTTAAATACTGAGTTCAAAGACCAATGTGTTGCATTAGATAATTATTCAATTAAAGAAACTTTACCATTGATAAAAAATTGTAATATAGCAATTTGTAATGATACTAGCTTTGCGCATTTATCCTCAGCCCTTGGCGTTAAAACTATTACATTAATGGCTGACTCTCCTTTAATTTATGGATCTTATTCAACAAACATGTACCCAATTATACCTGACGGTGAGAAAATGGTCTCTCATAATACATTGGGTAAAGATAAAATAAATTCAGAAAAAATAGTCAGTAAATTTTTATCAATATTATCTTAAGAAATATCTTGAAGAACAATTTCTTTAGCTTCATTTACTATAGTTGATAATCTTGCAGTCTCTGGAGAGACATCAGGATGAATTTTTTTTTGAATTTTTAAATAAGCTTTATTAACAATTTCTTTAGTAGGTTTCTTTGTAATATCTAAATTTAATATTTTATATGCTTCTGAAACAGATAATGATGATGAATTATTGCTCGTAGATTGGTTAAAAGAAAATCTTCCAGAATTTCTTAAAGTTTTAATAAGTCTATAAAGTGAAAGCATTTGAATTAAGGACAAACCTTTAAGCTTTACAAGAGCTAGACTTGCTAATGTTAAGGGTAATGTTAGTAAAAATTTTCCTCCAATAGCAAATAATACTGCGAAAATCACCAATAGTAGAATTGATAGTAATCTTAGTCCCCTTGACATCTTATTAAGAGCAGCATTAGAGAACCATCTTAATAAAAAATATAAAATAATTAAAATTAAGAGTGTATAAATTATAATATTCATATATTTCCTAGAGCAAATGAAAGTACCATATCTAAAAAAAAAACCAGAGATAAAATCTTGTCACAATGTCGAGTGGGAAGATAATTATAGCTGGATCCATCAGAAAAATATCTTAGAAGTTTTAAAAGATAAATCTAAATTAAACCCTGAAGTAAAAAAATATTTAGATCAGGAAAATTCTTATGCAGAGCATCATTTAAAAGACACTAAAAAATTACAAAAAAAATTATTTGACGAAATCAAGGGAAGAATAAAATTAGATGATGAGTCTTTGCCTTACAAAGATCATACTTATGAATATTGGACAAAAACAACAGCTAAAGGAAACTATTCAATTAAACTTAGAAAAAAAATTGGAACAAGTAAAGTTGAAGAAATTTGGAATGGAGATAAGGAAAAAGAACAACTTAAAACTGAGTACTTTGGTGTTGGTGACTTAGAGGTAAGTAACAACGATAAATATCTTGGCTATTCATTAGACCTCAAAGGTTCTGAATATTACACTATTTATATAAGGGATATAAAAACAAATAAAATTATTTCTAAAGAAATTGCAGAAACATCTGGGGTTATTACTTTTAGTTTAGATGATAAATATATCTTTTACTCAAAACTAGATAAAAATCACAGAGCAAGAAAAATTTATAGACACGATATAGGAAATTTCAAAGATGAAGATAAGTTAATTTTTGAAGAAAAAAGTGAGGCTTTTACAGTTAGTATTGGATTAAGTTCAGACGAAAAGTATTATTTCATAAATACATCTGATCATAACACCTCAGAACAATATTATTTTAATGTAGATGAGTCAAACCCCCTTCCAAAACTTATAATGAAAAGAGATAGGGGTGTTCTATACTCAACAAACTCATGGGATGGTAAATTTTATAATCATACAAATAAAAATGCAGAAGATTTTAAAATTGAAATTACAGATAGTTTAGAAAAACAAAACTGGAAACCTTTTATTTTACCTAAGAAAGAGGTTTTAATAGGAGGTCTAACTTTTCTAAAGAATTGGATTATTAGATCTGAAACATCTAATGCTTTAGATAAATTATTTGTTAGAAATATCTCTACAAATATTGAGCAAGAATTAATATTTTCTGATGAAACTATATATGTTCCTGGAGTATCACTTGTTCAAAGAGATAGAGACACTGATGAAGTTTATCTTGGATATTCTTCACCTAAAACACCTTCGAGAGTTTATAAGTATAATTTATCAAATAAATCCAAAATTCTTGTTAAAGAGCAAGAGATACCATCAGGGCACGATACAGAAAATTATATTGTGGAAAGAGTGGAGTTCAAATCACATGATGGAAGATTAGTTCCTTTGACAATTACACGTCATAAAAAAACAAAAACAGATGGGTCTGCAAACTTACTTCTTTATGGTTATGGGTCTTATGGAAACTCCATGAGCCCAAGTTTTTCATCAACAAGATTAAGTTTAATAGATAGAGATATCATTTGGGCAACTGCCCATATAAGAGGTGGCATGGAAAAAGGAATGAAGTGGTGGAAAGAAGGAAAACTAACGAATAAAAAAAATACCTTTGAGGATTATATTCATGCAGGTAAGTATTTAATAGATAATAATTATACCTCTAGAGGTAAAATCATTGGCATGGGTGGATCGGCAGGTGGATTACTCATGGGCGCAGTTGTAAATCAGTCTCCAGAATTATTTTTAGGTATTATAATGGCTGTTCCATTTGTAGACTCTTTAACAACAAATCTGGATCATTCTTTACCTTTAACGGTTGGAGAGTTTGACGAATTCGGAAATGCGAAAGATAACAAGGAACACTTTGATTATATTTTTTCATATGCTCCGTACAATAATATAAAAAAAAAAGATTATCCTCACATGTTAATAACAACTAGTCTAAGCGATAATCGAGTTTTGTTTGATGAACCTGCTAAATTTACAGCAAAATTAAGAGAATATAAAACTGATAATAATTTGCTCTTATTAAAAACAGAAATGAATGCTGGTCATGGTGGTAAATCTGGTCGAGATGGTGCCATTGAAGAAATTGCAATCGACTATGCGTTTGCATTAAAAATTTCAAAAAAAATCTAAATTTTTGATCTTGAAATATCAAAAATAATTCCTAAATAACGATTGTAAGTCGCCTAATGGGGCTTGCTAAATATAAACTTGCTTAACAAAGGAGAATATTATGACAAGTAAGGATCTATCTATATTTAACTCACTAAGACCGTTTTCAATTGGTTTTGATGACATGTTTGATCAATTTGAAAATATGTTAGGGAACGGAAATTTGACAATGCAGTCAAATTACCCACCTTACAACATTCGAAAAACAGGTAAGGACAACTACGCAATTGAGGTTGCTTTAGCTGGATTTAATAAAAAAGATGTTGAGGTTGAGTTCGAGGATAATTTATTAACGGTTAGAACTAAACAAGTTAATAAATCTGAAAACAGTGAAGTTGATGGAGAAATCATTCATAAAGGTATTTCTCAAAGACAATTTGCAAGATCATTCACTATTGCTGACGACGTAAAGGTAAATAGTGCTGAGCTTAAAGATGGTCTTTTGACAATATCTTGTGAAAGAATTATTCCAGAACATAAAAAGAAAAAACTTATAGAAATTAAATAAGTTTAACCTTGCTTGCGGGGATTTTATCCTCGCAAGTTTGATTTAAAAACAGCCGTTAGATACAAAACCAACAACAATATTTTCTGAATTTATCTCAAATCTTCTTTCACAAGGTATCAAATATTTTTTTGTATTGTATACAAACTCAAAGTTACCTTTTGCATTTGTAAAATCCTCATCAGGTTTTCCCAACTCCATTTGAAGTTTACTTGCAGATTTTCCAATAAACTCACTCAATTTTTCGTTCTCTTTTTCTACAATAGCATCTGTCTTTTCCTTAACAGTTTGACAGCCACTAACCGCAAAACACAATATTACAAGAGTGAAAATAAATATAAATTTATGCATTATTCACTATTAAAACCGAATTATGGCATAAATATAAACCTCTAAGTTGAATGTTGTGAATAAACTAAGGTTTATTAAAGAAATAATTAATAGAATCAAATATGTCTGCAGTATTAGGAGGACAAATGCTTGACAATTATTTTAATTATAAAAAACACAAAACTGATTTTAAAACTGAAGTAATAGCTGGAACTACAACGTTTTTGACTATGGCATATATAATGTTTTTAAATCCATTTATCTTATCGGGAGAATTTGCCGGACCCGAAAAAGGTTTCTTTGATTTCGGCGCAGTTTATACTGCAACAATATTAGCAACCGCATTAGCTTGTTTCATAATGGCTTTTTATGGAAAAACTTGGCCAATTGGACTGGCACCAGGGATGGGTATCAATGCCTTCGTTGCTTTTGGCGTTTGTGCTGGTATGGGCTATACGCCACAAGAAGCTTTGGGCGCAGTCTTAGTTGCAGGTGTATTGTTCTTAATTATATCTCTTACTCCAATTAGAGCTTGGTTAATTAACTCAATACCAAAGAGTCTAAAATTAGGAATAGGTGCTGGAATAGGATTATTTCTTGCAATCATTGGTCTTCAGATAATGGAAGTTGTTGTAGATAACCCTGTAACTTTAGTTCAGCTTGGTAATTTAGGTGATCCATTAGTTCTTTTAGGATGTGCAACATTTATAGCAATAATTGTTTTAGATAAAATGAATGTAAAAGGAAATATTATAATTGGTATTTTAGCATTCAGTATAATTGCATGGGCAACCGGACTTGCAAAATTTAATGGAATTGCAAGTGCACCTCCACCAATGACATATCTTTTTGAATTTGATTTATCCGCTGCAATGACAGCTGGAATGTCTACAGTAATATTTACATTATTGTTCATTGATTTTTTTGATACTGCTGGAACCTTGACTTCTGTTGCTAATGTGGCTGGAAAAGTTGGTAAAGATGGGAAAGTTCAGGATATTAATAAGGCAATGCTATCAGACAGTGTTGGAACAGTTGCTGGTGCAATGATGGGAACAACAACAGTAACAAGTTATGTTGAGTCTGGTGCTGGAGTTAAAGCAGGTGGAAAAACTGGAATGACTTCTTTAGTAATTGGTTTGTTGTTTTTGGCATGTATATTTTTTGCGCCCCTTGCAACTAGTCTACCTAAACAAATTGATGGTGCTGCTCTACTTTTTGTATCTGTTCTTTTTATAAGAAATATAACAGATATAGAGTGGAATGATATTTCGGAGTCCGCTCCAGCAATTCTTGCAATGATAGCAATGCCATTAACTTACAGTATTAGTAATGGTATCGCATTGGCATTTGTTTCGTATGCTTTAATAAAAATATTTACTGGAAAGTTTTCAAGCACTTCTCCAGCAATATGGGTGATTGCAATACTTAGTGTTGTAAGTTTTGCAGTTGGCTAAACAAGCTTTAACAGGGCTAGTAATCTAGCCCTGTTTATTAATTTCTTTTAATAATTTCACTGATAGTCAATTCTTCGTAATGCTCAGTTGGTTGAACTATCCAAGGATCAGACTCTAGTCTAACAGGACAAAAGTCAGGTTCAAAGGTTGAGGATTTTTTCTTCCACAAACAGGCTGTTTTCACCTCTTTAATATAATTTTTAGTTTGTGCATAATTTTTTAGCCATTCAATACTCTTATTTAAAGTTAATCCAGTATCAGAAAGATCATCTATTAATAGTACTCTTTGAAAATCTTTGTTTTCAGCTAAAGAACTTATTTCTCTTGCAAACATTAATTGCCCTTGCTGGTCTTCCGTTCCTTTTCCTGAATAACTTTGAATTACAATGTAAGCTATTGGTAATTTTAAAATTCTTGAGAGAATATCTAATATTGGTGCTGCGCCTCTCATAATACCAACAAGAACCGTAGGTTTATATTCTTTATGAATTTGTATTGCTAATTTCTCAACTATTTTTATATATTCTTCAAAAGAGACAATTAATTTATCAGCCATGAAATTTATTATCATAACTAAAATAATTTAAAAAGGAGAAATCATGAAAGCCTACTGGATAAGTGTTTATAAGGAAGTTGAAAACCAAGAAAATTTAAAAAAATATGCTGAGGTGGTAACTCCAATAATAATGAGTTACGGAGGAATTCCTCTTGTAAGAGGTGGAAAACACATAACATATGACGGGGATGATTTTTTTAGAACCGTTATCTGGGAATTTCCAAATTATGAAAAGGCTGTACAATGCCATAATTCAAAAGAATATTTAGATGGTTGGAATATTGCAAAAAATACAACTACCAGACATATGCAAATAGTAGAAGGATTTAGTATTGAATAGGCTCCGGATCTATACTTCTCCATAAATACCAAGTTGCAACTGAGCAATAAGGTGAGAATTTTTTATTCAACAATTTGACAAAATTTTCTGGTGGTAAGTATTTTTTTTTATAATTTTTTGAAATCGCCCTTAATAAACCAATATCTTGAATTGGCCAAATATTAGGTCGATTGTAAGTAAATAATAAGATCATTTCTGCAGACCATCTTCCAATTTGTCTCAATTCAGATAAATAAATTATCGCCTCCTCATCAGACATTTTAGGAATAAGTTTTGGATTAAATGTTTTATCAATTACTTGTTTAGCTAAACTTTTGATTCCTTTTACCTTCTGCCTACTTAGACCACAGCTTTTAATTTGGGAGGTTGTTAACTTATTTACTATCTTGGCTGTAATTTTATTTTTGCATTTTTTTTTAAATTTTAAAAAAACTGCATTTGCAGCAGCAACACTTATTTGTTGGCCAATAATACTTTTACATAATGAGAAAAAGACATCTTTTCTGGAGGTCAAGATCGTCTCTGAAGGTGATTTGTACTTTTTTATCAAAGCAAACATTTTTTTATCCTTCTTGGATAAATATTTTTTTGCTGTGTTCCAGTATCGTGGAGAATTACTCATGTTGTGAAGCTGCTAGTCGATTCTTCAATGTCATTTCTCTTCTAAAAATTATAAATGAAGATAATATTACTAATAAAGCTCCCAATAATGTTTTCAATGTTGGAACTTCATTCCAAATAAAATATCCAAATATTATAGCAAATACCAAAGCTAAATATTTCAGAGGTGTGACTAAACTTACTTCAGAATATTTATATGATTGTGACAACCATAGATTTGCAAGACCGCCTAAAATTCCTACCATAGATAATAAAAATAAATCTAAAAAATTGGGCATAACCCAGCCCTGAAATAAAGACAAAAGACCCAAGATTGCAATTGAAAAAGAAAAGAAAAAACTTATCAGCCATACTGGTTCTGTTGTAGATAATTTTCTTATTGCTATAGCAACATATGATAAGCCAAGACAAAAAATTATTGGATATATGTAGTAAAAATTCAAAGAACTAAAACCTGGCTCTGTAATCACAATTATCCCTACAAAACCCACTAAGACCGCTAGCCATCTATATAAACCAACTTTTTCGTTCAATAAAAATATTGAGAAAATTGTTGTAAAAATTGGTGCAGCAAATGTAATGCTTACTACTGTTGCTAATGGTAAATTTCTCAAAGCTATAAAAATAGAAACTAAAGCAATTAAACCTGATAAACATCTCTTAAAATGAAGAAGGGGTCTTGTTGTTTTGTAAAAATCTAAAAATCTATCTCTAGGAATAAGAAACAAAATTGGAATTATTCCACAAAAACCCCTGAAAAATAAAACTTGTCCTACAGGATATGCATTAGACCACTTTACCAATACGTCCATTAATGAAAAGGCACATACAGAAATGAACATGTAAAAAAAGCCTAATTGATTTTTTGACAGCATAAGGATAACTTTAAATCAATTAGGTTAATTATCAATGGAAATAGCAATTTTAGGTTTGGGATGTTTTTGGGGACCAGAAATTAAGTTTAGCAAACTTGATGGGGTTATCAAAACTGAAGTTGGATATTGTGGAGGTCATAATGCAGAAACAACTTACAAAGAAGTATGTACTGGTTCAACAAATCATGCAGAAGTTGTTAAATTAGATTTTGATCCAAAAATAATATCTTATGAAAAAATCCTTGAATTTTTTTTTAAAATTCATGACCCAACAACTCTTAATTCTCAAGGTCCAGATTTTGGCACACAATATAGAAGTGAAATTTTTTATTTAAATGACAACCAGAAAGTAATTGCAGAAAATATAATAAATAAAGAAAACGAAAGACTTTCTGGAAAAGTTGTAACTAAATTATCGCAAGTAAAAAATTATTGTGTAGCTGAAGAATACCACCAAAGATACTTAGAAAAAAGGTAGAATGTCTTTAGTGGATACAGATTGGTTAGAGAAAAATATTAATAAAGTAAAAGTTATAGATTGTTCTTGGCATATGCCAGCTGAAAACAGAAATGCTGGAGAAGAATTTAAAAATGAGCATATTCCAAACGCAATTTTTTTTGATTTAGACAAGAATTCTAAAAATGATACAGATCTTCCACATATGCTTCCAACCTTGGAAGAATGGAATAAAATAGTTTCAAACTTAGGAGTTTCAAAAGACGATCAAATAATTATCTATGATAATTCTAATGTAATAAGTTCTTGTAGATGTTGGTATAACTTTATTTATTTTGGACATAATCCTAAGCTTGTTAGTGTGCTCAATGGTGGATTGAGAAAATGGAAAAAAGAAAATAAAAAGATAACCAATGAAATAGTTAAATTTTCAAAAACAAGTTATGAAGGCAAAGAATTAATTTCATTAGTAAAAGACAAATATAAAATTAATTTAAATATTTCAGAAAAAGACTTTGTTGTTGTTGATGCAAGAAGTAAAGAAAGATTTGAGGGAAAAGTACCCGATCCAAGAAAAAATGTTAGAAGTGGATCTATTCCTAATTCTATTTGTTTGCCCTTTGTGGAAGTTATAAACAAAGATTTTTCATTTAAAAATGTAGAGGAGTTAAAAAATTTGTTTAAAAATACATTTAGAAATTCAATGGATAAACCTGTCTTTTCATGTGGGTCTGGTGTTACTGCTTGTGTTTTAGCCCTTGCATATTCTTTGGTAAACGCTAATTATCTGCCTGTCATATATGATGGTTCTTGGGCTGAGTATGGCAAAATCTAGGATATGAAAAGATCAACAAAAATAACAAGTATAGTAATTATATTTTTTCTAGTCATTACAACTGTAATTGTCGGAAGGACTATGATCGGAAATCATTTTAAAAAAAAATTTAGTAAAAGGCCTCCACCAGGAATAATTGTTACAGCTGCTAAAGAAAGAGTATTCGAAAATATTATAAGCACCTATGGAACAGCTGCTCCAGTTCAGACACAATCTTTTAAAGTTGAAAAATATGAAATTCTTAAACCGATTAATTACAATCAAAAAGTGAAGAAAGGTGATGTTGTTGCTGTTCTTAAAAATAGAAAAATTATAGCTCAATTTGATGGAACAATTGGAAAAAGAGAATTTTCCGAAGATTTAGAAGTTTCAAAATCATCAATACTTATTAATGTAGAAGATAATAGCTCAATTTATTGTGATGTGGATATACCAGAAATATTTGTCCCTTTTATCAAGGTTGGTTTACCTGTAGACATAAAATTTTCTGGATATAAAGATAAAATATATAAAGGAAATGTTGATTCATTTGCAAGCAGAATAAGCGAGGATACAAGATCTTTGGCTACCAGGATTAAGATGGATAATCTTTCAGGTGAAATACTCCCAGGTTCATTTTTAGAAATATCAATTAAATATGATGTTAGAGAAAATTTAAGTATTCCAGATACAAGTACAATTGTTGAAGGTGAAAATGTCTTTATTTATAAAGTTGATGAGAAAAATAAAGTATTAAAAACAAAAATTACTACTGGTGATCGATACATTGGCTTTGTAGAAGTTTTAAATGGTCTAAATAGTGGTGATAAAATTGTTGCTGAAGGTACAAAAAAAGTGAGACCAAATTTAACTATCAGACCAATAGAAAAAGGTTCTAAACAAAAACAAGGAAATTCTAGCTGGGGAAAAAAAGATAAGTCTAATAATTAAATGTATATTACTGAAGTTAGCATAAAAAGACCTGTGGTCGCCTGGGTAATGTCTTTAATATTAATTATTTTTGGTTTTTTTGTTTTTGCAGAATTACCAGTAAGAGAATTACCAGATGGTATACAGCCACCTGTCGTTCAGGTACAAACAGAATACAAGTCTGCCTCAGCAGAAATTGTAGACGAGGAAATAACTCAAAAAATAGAGGATGTCATTGGTGGAGCAGAAGGAATTAAAAACATAGATTCAAGTTCTCTCAGTGGAAGAAGTAGAATTAATATTCAATTTAATACAGATATAGATTTAGATGATGCGGCAAACGATATTCGAGAGAGAGTATCTAGAGTAGTCGACAATCTGCCGAGTGAGTCAAGTCCTCCTCAAATATTGAAACAGGCTGCAGGTTTTACAACAACAATGTGGGTAGGTCTATCCTCCCCAAGCTGGAGTGACTTAGAACTTGGAGATTATGCAGAAAGGTATCTTATTGACGCTTTTTCAAGTGTGCCTAACGTTGGAAGAATAAGAGTTGGTGGATTAAGAGAATTAAGTGTTAGAGTTTGGATAGATCCAATTAAATTAGCCGCAAATAACCTAACTATTCAGGAGGTTGAAAGAGCATTTAGAAGCGAGAATGTTAATCTTCCAGCAGGAACCTTAGAAGCAAACAACAAAGATCTTACTCTTAATATTGATAAATCTTATTCTAATATTGAGAGCATTAAACAATTGCCATTAAAAAAAAATAAGGACAAAGTTATTATCTTGTCAGATGTAGCAAATATTGAATTAGGACCTGTATCTGAAAAAACTTTATTCAAAGCTCAAAGAAAAAATGCAATTAATTTAAAAACTGTAGGGATTGGAATTTATGCTAAGAGTGGCGCTTCTACTGTTGAACTTTCAAACCAAATTAAAGCAAAAATAAGCGAACTAAATAAATCTTTGCCAGATGGACTAAAATTAGAGGTTGCTTTTAATAGAGCTACATATGTTGGTGCAGCAATTGAAGAAGTTTATAAGAGTTTGATTATTGCATTTATTTTAGTTGTTTTAATAATCTATCTATTTCTTGGTAATCTTAAAGCTGTGATAGTTCCAGCAGTTGCATTACCAGTTAGTTTAATAGGATCATTCTTAGGATTATACTTGTTTGACCTTTCAATTAATATTTTTGTATTACTAAGTTTTATTTTAGCCATAGGTATAATAACAGATGACTCGGTTATAATGACTGACGCCATCTATACTAGAATTGAAAATGGTGAAACTCCGCTTGTTGCTGCATATAAGGGATCAAAACAAATTACTTTTGCAATTATTGCAACAACTTTAATTTTAGTTGCAGTTTTTTTACCTCTAATTTTTATAAAAGGTATTTCTGGAACTTTGTTTAAAGAAACCGCAATCGCTTTATCTTTTTCTATAGTAGTTTCTTCTTTTGTAGCTTTAACATTATCTCCAATGCTAGGAAGTAAATTTTTAAATAAAAAAGAAAAAATAAATTTTTTTGTTAAAAAATTTAATAATGGATTTAAATCTTTTACTAGCTTTTATATTGATACTTTAAAATATTGGATAAATAAGCAGAAAACTATTTCTGCATTCATTATTTTAGTAATTGCAGCTTCTGTTTTTTTGTTTGATTTTTCTAAAAAAGAACTAATTCCAACAGAGGACAGGGGTGTTTATTTAATAATTGGATCTACTGATGAAGGAAGCTCATTTGAATATACTCAAGAGAAAGCTCAAATTATTGAGAACAGAATAATTAAATTATTACAAGCTAAAGATAGTCCATATGAGAGAGTTATTATGAGAGTTCCAGGATTTGGTAAGTCAGCAACAACTTATAATACATTCATAATTATTGCTTTATTAGATGAATGGAAAAATAGAGATAAAAGTAGCCAAACGGTATTAAGAGAAGCTATTGGACAAGTCGTTTCTGTTCCTGAAACTTTTGCTTTTCCAATATCTCCCCAGGCAATTAGAGTTTCAAGCTATAACAAGCCAGTTCAAATGGTAATTTATGGAACAAGCTACGAAGAGCTTGAAGAAATACAAAAAAATGTTTTGCGTGAATTAAGAAAAAATAGAAATATGTCACGAATAGAGAGTGACTACACAAAAAATAAACCAGAAGTTAAATTAATAACTAATAAAAATAGAGCTAATGATTTAGGGGTGTCTACAGAAAATATTGGAAAAACTTTAGAAACACTATATGGAGGCAAAAGGGTTACCACTTTCAGTAAAGAGGGAAGAGAATACCCAATTATTTTACAACAATACCTTGCAGATAGACGTGATAAAGACGGATTATCAAAAATATTTGTTAGATCAGAGACTACAGGAAAGCTAGTATCTGTTGCAAGTTTAGTAGAATTTAAAGAAAAAGGTACAGCGGAAGTGCTTCCCAGATATAACCGACAAAGAGCAGTTACAATTTCTGCAGCCCTTTCAGAAGATTACACATTATCAGAGGCTATAAATTATTTAGAGGATGTCATGATAAAAGTTGCACCTGAAAATCAAATTACATGGAAAGGAAAATCTGAAGAATTAAAAGAAACAACTAATGAAATATACTTAATCTTTGCTTTGGCATTGATCACAGCATATTTGGTAATGGCAGCAACATTTAATTCTTTCATTCATCCATTCATAATTATTTTAACAGTTCCACTTGCTGTCTTTGGTGGATTAGTCTTTATTTTATTTTTGAATAGTTCGATAAATATTTTCTCACAAATTGCATTAATAATACTGATTGGTATCTCAACAAAGAATAGTATTTTGATAGTGGACTATACAAATCAAATAAGGACAACTGGTGTTAAATTACAAGAAGCAATCTTAAAAGCATGTCAGCTTAGAATAAGACCAATTATAATGACTTCATTAAGTACTATGATTGCCATGTTACCATTGGTAATTGGAAATATTGGGCCAGGTGCAGGAGAAGGCTCTAGATTAGCTGTTGGAGGAACTATTCTTGGAGGGATGATTATATCAACTTTCTTTACATTGTACGTAACACCAACAATGTACTTAGCATTGGCAAAAAATACAAAACGTATTGATGCGGTAGACATAGAACTTAAAAAACAATTAAATTAAAAAACAATATATTTATTTGTAGATAAAGAATTTTTACAATCGGATAATTGTTTTTTATAAATATTTGATTGTTTTTCTACTCTCTTTGCTAAATTAATAACTTTCTTATTATTTTTATAATTTTTATAATTTCCCCACCCTTCATGGTAAGCAATATATTGTTTGAAAACATCTGTTTTTGAAACTTTTAAAATTTTTTCGGTTTTGGTTGTATACCAACCAATGAAATCAACACTATCTTTAAATCTTGTTCTGGTTGCAAATTTATTTCCTGTTTCAGTTTTATATTGTTTCCATGTTCCTTTAACTGCTTGAGAGTAGCCAAATGAACTAGAAGGTCTTTTGTATGGAACTATTTTAAAAAGTTTTTGTCTAGGTGGTTTTGCAAGCCAATCAAAATCAGATTCCATTTTAATTATTGCAAGTTGTAAATAAACTGGTGTATCCCACTTTTTTTCAGCTTTTTTTGCGTGTTTGTACCACAAATAATTTTCATTAAAAATAGAGCAGCTGTTTGAGGTATTGGAGGGTATTGAAGAACAGCCTGTAATTAAAAAAAATATTATAAATAAAATTTTATTTTTAAAAAAAAAATTAATCATTAATAAGTATAGTTTTATTTATCAAATTATTCTAAAAGATAAACAAATGAGTTATTTAATACTTATAAGACATGGTCAAAGTGTGTGGAATCTTGAAAACAGATTCACAGGATGGGTAGATGTTGACTTAAATGATAATGGCAGAGCTCAAGCAAAAAAATCAGGTAAACTCATCAAGGAGAAACAAATAAATATAGATTTATATTACTCATCATTTCAATTGAGAGCCATCAATACTCTGAAAATTATACAGGAACAATTAAATGACTATAAAAATATTAAATCTGCTTGGCAACTTAATGAAAGGCATTATGGATCTCTTACAGGTTTGAATAAAGATGAAATGAAAAAAGAACTTGGGGAAGAGAAAGTTCATCAATTTAGAAGGTCATGGGATCTAAGACCAGATCCATTGGATAAAAATAGTGCTTATCACCCAATAAATATTAGTGCATATAAAGATATACCTGCTGATAAAATTCCAGATACTGAATCTTTAAAAGATACTTATGAAAGAGTGATCAAATATTATGTTAAATATGTTGAAAATAATTTTAAAAACAAAAATATTTTAATTTCTGCTCACGGAAATTCCCTAAGGTCTCTATGTAAATATCTTTTTAAACTAGATAACAACAAGATTGCTAAACTAGAAATACCAACTGGCAATCCGTTGTTTATAGAATTTAATGAAGACAATAAGATATTAAATTGTGAATATCTTGACACTGAACGAGCTAAAGATCTTTTAGTTTATTAAAAATGTTTAAGTTTGTTAAGTGATAAAATTTTTTTTTACTTTCAAACCCATATAATTTTTTTTCATCTATTAATTTATTCCAAATATTTAAAATTGAGAATTTATTTATGGTTTGATTCATTAAAATTTTTTTGTTTAAAATTTGGCAACCAGTATAAATAAAATCTAGGTTATCTTTTTTGGAGATTAAATTATTTGAAAGATTAAAATCTCCAGTTAAATTTTGATCAAAACTTAATTTTTTATTAACTAATAAAAGTATATTTTCTAATTTTTTTGCAAAATAAATTGCTTCCATTTTTATAATTTCGTCTCGATATTCATTTGACCAAATTGTATCAGGATTTAACACTATAAAATCATCTTCACCAGAATGATTGATCATATTTAATATACCGCCTCCAGTATCTAAAATACTTCCTCCATCCTCAACTATATGAATATCTAAATTAAAATTTTTATTTTTAATAAACTCTGAAAAATGTTCTTTTAAATAGAAAGTATTAATAAAAATTTTACTAATATGCATCTCTTTAATTAAGTTTATGCTTTTCTCAAGCATGGTAATATCTTTAATTTCTATTAAAGGTTTAGGTGTTTTTAAAGTAATTGGATTTAACCGTTTTCCAAAACCAGCACATAATATTAAAGCAGTATTTATTTTCACAATTTATTTAACTAGTTTAGGAAAATTACTTTTTAGTATCAATTTTAAATTAACAAATTCCCTATTTCTTTTCATCCTATAGTTAATCATCTCCCAGGCATAGGGTATCATTTTGATGTATTTTTTTTTTTTATCTCTTAACGCTAAACGCATAAAAATTCCTATGATCTTTAAATTTCTAAGAACAGATAAAATTTCAAAGTCATTTATAAATTTATTAATTTCAGTTTTTTTTAATTTCTTAAAGTAATTTTTTAAAATTTTATTTTTAAGTTTATTAGATGTTTTAAATCTTACATCATCAACTAGTGAAGCTAAATCATAAGCTTTATTACCGATTAAAGCATCTTGGCTATCAATAACTGCAATATTATTTTTAACATATATTAAATTTGATACGTGAAAATCTCTGTGAACAAAAGTATTGTTTTTTAAAACCAATTTAGATAGCAACTTTTTAACCTCATTTTCATATTTTTTTTTAAAATTTCTGATCTTAAATTTGTTTATCTTTCTAGGTGCG
>CACNRD010000006.1 GCA_902622795.1 uncultured Pelagibacteraceae bacterium | reverse complement strand
ATTCACTATTAAACTTTCTAATAAATAATTTTGTTTCAATACTTCGGGTTGCAAGTTTTACTAACGCCAAAGTATGTTGCTCTCTTGACATAGAGTCAGTAGAAGCATCAATGATTCCAATTGTTTTACCATCGTAGTTAATAATTGGGCTTGCAAAACATGAAATATTTTCGTGGGCAATAAAGAAATGCTCTTTACCAGAAACAATGGTTGGTTTTTTCAATTCAACTGACAATCCTAAACCATTAGTGCCGCAAACATTTTCAGCCCAAATTGAACCAGGCACAACTGTTTTACCAACATCTGTCTGAAGACAGGCTTTATCATAAATGGTATCAAGTACTAATCCATTTTCATTTGAGTATGCTACCATGAAATTAGTTCCAGCAATTTGGGAATATAAAAGTTCTAATTCTGGAATAATTAATTTTCTTATACTCTCGTTTTTTTCTTTTATCTTTTTAAGTTCTATTGAAGAAATAATACTTTGTTTTGGATCTTTAAAAGGATCTAATCCATTATTTACACATCTTGTCCAACTTTCAGAAATTTCATTACTTATTTTTTGGGAGATCATTCCTCTTTTTTCAAGGATATTTTTAATCTCTTGGTTTTTAGGTATTAAGTCCATAGATTGTTGAGAATAATAGAATTTAACAATAGAACAACCAACTTCAGGTTGTATTTGTAAACTTATTGAACACTTAAAAGTGTCATTGACTCCCTCTCATATACTATTTTTAATATGGTTTGAAAAAATAAAGGGAGAGAATTAATGAAAGCTCAAGTTTTACATAAATACGACCCAGAAATGAAAGAAAAAATTTGGGTAACAGAGCAAGAAATGCCAGATCCAAAGTTAGAAAAATCATCTGATGTGATTGTTAAAATAGGTGCTGCAGGAGTTTGCAGAACTGATTTACATATTGTTGAAGGAGTATGGAAACATATTCAAGACCCTAATGGAGATTTATTACCTATGGTAATGGGTCATGAAAATGCAGGTTGGGTTGAAGAGGTTGGAAAAGATGTTACTGGATATAAAAAAGGTGACCCAGTAATTTTACACCCAATTATTTCTGGAACAGGTGGAACTTGTTTAAACTGCAGAAGAGGTTTAGATCAGCATGCTGATGAAGTAGCATTTCCAGGACTAAATATTAAAGAAGGTGGTTATGCTGAATTACTTAAAACTAGTGTTAGAAACTTAATTAAGCTTCCAACAGTTTTAGCACCAAAAGATGTAGCACCTTTTTCAGATGCAGGATTAACAGCTTACAGAGTTGTTAAAAAAGCAACTAGACATTTATTGCCAGGTCAAAATTGTGTAATCATCGGAGCAGGTGGATTAGGACATATTGCAATTCAATGTTTAAGAGCAATGTGTGCAGCAAATATAATTATAGTTGAAAAATCAAAGACAGCACTAGATCACGCGATGCCTTTAGGTGGTGATGAAGGTGTTTTAATTGATGGAAATGAAACTGAGAGAGTTCTAGAACTTACCAAAGGTAAAGGTGCTGAAGCCGTTATTGATTTTGTTGGTGAGCATGGATCTACAAAGATGGGTCTTGATATGACTTCAGGTGGTGGATTTTATTATATTGTTGGTTATGGAGAAGAAATTAAAATTTTAGCTGTTGATGTAATTATTACAGAAAAAAACATAATAGGAAATTTAGTAGGAACGTGGTCTGAGTTATATGAGCTTATGGAGTTAGCTAATAAAGGTTTAGTTAAACTTTCTATGCAGGAATATAAATTGGGCGATGCTAATAAAGCGCTTCATGAACTTAATGAGGGTAAAGTTAAGGGACGAGCTGTTTTAGTTCCATAAAAAAAAGGAGAGGGAAATAATGAAAATAATAAAAACTTGTCTAACGGCTGTAATATCAAGTGTTTTGATGTTTAGTCCAATGGCATATGCTGATAAGTGGGGTGATCAATTTCCACATATCAAAGCTACAGGAGACATTGCTGGTGATTGTTCTTATGAGGAGATGTCTAAGAAAAATTACAAAGGAAAAACTCTTAAGATTAACACGCACGCTGTACCCGTAATTGGACAGCCAACAGCTTTGCATGCAGAACAATTTGCTAAGCTAACAGGAGCTAAAGTTGATGTAACTCATACACCTGCAGGTGATCTGTACGCAAAAGCTATGGTTCCTTTTAAAGCTGGTCAAGCTCCATACGACATCGTATTTGGCTTTTCTAACTTTATTAATGACTGGAAAAGATACCTAGCACCAGTTCCAAAAAAATACATGAACTCAACAGAGATGAAAGACGTAACTAAATCTCATATTGGAGTTTCATCTTGGGACGGAACTATGTACCAATATCCAGTTGATGGTGACAGACATTATCTAAAATACAGAAAAGACGTAATAGATAATCCTGAAATGCAAAAAAAATATAAAGCAGACACTGGTAAAGAGTTAAGAGTTCCAAGAACGTGGAAGGAATATGGTGAAATGGCCAAATACTTTAACGGTTGGGACTGGGATGGAGATGGAGAAAAAGAATACGGTTCAGCTGAAGTAATGAAAAAAGATGATCTAATGTTCGCAGCTTTTTTCAGTAGATCAGTAGCGTATGCTAAAAATCCAAGAACTCCTGGTGGTTTCTTTTTTGATTTAGATACTATGAAACCAAACATTAACAACCCAGGATTTGTTGAAGCTCTAGGTGATTGGGTAGAGGCTACTAAGTATGTTCCTCCAGGAGGAATTAACTTTGGACTAGGTGATGAAATTGGATCATTTGGTGGTGGTCAAACTCTATTTAGTTTTTCATGGGATGATGCTTTCATCGCAGCAATGCAAGATGATAGCCCTATTAAAAACAAAGTAGGTGCAGCTCCTCTTCCAGGCGCGGACAGAGTTTGGAACAGAACATCTAATAGCTGGGAAAATCAATACAACCAAGCTCCTTACATTGTATGGGGTTGGGCAGTTGGTGTTGCTAAGAAAAGTAAAGTTAAAGACATGGCGTTTGATTATCTATGTTTCTTTTCTAATGGAGCAAACCACCAAGCTGATTTAGCTATTGGTAACTTTGGTGTTAACCCATTTAAAAACTCTGATTTCGATCCAAATATTTATATAAATACTATGGGTTGGGATGCAGACATTGCTAACAGTTATACCAAAACACTTTTAGATATGGAAAAAAGTAAAAACAGAGTTTTCCCTCTAAGAGTTCCTGGTGTATTTGAGTTCACTAGTGCAGTTGCAACTGGTACTTCAAAAGCGCTGGCTGGGCAATTATCTCCACAAGAAGCTTTAGACGAAGTTGCTAAAGAGTGGGAAGCAATTGTCCAAAGGGTAGGTAAAAAAGCAGTTCAAGATGCCTACGCTGTTGGTGTAAAAATGGAAGACAACAAGTTATAAAAATAACTTTAATAAAATAATAATGTGACCGCTTTTTCTAGCGGTCACATACTATTAAGTAAAATTTCAAATACATGAACTTTAAACAAAAGTACGTTTTTTTATTTCCTGGTTTATTTGTTCTTATAGGTATTTTAATTTTTCCAATTATCTTTGTAGTCAGATTAAGTTTGTCTGGTTGGAATAGTTACAATGGATTAAATTTTATTGGTTTAGAAAATTACATCAGACTCTTTACAGATGATCCTAGATTTTGGGAGTCTTTCTTTAGATTAAGCTTTCTCTCTGTTACAACTGTAATCCTTCAATACGTAATAGGTTTTGCACTAGCACATATGGTTTGGAAAGATATTAAATTTCAAAGATTTTTTAGAGTGCTATTTTTAATACCAATGATGACTACACCTGTAATTATGACAGTTATTTGGAGAACTTTCTTTCACGAGTCATTAGGTCCTGTAAATGATATATTATCAAATTTTGGGATGTCTCCAAAATGGCTAACAGACCCAGTTCTTGCAAAAGTCACTGTTATTATTGTTGAAGTATGGCAATGGACGCCATTCATGTTTTTATTACTATTGGCGGGCCTTTTATCACTTCCAAAAGAGCCATTTTTAGCGGCTGCTATTGATGGAGCAAGTCCGGTCAGAAAATTTTTATATGTAACATTTCCATTAATGGCGCCAATTTCAATTGGAGCAATAATTATTAGATTGATTGAAGCATCAAAAATTATGGACACGGTTTATGTTTTGACCTCTGGTGGACCAGGGACCTCAACAGAAACCTCAAGTTTTTACATTTTTATTAAAGGGCTAAGAGAATTTCAGATGGGTTATGCAGCTTCAATGTCATTCACGTATTTAATAATAATGATCATAAGCTTAACAGTGATAGCAAAAGTTTTAACTAAATTAATGCTCAAGGATTAGTGATGGGAAAATTATACAAATTTTTGAAATATTTTTTCATAACATTCTGGGCAGTTTTTGTTGTAGCTCCTTTTCTTTGGGCCCTTACAACTTCTTTTAAGGACTTTAATTCAGTAAATGGTGGCGCAACATACATTCCATGGGTAGATTTTGAACCAAAGTTAGAAGGTTGGAGAGTTTTAATTAAATCTCCTGCAAATGGGGGTGTTGATATAATTGAACCTTATTTTAATAGTTTATTTGTAACATGCACAGCTAGTTTGATCAGCATTGTATTAGGAACTTTATCTGCTTATGCTCTTTCAAGATTTACATTTAAGGCAGGCTTTGTAAAAAATAATGACATTACATTCTTTTTTATTTCGCAAAGAATTATGCCACCAATTGTTTTATCAATTCCTTTCTTTTTATTTTTAGGGGCAATCAATTTGTTAGATAGTTTAATTGGATTAATAGTTGTTTATATTGTTTTATTAATGCCAATTGCAGTTTGGATAATGGTTGATTTTTTTAATAAAGTTCCACGAGAGATTGATGAAACAGCATTAATTGATGGATGTAATCCCTACCAAGCATTTTTTAAAGTTGTATTGCCTAACTCAATACCAGGATTAATTGTAGCTGGTATGTTTTGTATTATATTTGGCTGGATTGATTTTTTCTTTGCTTTCATTTTAACTTTCACCGAAGTTCAACTTTTACCGGTTAAAATTGTTGCTTTAAATTCATCTATTACTCCTTGGTGGAGTCTATCTGCTTCAGCTTTGGTTTCAGTTGCACCATTAATCATTGTTGCATTTATTGTTGAAAGATATTTATCAAAAGGAAACTTATCAGGAGCAATAAAATAATGAATTTAGTTGCAGAAAATTTATCTTATAAACCAGATGAACAGTTTCATCTCAATGAGGTGTCTTTTAATTTTGAAAAAGGAAATATTTACACAATTCTTGGTAGAACATTGTCGGGAAAAACAACGTTACTAAAAACTATTGCTGGATTACTAACACCTGATACAGGCGCAATGCAATTTGAGGACAAAGATTTTTTAAAAGTTCCAGTTTGGGAGAGAAATATTGCAATGGTTTATCAGCAATTTATAAATTACCCTCACTTGAATGTATTTGAGAACGTCGCTTTCCCTCTTAAACAAAGAAAAGTAGACGATAAGTTGATAAACGATGAAGTTACAAAATCTCTTAAATCTGTAGGTCTAGAGGGCTATGAAACTAGAAAAATCCAAGAATTATCTGGTGGTCAGCAACAGAGAGTTTCCTTAGCAAGATCTTTAGTCAAAAATGCTAAAATTTTATTGTTAGATGAGCCCTTAGTTAATTTAGACTACAAACTAAGAGAACAGTTGAGAGAAGAGTTTAAGAATATATTTTCTCAAGGATTATCAGAGGACAGCATTGTTGTATTTTCAACTACAGATCCAAGAGAAGCAATGGAGATAAATGGGGAAGTTATTGTTCTCGATGAGGGAAAAGTGCTTCAAGTTGGGTCAGCTAAAGAAATTTTTGAAAATCCTAAAACCTTAAAAGTTGCAGAAATTTCAAATGATCCACCTATGAATATTCTTAAGGCATCTATTGAAACAAATAAAATAAAATTTGAAGAAATTGAAGTTGAACTACCTAATCACTTATCTAATTTAAAAGAAAAAAACTTTAATTTAGGTATTAGAGCATCTGACATAAAATTAAGTGATAGTGGTTTTGAATTTGAGGTAGAGCTTGCAGAAATTAGCGGTTCTGAAACATTGCTTCATCTTAAAAGAGGTAATTCTAGAATTATTATATCCATAGAAGAAGTTTTGAATTTTAATATTCACGACAAAGTAAAAATTAGTTTCAATATAAGTAAAATTTATGCATTTAATGAAAATGGAGTTTTATCCTCTTCTCCTTTTGGAGGTTCTTATGTCTAAAATAGATTTAAATAATATTTCCCATACATATAATCCTAATGATCCAGAACCTACTTATGCATTAAACCCTTTTTCAATGACTTGGGAAAATGGAAAAAGGTACGCAATATTGGGACCCTCAGGATGTGGAAAAACTACAATGTTAAATATTGTATCTGGACTAGTAAGACCCTCAGCAGGAAGTATTTTATTTGATGATAAAGATGTTACAGATCTTAAAACTGAGGATAGAAATATTGCTCAAGTTTTTCAGTTTCCAGTTATTTATAATACCATGACAGTCTTTGAAAATTTAGCATTTCCTTTACTATGTAGAGATTTTGAAAAAGAAAAAATTAATGAAAGAGTCAATTCAGTTGCAGAAACTTTAAATTTACAATCATTTCTTAAATCTCCTGCTAGAAAACTTACTGCAGATCAAAAACAATTAATTTCACTTGGACGAGGTTTAGTGAGAGAAGATGTTGCTGCAGTTCTAATGGATGAACCACTAACAGTTATTGATCCTGATTTGAAATTTAGACTAAGAAGAAAGCTAAAAGAGATTAATGAAGAATTTAAAACTACCCTAGTTTATGTCACGCATGATCAAAACGAGGCGATGACTTTTGCCGATAATATTATTGTTATGAGTGATGGAGAGGTTGTTCAAGCAGGAACTCCCAAGGAATTATTTGAGAGACCAAACACTACATTTGTTGGATATTTTATTGGTTCACCTGCAATGAATTTATTCGAAACCGAAGCATCATCAAATGATTGTGTTAAAATCAATGGAACTTTGATTAAAACAAACACTAATTTGTCAAAACTTAAAAATAAAAAAATTAAGTTAGGTATTAGATCTGAGTTTATTAATTTAGCTGAGGATCAGAAAGATAATTTGCTGTCTGTTGAAGTTGATAAGGTAGAAGACCTTGGAAATTATAAGTTATTAACCGCTAAAATGGGTGAACTTACAATAAAATCAAAAATTACTAGAGAAACAGAGGTCCCTTCTAGTGATGTAAAATTACACATACCAGCTGATAAATGCTGCGTTTACGAGAACGAAATTCTTATTTAAATTAATAATTCTACTGTAGATTGTATATTTTTTGTTAAGTGTCAATCCGCGCGTGTTTTTAGAAAGACTCTATTCTGATTCTATGTTTAATTACGATCGTTAATTAACAAGAGGAGAGAACAAAATGATTAAAAATAAAAAATCATTGAAAGGTGCTAAGACACCTTCGAGACGTAAGTTCTTCAAAGCAGCAGCAGCAACTGGTGCAGCAGCAGCAACAGCTGTGGCTATGCCTAATGTAGCTTTTGGTGCTCCATTAACTCTAAAGATGCAAGCAGCTTGGCCTTCAGGCGCAAACATCTTTTTTGAAATGGCAGGAGACTATGCGAAAATGGTTAGTGACATGTCTGGAGGAGAATTAAAAATTGATCTTCAGCCTGTTGGTGCCGTTGTAAAAACTTCAGAAATTGGACAAGCAGTTAGTTCAGGAGTAGTAGATATGGGTCACTGGGTGACTGCATACTGGTACGGAAAAAATGCTGCAGCTTCACTTTTTGGAACTGGTCCTTCATATGGAATGTCATCTCAAGAAGTTATGGGATGGATGGAGTATGGTGGAGGAAGAGCATTATACGAAGAAGCAGTAAAAAGTGTAGGTTTTAATTACACTGGTTTCTTCCATATGCCTATGCCAGCTCAACCATTTGGTTGGTTCAAAAAGAACGTAACAAAAGTATCTGATGTTAAAGGTATGAAGTATAGAACAGTTGGTCTTGCGACTAACGTTTTAACTGCTATGGGAATGGTCGTAAGACAATTACCAGGTGGTGAGATTCAGCCAGCTATGAAAACTGGTTTGATTGATGCTGCAGAGTTTAACAACCCAACATCAGACTCACAGTTTGGAATGCAAGACGTCTCTAAACATTATCACTTAGGAAGTTTCCACCAATCTCAGGAAATGTTTGAAATTCCTATGAATACTAAGAGACTAAACAGCCTTGCGCCTAAACATCAAGCTATCTTGAAGAATGCTGCTTATGCCGCAAACTCAGATAACTACTTCAAAGCTTTAGTTAGATATTCTGCTGACTTAGCTAAATTGATGAACGAGCATAAGGTAAATGTTTACCAAACATCTGATGCTATCTTAGCCGAGCAATTAAAAGGTTGGGATAAAATCGTTGCTGAGTTTTCTGGTAAGGACGCTTTCTTTAAGAAAGTAGTAGACTCACAAAAAGCATACGCTAAGAGAACAATGAAGTATCTGTTGATGAATCAACCGAACTACAAATTAGCTTATGAAAATGAGTTTGGTCCAATTGCAAAAGTTAAAATTTAATTAACTTTTATCAAATTTAAAAAGAGGGGGTTTAAAAAACCCCCTTTTTTTTTAGTTAAATTTAATATAATTGTTGACGATGGAATCATTCATTAAATTTGCCGACACATTAAGCACCTCAATGGGTAAAGCTTTTTCATGGTGTATTGTAATTTTAATGGGGGGTACTGTTTACGAAGTTGTTATGGCTTATGCTTTTAATAAGCCAACCTTATGGAATTTTGATTTTAGTATGCAAATGTATGGTGCAATACTAATGATGTCAGGAGCTTATTGTTTAGCTACAGAAGCTCATGTAAGAGGAGATGTAATTTATAGATTATTTAAAGAAAGAACTCAGGCTTGGATTGATTTAGTTCTATACTTTATATTTTTTTTTCCTGGAGTAATTGCTTTAGCTTTTTATGGCTATGAATATGCAGCATTGGCATGGAAAATTAAAGAAACTAGCTGGAGTAGTCCAGCTCAAATACAAATTTACATGGTAAAATCAATGATACCTTGTGCTGGTGTTCTTTTAATTATTCAGGGGATTAGTGAAGTTTTTAGATCAGTAATTTGTATAAGAACTGGTCACTGGCCATCAAGAATGGTTGTTGCAGAAGAAACAGAGCAGGTGCTAATGAGACAATCAAAAGCGGAGGAACAAAAAGATGTTGTTTAGTTTAACAAATCCAGAAGTTGCCATTTTAATGATGGGAATTTTTCTTTTTGCAGTTCTTTTAGGTTTTCCAATTGCATTTACTTTAATGGCAATGGGAATTGGTTTTGGTTATTACGCTTATTACGATGCGACCATGATGGAGCATATTTTTGATAACCGAATATTCCAACTCTTTGTTCAAAATACTTATACAGTAATGGATAACAATGTCCTCACCGCAGTACCTTTATTTTTATTCATGGGTTACTTAGTTGAGAGAGCCGGGATAGTAGCAAAATTATTTTTTGCAATCAGACTAGCTGCACATAGATTACCTGCATCAATGGCAGTAGCTGCATTAATTACATGTACACTATTCTCAACAGCGACAGGAATTATTGGTGCAGTTGTGACTTTAATGGGATTATTAGCTTGGCCTGCAATGGTTAAAGCAGGGTATGATAAAAAATTTGCATCAGGTATTATTTGTTCAGGTGGGTGCTTAGGTATTTTAATTCCTCCAAGCATAATGTTAATTGTTTATTCAGTAATTGCACAATTATCCCCTTTAAGACTTTTTGCAGCTGCTATTTTCCCAGGATTATTATTGGCAAGTTTATATATTGGATATGCAGTTTTTAGAGCTTGGTTGAATCCATCTATAGCTCCAAGACCACCAGCAGAGGACATACCTCCGAGATCTGAAATTTTAAAAGAGGTATTAGTTTCGTTTGTTCCTCTTTTCGGTTTAATTATGTTAGTGCTTGGAACTATTTTAGCCGGTATAGCCACACCTGCAGAAGCTGCTGCAGCTGGAGCTTTTGGCGCACTGATTTTATCTTGGTTTTATAAAACTCTTAAATGGCAAAACTTTAAAGAGTCTGTATTTTTAACTGCAAAAACAACCGCAATGATAATGTGGTTATTTATTGGTTCTTGGACTTTTTCATCTGTATTTTCTTATTTAGGTGGTCATGAAGTTTTTGAGCATTTTTTCACATCTATAAATATTTCAACATGGCAATTTTTAGTAATTACTCAAATAATTATTTTTCTTTTAGGATGGCCATTAGAATGGACTGAAATTTTAATTATTTTTGTTCCTATATTTTTACCACTACTAGAAATTTTTGGAGTTAATCCATATTTCTTTGCAATGTTAATAGCTTTAAATTTGCAAACATCTTTTTTAACTCCCCCCATGGCCATGTCCGCTTACTATCTAAAAGGAGTTCAAAAAACAAACGTAGAACTGATGGAAATATTCAGAGGAATAATGCCATTCTTAGGAATTGTTATTTTTGCAATGTTTTTAATGTATATGTTTCCAGCAATAGCTTTATGGTTACCAGAAACTTTATTTGCGCAATAAAATAAAATGACAGACATCCTTTCGTTAAAAGTTGAAGAACTTGTTTCGAAAATAAAAGATTCTCAATTAACATCAGTTGAAATTTGCAAGAAATACATCGAGAGAATAAATGAATTTGAAAAAGACGTTAAGGCGTGGGTACATCTTAATAAAAAACTTTTATTAGAAAAAGCTGCTGAAGCAGATGAACATAGAAGATCTGGAAAACCAACAGGACCACTTCATGGAATACCAGTAGCTGTAAAAGATATTATAGGCACTCTTGATATGCCGACTGAGTGTGGGACTGTAATTAGAAAAGGAAAATCTTATTCTCAGAATGCTGAAATAGTAGATCTATTACTTTCTGCAGGAGCAATAGTAATGGGCAAAACAGCAACATCAGAGTTAGCTTATCTTGGGCCATCTAAAACTACAAATCCTCATGATTATACAAGAACACCAGGAGGATCATCTAGTGGATCTGCAGCTTCAGTAGCCTCTTTTATGGCTCCATTATCCATTGGTTCTCAAACTGGTGGATCTGTTATTAGACCTGCCTCATATTGTGGTGTAGTTGGATACAAACCTACTTATGGATTAATTTCTAGAAATGGTGTTCTTAAAACATCTGAAAAATTAGATCATATAGGTGTATTTGGAAGATCAGTTGAGGATGTAGCACTTCTTGTGAAAGTTTTAATTAAGAAAGATAACTACGATAGTGCAACGGTACACTATTCAACTGAAAACATTTTGGATGAAGTAAAAAAAGGGCCTTTATTTGAACCAAAATTTATTTTTTATAAAACTGAACATTGGAAAATTATTGAAAAAAAATCGAGAGAGGCTTTTGAATATTTTATAAAATCGTTCAAAAATAATATTGAGGTGTTTGATACGCCTTCTTATTTCAAAGATATTCACAAGTATCATCAGATAATTCATGAGACGGATTTAGCAAACAATTTTGCTCTTTATTACAAAAAGTATAAAAAAAAATTATCTAAATATATGCAAGATGCGATTGCAAAAGGTAATAAACATTCTGCAAAAGAATATGCTGAAGCAATTGATTTTATGAAAAGAAGTTATGAGTCATATCAGGAAGTTTTTGAGGATTATCATGGAGTGTTATCGCCATCAAGTCCAGGGGTTGCCCCCAAAGGATTAAAAAGTACTGGAACTGCTGAATTTAACAAAGTCTGGTCGTATTTGGGAACACCATGTATTTCTCTTCCTGTTCTTCAAGGAGAAGCCAATTTACCTTTAGGAGTTCAGTTAATAGGTGCAAGATTTGATGATCATAGATTTTTAGGTATTGCTAATTGGCTTGAAAAGGAATGTAATAAATAAAATGAATAAATTTACAACATTTCTGGGAACATTGCTGGCAGCAGCATTTCTAATAGGTCTTGCAACTACATTAACAAGATCAACAATGATTGGTTTTTTTGACGTACTACCTGTTTATATCTTAATGGCCATAGCAATTTTTATGATGGTCTACGAAGCCTTTTTCGACAAGAAATAATTTTTTAAGTATTAAATTGTCTAAACAAAAAACAAATTTTTTAGCCTTTTCATTACTTTTTATTCAACCAATTTTTATGTCTTCCAATCTGATAGTTGCTAGAGGAGGTATTGAATTTGTTCCCCCGATTTCTTTAGCGTTTTGGAGATGGACGTTTGTTTTTATAATTCTCTTACCTTTTACATATTTATCACTTAAAAAAAATTATTCTATAATCAAAAAAGAATATAAAAAATTATTTTTCTTAGGCGCTATGGGATGTGGGGTATGTGGTGCTTTTCCATTTTTAGCCGGAGCAACAACAACCGTTACTAATATGGCTATTATTTATACTTCATCACCAATTTTTATAATTATGATCTCAGCAATATTTTTTCAAGAAAAAATAAATTTTCTAAAAATAATTGGATTAATTTCTTGTTTAATTGGTGTTTTTGCAATTATCATAAAAGGTGATTTAAATTTGTTAATAAATTTAAAGTTTACAATTGGTGATCTATGGATGCTTGCGGCAGCTGTAGGTTGGGCATTATATTCAATCTATCTCTTCTATTGGAAATCTGAATTATCAATTTTTCAAAGATTTACTTTAGTTTCTTTTTTTGGTGCACTTAGTTTATTACCTTTTTATATGGCTGAAGAGTTTCTTGTAGCTAGAACTGTTTTTAATGAAGAATTTTATATGTGGGTATTATTTGCAGCTATATCCCCAGGAATAATTGCTTTTACGTTATACACTCAAGCTCAAAAAAACCTAGGAGCATCTTTAACTGGTTTTACTCTTTACGTTTTTACAATTTATGGGGCAATTTACGGATATTTTTTATTTGATGAAAAACTTGAATCGTTTCATTATGTAGGTACAGCTCTGGTATTCTTGGGTGTTTATCTAGCTAAAAAAAATTATGAGACTAAAACGTAGGAATTTTTTCTTGGAAATTATAATTGGGATTATAACTATTTATCTTTCAATATTAATTTTGCTTTTTATATTTCAGCGAAATCTCATGTATCATCCAGAAGAAAATAACTATTTTGGGGATAAGCTAGAAGTAGAAATAGAAAAGGTTAATATTAGAACAAGTGATAACATTAATCTTGTGGGCTGGTTTCATAACAAGAGTTTAGATAATTATAAAACTATACTTTACTTTCATGGAAATGCAGGAAAACTAGAAAATAGAATATATAAATTAAATCATTTTAAAGATTTAGATGTAAATTTTTTAATCATAGCTTGGAGGGGTTTTAGTGGCAATAAGGGAAAACCTACAGAAAATAACCTTTATATTGATGGAAATAGTGCAATTGATTGGCTTAAAAAAAAGGGTGTAGTTGAAAAAGATATAATTATTTATGGTGAATCGCTTGGTACTGGGATAGCAACAGAGATAGCTCAAAATAAAAATTTCGCTGGATTAATTTTGGAGACACCTTTTACTTCTATGGTGGAAGCTGCAAAAAATTTTTATCCCTACATACCTGTAGGACTTCTTTTAAAAGATAAATACAAAAACAAAGAAAAAATTAAAAATATTAAAATTCCTGTTTTGGTCATGCACGGTGAAGCCGATCAAATAGTTCCTTTCTGGATGGGAAAAAAAATATTTGATTTAGCAAATAATCCAAAATATTCATATTTTACAGAATATGATGACCACATGATGGAGTACGACTCTAAGCTAGTTTCTGAGCTAAATAACTTTTTAAAAGGATTAAATTAAGCCACATTCTAAACAAATATAATTCAAACTTTTTTTTAATAATTAAGGATGAAAAAATTATATTTATTTATTTTTGTATTACTTTCATTCAAAACCATTAGTTCTGCTAATGAAAATTTATCTTCAGTTGATAATTTATTTCATATTGATCAAATGAATTCTCACAATGAAAGCTTTGCTTTATATTTTAAAACACGTGAGAAGGCTATTTTGGCGAAGGGAGAAGATAGTAATTATATAAATGATTATCCTAAAGATCTTTATATTTATAATTATAAAACTAAAAGTTCTTTACCCTTGATATCTCATGAATGGTTTCCAAGGAAAGCTAAATATTTTTTACAAGAATATGATTTTCCAGTCTTCCCAGATGATTTCGCGTATTATTTATTAAAAGATAACAAAACACTTGTAATGATTAGTGCTGTTAAAAGCTTAAGAGCAAACTTTAAATTTGATATTGTAGAAAAGAAATTGGAAATTTATCCAGTTAATGGAAAATTTGATTTTATTATTTCTTCAATTGCAAAAGGCTGTGATCATTATGATTTTAAGGATAATTATAAATGTAGTTTTTATAAACCTTTAATCTCAAGCACTTTAATTAATTAATTTGTGTAAAAGCTTCGGCAAACTTTTCTGCCTCAAAAATCTGTAGATCATCTTCTTTTTCCCCTAAACCAAGAGCAATAATTGGTAGCTTATATTTTTTAGCAACTGCTAGAAGAATGCCACCTTTGGCTGTCCCATCTAATTTTGTCATTATTAGCCCTGTGATAGGAATAATTTTATTAAATTCTTCAACTTGATTAATCACATTTTGTCCAGAGGTAGCGTCTAAAACTAAAATTACATCGTGAGGAGCTTCAGAATCTATTTTTTTTGTTACGTTTGCAATTTTTTTGTATTCTTCCATTAAATTTTTTTTGTTTTGTAATCTTCCAGCAGTGTCTATCAAAACTTGATCAAATTGATTATTTACCGCCTCTTCTAATGCTTTATATGCCACTGAAGCTGGATCAGATCCTTGTGATGATTTAGTAATTGAAACATCTACTTTTTTTGACCAGTTTTCTAATTGTTCAATTGCTGCTGCTCTAAATGTATCTGATGCAGCAAGCATAACTTTATTTCCATTACCTTTAAATATTTTGCTAATTTTTCCTATGGTGGTTGTTTTACCAACTCCATTAACACCAGAAATGAGTATTGCGTTAAGTTTTTGTTTTTTTTTAAAAAATTCAAAATTTTCTAAAGGTTTCATTAATTCAATTATATAATTTTTTAAAATAGTATTTATCTCATCTGCTGTATCTTTGTTTGGATCAATTTTAGTTTGGGAAACAATTTCTCTAATTTCCGATGCTGCAGCAATCCCAACATCTGATTGAATCAAATAATCTTCAATTTTATCTAATGTTTTGTCATTTATTTCTTTTTTAATGACAATATTTTTTAACCCTGAACTAAATGCTGACGCACTTTTCTTAAAACCAGATTTAAATTTATCAAAAATTCCCATTAAATTTTTATATTAATTTCTATAATATCAGAAACGGGCCCTTTCATGTGAATACTGTTATTTTCATCAATAAATATTGACAACTTACCAGTAGAAAACTCTATATCCACTTTGTTACCTGAAAGTCCATTTCTTATTGCAGCAAAAGCAGTGGCGCAAGCCGCTGTACCACAAGCTTTAGTAAGACCTGCCCCTCTTTCCCATACTTTAACTCTAATTAATTCCTTATTAATGACTGTTGCTAAAGTGACATTGCATTTTTCTGGAAACAAAGGATGGTTTTCAATTTCTGGTCCAATTTTTTTTATTTCAAAATTTTCGTTATTATCAACAAAAAAAATGACATGAGGGTTCCCAACATTTACTGCTGTACCACCAGTATGATTATTATTATTTAGATCAGTTATTTTTATATTAAGGTTATTGGTATCCAATTGTTCAGAAAGTGGAATTTCATTCCACTCTGTTCTACCTTTCCCAATCTCCGTAGAAACTAGTTTTTCTCCCAATATCTCAGATTTTAAATCTCCAGATTGTGTAGTTAAGGTAACTAATGATTTATTGTTTTCTTTAGATAACAAGTCTGCAACGCATCTTGTTCCATTTCCACATGCTCCAGAAGTTCCACCATCAGAATTGTAAAATTCTAGAGATGCATCAGATCTATCATTTTTATTTATTAATATTAATTGATCACAACCTATAAATTCTCTATCACAAATTTTAATAATTTGCTCTTTGCTCAAATTAGTAATTTTTTGCCTATTATCTATAATGACAAAATCATTACCTAAACCATCCATTTTAAACGCTTTGATATCCATATATAGATATTTAACTTATTTATTGACTTTTTGAACCTCTATTATAGGTTGTTGCCGTTTCCGCAAAAACATTAACTTTGCGGTGTCTTTGGAAACAAAGAGATCGACACTAGTCAGCGAGGCTTCGCCCACTAGTGCGATTACTGCTGTGTGAAAATATGTTTGAAAATTTAACAAATAAATTTGAAGAAATCTTTTCTTCTTTAAAAAAATCACCTTCACTTGATGAAGCTCAAGTTGATGAAGGTTTAAGAGGAATTAGGCAAGCTCTTTTAGAAGCCGATGTATCTTTAGAGGTTGCTAAAGATTTCATTGAAAAAGTTAAGCCAAAAGCTCTAGGCCAAGAGATTATAAGATCAACTTCACCAGGGGATATGGTTGTCAAAATTGTTTACGACGAACTTGTAAGTTTGTTGGGAGAGGCTAACAGCGATATAAATCTTAATGCGGTACCACCTGTCCCAATGATGTTGGTAGGACTTCAGGGTTCAGGTAAAACAACAACAACAGCAAAACTTGCTAAATATTTAGAGAGTAACAAAAAGAAAAAAGTAATGATGGTGAGTTTAGATATTTATAGACCAGCAGCTCAAGAGCAACTTAGATCTTTAGGGGAACAGAATAATATTTTAACCTTACCAATTGTTGAAGGGCAGCAACCAGCAGATATTTGTAGAAGAGCAATTGGTGCTGCTAATTTGAATGGTGCTGAAATAATTCTTTTCGATACTGCTGGAAGAACTCAAATTGACTTACAGATGATGAGTGAGATTAAACAAATTGAAGGTGTAATTGCTCCAACAGAAACATTCCTAGTAGCAGACTCTTTAACAGGTCAAGTTGCAGCTTCAGTTGCAAAGGAATTTAAAAATACTGTTAATTTATCAGGAATTATTTTAACTAGAGCTGATGGTGATGCAAGAGGTGGTGCTGCGGTCAGTATGAAATATGTTTCAAATGTTCCTATTAAATTTTTAGGAATAGGGGAAAAAATTGATAATCTTGAAGTTTTTCATCCCGATAGAATAGCCAACAGAATTCTTGGAATGGGAGACATAGTTTCTCTTGTTGAAAAAGCTGCACAAGATCTTGGTGAAGAAAATATAAAAAAAGCAGAAGAAAATTTAAAAAAAGGTCAGTTTTCAATGCAAGATTATTTGGCTCAACTAAGACAAATGAAAAAAATGGGAGGCATCGAAGGAATAATGTCATTTATGCCAGGAGTTTCAAAAATTAAATCTCAAATGGACTCAGCTGGAATTGATGAAAGTATTATTACTACAAATGAAGCTATTATTTTGTCTATGACAAAAAAAGAGAGAGAGAACCCAAAAATAATTGATGGTTCTAGAAAAAAAAGAATTGCTAATGGCTCTGGTACCAATCCAGCCACTATCAATAAATTGTTAAAACAATTTAAAATGATGTCTGAGATGATGAAAAAGATGTCTAAAGGAAATATGAAGGGTATGTCTGATAAAGGAATACCACCAGAGCTATTTAACCAATTAAAATAATAAAAGGAGAAGATATGTTAAAACTAAGATTATCAAGAGGAGGAACAAAAAAACGTCCAGTATATAAAGTCGTTGTAGCTGATAGCCGTTTTGCAAGAGATGGAAGATTTATAGAGAAGGTTGGATTTTTTAATCCTCTTTTACCCAAAGATAAAAAAGAAAGAGTAGGTCTTGAGGCTGAAAGAATTAAATATTGGCTTGGTCAAGGAGCTAAACCAACAACTAGAGTTGCTAGAATATTGGGAGAAAATGAATTAATGCCAATGCCTGTAAATGGTAATAACCCCAATAAAGCTATTCCAAAAAAAGAAAGAAATAAAAAAGAGGAAGATAAAACTGAAGCTCCTAAAGCAGACGCAGCACCAGCAGCAGAAGCTCCAAAGGAAGAAGCTCCTAAAGCAGACGCAGCACCAGCAGCAGAAGCTCCAAAGGAAGAAAAAAAATAGTTTAAAAATTATTTATGTGGCAAGCTCAAGTGTTTACACTTTATCCAGAAGTTTTTCCTGGCCCTTTGTCAAAAGGATTATATGGAAAAGCTATGTCTAAAAAGTTATGGGATTTAAAAGTTGTTAACATAAGAGATGCGGCTGAAGATAAACACAAAACTGTGGATGACACACCTTACGGAGGTGGATCAGGAATGTTACTAAAAGCAGATGTTCTTGCTAAATCATTAGATCAAAACAGAATCGAAGGTGAAAAGATTTTATATTTGTCTCCAAAAGGAAAAAAATTTGATCAAAGTTATGCAAAAAAATTAGCAACTGCAAAATCCTTATCACTTATTTGTGGTCATTTTGAAGGAGTTGACGAGAGAGTATTATCAACAAGAAATATAGAAGAAATCAGTATAGGAGACTATGTTTTGTCTGGAGGTGAAACAGCTGCATATGTTGTTATTGATAGTGTGCTCAGGCTTTTACCAGGCGTATTAGGTAACAATAATTCTAAGATCGAAGAAACTTTTGAAAATGGTCTATTAGAGTATCCACAATATACAAAACCTCAAATTTGGGAGGGAAAATCAGTACCAGATGTACTATTATCAGGTGATCATAGTAAAATTAAAGACTGGCGTTTGTCTCAATCTGAGGCTATAACACGCGACCGAAGACCAGATTTGTGGGAAAAATATAAGAAGAACTAATTTGATTATTGTTAACATGAAAACTATTGAAGAAATAAATCAACATAACGTAAAGAAAATTCTTTCTGAAAAAAAAATTCCAGATTTTTATCCAGGCGATGTTGTTAAGGTTGGGGTAAGAATAACTGAAGGTAAAAAAGACAGAATTCAATATTTTGAAGGTGTCTGTATTGCAAAAAAAAGTAGAGATTTGAATTCTTCTTTTACAGTAAGAAAGATTTCATTCGGAGAAGGAGTTGAAAGAACTTTTCCATTATATGGAACATTAATTGATTCAATTAAAGTAATAAGATCTGGTAAAGTAAGAAGAGCAAAATTATACTATCTTCGAGATAGAACAGGTAAATCTGCAAGGATTGCAGAAAAAATTAGAAAAAAAATTGGTATTGATATCGATGTTAAACCAGAAACGGTTACTGAAGAAAATTTGGCTCCAGTAGTTGAAGTTACAGAGAAAGAAAATCCTAAAACAGAAGCAGCTCCAGAAGCAGCTCCAGAAGTAGAAGAGAAAAAAGAAGAAACGAAATCAAAAAATATTTCAGAAAAAAAATAATTTTTTAAATGGCTAAAACCCTTTACGATAAATTATGGAATGATCATTTAGTTGATCAACAAAAGGATGGAACCTCTTTAATTTTTGTAGGTCGACATCTCGTCCACGAAGTTACAAGCCCACAAGCATTTGAAGGTTTGAGAAATTCTAGTAGAAAAGTAAGACACCCAAATTTAACATTGGCTGTTGCTGATCATAACGTGCCAACCACAGACAGATCAAAAGGCATTTCTGATCAAGAGTCGAAAATTCAAGTTGATACTTTAGCAGCTAATTGTAAAGAGTTTGGCATCCAACTTTTTGGAATGGATGATAAAAGACAAGGTATAGTCCATATTATTGGACCAGAACAAGGATTTACTCAGCCAGGAACAGTAATAGTTTGTGGAGATAGTCATACAGCAACACATGGTGCATTTGGTGCTTTGGCATTTGGAATAGGAACTTCAGAAGTTGAACATGTTTTGGCAACTCAAACATTAGTTCAGAAAAAAGGAAAAAATTTTAGAATTAATGTTAATGGTGAGCTTCCACTAGGAGTTACCTCTAAAGATGTAATTTTACAAATCATTGGAAAAATAGGTACAGCAGGTGGTACGGGATATGTATTAGAATATGCAGGTGATGTAATTAAATCACTTACAGTTGAACAACGAATGACTATTTGTAATATGACAATAGAAGCTGGAGCAAGAGCAGGCTTAATAGCCCCAGATGAAAAAATTTTTGAATATTTAAAAGGCAAACCTATGTCACCTAAAGGTAATAGTTGGGATAAGGCATTAGAAGAATGGAAACAATTAAAATCTGATGATAATGCAGTTTTTGATAAAGAGATAACCATAAATGGAAATGAAATATCACCAATGATAACATGGGGAACTTCACCAGAAGATGTTATTACAATAGAACAAAAAGTTCCAAATCCTAAAAACGAGACAGATGAAGACAAAAAAAATTCTATAGAAAGGTCTTTGAAATACATGGGTTTAAAGCCTGATATGGCTGCTACAGATATCAAGATAGATAAAGTTTTTATAGGAAGTTGCACAAATGGAAGAATTGAAGATTTAAGAGAAGCTGCTAAAATTTTAAAGGATAAAAAAATTTCTTCACATGTTGAGGCGATGGTTGTTCCAGGGTCAGGCCTTGTAAAAGAGCAGGCAGAGCAAGAAGGATTAGATAAAATCTTTATCCAATCAGGATTTGATTGGAGAGAACCTGGTTGTTCAATGTGTTTAGCGATGAATGCTGATAAACTTAAGCCAGAAGAGAGATGTGCCTCTACATCAAATAGAAATTTTGAGGGAAGACAAGGAAGAGGTGGCAGAACACATTTAGTAAGTCCTGGAATGGCTGCTGCTGCAGCAATCTCTGGTAATCTTGAAGACGTGAGAAAGTTTCAAGACTAATGCAAAAATTTAGTAAATTAAAGAGTATTCCTGCATACCTATCAACAGCCAATGTTGACACTGACATGATTATTCCTAAGCAATTTTTAAAAACTATCAAAAGAACAGGACTTGGAAAAAATTTATTTTTTGAGATGCGATATGATGATCAGGGTTCAGCGGTAAGTGATTTTGTATTAAATAAAGATCCATACAATAATTCTAAAATATTGATAGCAGGCAAAAATTTTGGCTGTGGTTCATCTCGAGAGCACGCACCTTGGGCTTTATTAGATTTTGGAATTACTTGCGTTATAAGCTCAAGTTTCGCAGATATTTTTCATAATAATTGTTTCAAGAACGGAATTTTACCAGTAACTCTTGATGAAGAAAAAATTAAAGAATTATCTGAATACGCAAATAGAAAAGAAGAAATTTCTATCGATTTAATTGAGGAAAAAGTTCTTTATGGTAACAATGAGGTTACCTTTAAAGTAGATCCATTTAAAAAAAAATGCTTACTTGAGGGATTAGATGAAATAGCCTTATCTCTTAATAAATCAAATAAAATTGAAAGTTTTGAAAATAATTTAAAGTCTAAAAAGCCTTGGATTTTTAATGATTAAGGTAAAAAAAAGAAAAATTCTTTTATTGCCTGGTGATGGTATTGGTCCAGAGGTAATAGGTGAAGTTAGAAAAATTATTAACTGGTTTAATGATAAGAAATCCCTTGATTTTGAAATAGATGAAGATCTTGCTGGAGGTTGTTCCTTTGACAAACATGGTACACCAATTACTGATGAAGTATTTTACAAAGCTTTAGAAAGTGAAGTTGTTATGTTAGGTGCAGTAGGTGGACCTAAGTGGGATGAAGTTGAATTTTCAAAAAAACCTGAAAGAGCATTATTAAAATTAAGAAAAGAATTAAAGCTATTTGCAAATTTACGTCCAGCAATTTGTTTTGAACAACTAGTAAGTGCTTCAACTTTAAAACCGGAAGTAGTGTCGGGTTTAGACATAATGATTGTTAGAGAGCTTACAGGTGGAATATATTTTGGTGAACCAAGAGGAATTAAACCAATTGAGAACGGAGAGAGAAAAGGAATAAATACTCATACATATACGACTAGTGAAATTGTAAGGGTAGCACGTATCGCATTTGATCTAGCAAGAAAAAGATCAAATAAACTAACTTCTTGTGAAAAATCAAATGTTATGGAAGCTGGACAGTTATGGAAGGAAGAAGTTCAAGAACTTCATGATAAAGAATTTAAAGATGTGGAATTAAGCCATATGCTCGCTGACAATTGTGCAATGCAGCTATTAAGAAATCCTAAACAATTTGATGTAATTGTAACTGATAATTTATTTGGTGATATGCTTTCAGATCAAGCTTCAATGCTAACAGGTTCTTTAGGCCTATTACCATCAGCATCTTTAGGTGCAAAAAATAAGGATGGAGAAATGAGAGCCATGTACGAACCCATTCATGGTTCAGCACCTGATATTGCCGGTAAATCTATAGCAAATCCTATTGCTTCTATTTTAAGTTTTGCTATGGCCCTAAGATATTCTTTAGACTTAGATAATGAGGCTGATGCATTAGAAAAAGCAGTACAGCAGGTATTAAATGATGATTTAAGAACTAAAGATATTCTATCAGATGGAATGAAAGAGGTATCAACTTCAGCAATGGGTGATGCGATAATTTCAAAATTGCAATAAATCTATAATTATTCTAAGCTTTTAAAATGCCAAGTTATACAGCTCCAGTAAAAGATATGATGTTTCTTTATGACAAATTAAGAGACAATAAAAACTATAATGAATTAGAAAAATACAGTGAAGTTAATTCTGATTTAGTAAAAGATATTTTAGAGGAAGCAGCTAAAATAAATCAAAATTTAATATTACCACTTGCAAAAATAGGAGATGAAAATCCTGCAGTGTTGGAAAATGGAGTTGTTAGAACTCCCCCAGGTTATAAAGAGGCGTACCAAAAATATATTGAAGATGGATGGACATCATTATCATGTGATCCAAAATATGGCGGTCAAGGGATGCCTAAAACTGTAAGCGCTTTTTTCGACGAAATGTTATCATCTGCAAGCTTATCCTTTAAACTTTACAGTGAATTAAGTATTGGGGCCTATAATTGTATTAATCACCATGCTACAGATGAAATAAAGAATAAATACTTACCTAAAATGGTTGAAGGTAAATGGAGTGGCACAATGTGTTTAACGGAACCAGTTTGCGGAACTGATTTAGGACTTCTAAAAACAAAAGCTGAAAAACAAACTGATGGAACATATAAACTAAGTGGTCAAAAAATATTCATAACCTCTGGTGATCAGGATTTGACAGAAAATATAATTCATTTGGTAATTGCTAGAGCTACAGACTCTCCTGCTGGAACTAAAGGCATAAGTTTATTTTTAGTCCCTAAGTTTATAGTTAACGAGGATGGAACTATTGGCCCAAGGAATGGGGTATCAACAGGATCAATTGAAAGTAAAATGGGTATAAAGGGTTCGGCTACCTGTGTTTTAAATTTTGATGATGCAACTGGTTATATGATTGGAGCTAAAGACAAAGGTTTAAGCGCGATGTTCACAATGATGAATTTAGAGAGAATAGTAGTTGGGATACAGGGTTTAGGCCTATCCGAAATTGCTTATCAGAACTCACTTGCATATGCGAAAGAGAGAAAACAAGGAAAAACAAATAATACCAAGTCAACTAATGGTGCAGATTTTATAATTGAACATGCTGATATAAGAAAATCTTTACTAAATATGAAATCAATAATTGAGGGAGAAAGAGCATTATGTTTTTGGTTATCTCAACAAACAGAGGTTAGCCTTTATCACCCTGAAGAAAAAATAAAACAAGAAGCATCCGATTATGTTTCATTAATGACACCAGTAGTAAAATCATTATTTACTGATTTAGCTATGGAAATAACAAATGACGCAATGCAAATTCATGGTGGGTACGGGTATACAAAAGATCAAGGAATTGAGCAATTATATCGAGATAATCGTATTACTCCTATTTATGAGGGAACAAACTCAGTTCAGGCAGCTGATTTAGTATTTAGAAAATTATCGAATAAAAATGGTAATGTAATTGCTAGATTCTTAGACATGATTAAGTCTGAGTGTGAAAGTAAAAAAGGAAAAGTTGAAACTTTTTCAAAAGAATTAAATCATTACCTAGATATATTATCCAAGTTTACAGGCTGGATCAGTGATCAAAGTAAAATTGAAAAAGATGATGTAAGTGCAGCAGCGAATGATTATTTAAGAACACTTGGATATGTTTCAATTGCGTATTCTTGGATAAAAGTTTTAGAAGTTAGTTTTAATGACTATGAGAAAAATAAAGACTTTTACTCTGATAAAATCAATACAGCTAAATTTTATTTTGAAAAAGTATTGCCTAGAGCAGAATATCATTATAAATCCGCAATCTCTGGAAGCTCAAATATAATGAAATTTAATTTTATTTAGCAATGAGTCATTATGATACTAATTTGGACAAAAACCAAGCTAATCATGTTCCGTTAACTCCTTTAACATTTTTAAAAAGAGCAACTGAAATTTATCCAAACTATGAAGCGATAGTATATGAAGACAGAAAATATACTTGGAGTGAAGTTTACAAAAGAGTAGTAAAATTTGCCAGTGCATTGTCTAAAATTGGTATTAAAAAGGGTGATACTGTTTCATTCTTAGCATTCAATACACCTGAAATATTCGAAGCACACTACTCTGTTCCTATGACAGGAGCAGTTTTAAATACAATTAATATTAGATTAGATGCAAATACGATTGCATATATTTTAAATCATAGTGATGCAAAAGTTTTAGTTGTTGATAGACAGCTACATGTAGAAGTTAAAAAAGCTCTAAAAACTTTAGATAAAAAAATTACAATTATAGATATAAATGACAAATATGCCGACCAATCAAAGTGTGAAAAAATTGGTGAGCATGAATATGAAAAATTTTTAAATACTGGGGACGAAAATTATGACTGGCGAATGCCAGAGGATGAGTGGCAGTCTATTTCTTTAAGTTATACTTCAGGCACAACTGGAAATCCAAAAGGTGTAGTTTATCACCACAGAGGTGCCTATTTAATGTCTACAGGAAGTTCTGTTGCATGGAATATGCCTAATCGACTAAATTTCTTAACAATTGTACCAATGTTTCATTGTAATGGTTGGTGTTACCCATGGACGATCCCGATGTTGAATGGAAGGACTATTTGTTTAAGAAATATAGATATTAAAAAAATATTTGAACTAATTGATAAATACGATGTAACGCATTTTGGTGGAGCACCTATTGTTTTAAACATGATTACGGGAGCCCCAGAAGCTGACAAAAAAAAATTAAAGAATAAAGTTTATGTTTTAACTGCTGGAGCACCTCCCCCTAGTATAATCTTTAAAAAAATGAAAGCGCTGGGTTTTGAGGTAATGCATGTTTATGGACTTACAGAAACATATGGACATGTTACCCAATGTGCTTGGAATGATGAGTGGAATGACTTTGATGAGGATAAACAAAATGAAATTAAAGCAAGGCAGGGAGTAAGATATCCAAATACTGAAGGCGTAACAATATTAGATCCTGAAACTATGAAAGAAGTTCCAAAGGATGGTAAAACTATTGGTGAAATAATGATTAGAGGTAATGTAGTAATGAAGGGATACTTTAAAGATAAAGATGCTACAGATAAGGCTATGAAGGGTGGCTGGTTTCACACTGGAGATCTAGCTGTGATGCATCCTGATGGATATGTAAAAATACAAGATAGATCTAAAGATATAATTATTTCTGGAGGAGAAAATATTTCTTCGATTGAAATTGAAAATACTCTTTCTAAACATCCGTCAGTTTCTATTGCAGCTGTAGTTGCAAAACCTGACGAGAAATGGGGCGAAGTTCCATGTGCTTTTATTGAAATGGTAAAAGACAAACCAGCAAGTGAAAAAGAATTAATTGATTTTTGTAAAGAAACTTTAGCAGGATTTAAAGTACCAAAAAAAGTAATTTTCTGTGAGCTACCAAAAACCTCTACAGGAAAAATTCAGAAGTTTGAACTAAGAAAACAATTCTAGGTAATTATTTGATTTTCCAAGTAGAAAACAAAAATGTCTATGCATCAGATGCAGGTCAAGGTATTGATCCAAAAAAGCAAACAATTGTATTTTTGCATGGGAGTGGCATGTCACATATTATTTGGTCTTTAACGGAGCAATTTTTTTCAAATCAAAATTTTAATGTTTTATCAATAGATTTACCTGGACATGGAAATTCCGATGGTCCCTGTATTAATACTATAGAAAAAATAACAGATTGGTTAGAAAAAGCATTTATTCAGTTAAATTTAAATGATTTAGTTTTAATTGGACACTCTCAGGGATGTTTAGAAATTTTAGAATTTGCTCATAAATACCCAACTAGAATAAAAAAATTAATTTTTGTTGGTGGTTCGTATAAAATGCCAGTTCATCCAGATTTAATTGAATTAGCAAAAAATGGTGACTCAGATGCTGTTAAATTGATGATGAAGTGGGGGTATGAGGGTTCAAAAAAATTTATTGGTGGCAATCCAATTGAAAGAATAATTCAATCACCCCGAGATATCAGCGAAATATTAGCTGTCGATCTTATTGCATGTAACAATTATTCCAAAGGTAAAGAGGCCGCTAGTTCAATAAATTGTCCTAGCATGTTTATATTTGGTGCCCTTGACAAGATGGTAAACATTGAAGTAGGAAAAAAATTTTCAAATCTTGTAAAAAATTCGTCTACTCACGTCTTTGAAGGTTGTGGTCATATGATTATGATTGAAAAAGCATTTGAAATGAGAGAAAAGGTCCTAGAATTTTTAAAAAAATGAAAAACTTTTCTATTGCAAAATCAAGAAGATTACGGAGTACACCGTATACTGACAGAATCGAAGCTCATGGTGTGAGTAGCTACACAGTTTATAATCATATGTTACTTCCAGCATCCTTTAAATCATTAGAGAGTGATTATCATCACTTAAAAAAATACGTCCAAGTTTGGGACGTCGCAGCAGAAAGGCAAGTTGAAATTTCTGGAAAAGACTCATCAAAATTAGTTCAACTAATGACATGTAGAGATCTATCTAAATCAAAAGTTGGAAAATGTTATTATGCTCCATTAATTGATAATGAGGGACTTTTAGTCAATGACCCAATAATTAACAAACTTGCAGAGGACAAATGGTGGTTATCTATAGCTGATGCAGATGTAATATTTTTTGCAAAAGGTCTTGCAGCTGGTAATAAATTTGAAGTTGAAATAAATGAGCCAAACGTAAACATCTTGGCCGTTCAAGGGCCTATGTCAGATGACTTAATGTCAAAATTATTTGGTGATGAGATTAGAAAATTAAAATTTTTTAACTTCGATTATTTCGAACTGAAGGGCCATAAATATTTTATTGCAAGATCTGGATGGTCAAAACAAGGTGGATTTGAAATCTATGTTGATAATGACATCGCGGGACAGAATTTATATGATTATTTATTTGAGGCTGGAAAAGAATTCAATGTAAAGCCAGGTTGCCCGAACTTAATTGAGAGAATAGAAGGCAATCTGTTGTCTTATGGAAATGATTTTGACAACAGGGATAATCCATTTGAAGCAAATTTTGATAAATTTATTCATTTAGACAGTGATGTTGATTTTCTAGGTAAAGAAAAACTTAAAAAGATAAAAGATCAAGGAATAACTAGAAAACTCATGGGTGTAAAAATTGAACACAATAAAATTGATATGTATTGTGAAAAAACTTTATTTGATGATAACAAAGAAATAGTTGGATATGTTAGATCAGCCACATATTCTCCCACATTTAATAGAGTCGTTGGAATTGCAATGATTAATAAACCCTACTGGAATACAAAAAATCAGTTTAATATAGAGATAAATGAAAAAATATATGTAGGTACTATTTGTGATTTACCCCTCGTTTAAAACTAAAAGTAATTTGGCCATATGAACATTGCAATAGTTGGTGCAACAGGAAATGTTGGTAGAAAGATAATAGAAATCTTAGAGAAGAAACAAATAAATATTGAAAATCTTTTTTTGCTAGCTTCAAAAAATAGTGAAGGAAAAAAAATTAAATATAAGGGAAAAGAACACACAGTTATCGATCTTGAAAAATTTGATTTTTCCTCTGTTAAAATCGCTTTTTTTGCAGCAGGAAGTGGGGTAGCTGAAAAATGGGCTCATGTTGCTGCTGAAAAAACTATTGTAATCGATAATTCAAAATATTTTAGAAAAGATCCTGATATTCCATTAATCGTACCCGAAGTTAATTCAAAAAAATTATCTGATGTAAAAAATAAAAATATTATTGCTAATGCTAATTGTTCAGTAATTCCTGTCGTAGTAGCATTGAAACCTTTGCATGACTTATATAATATAAATCGTATAGTTGTATCTACATATCAGTCAGTATCTGGAGCAGGTAAATCAGCTATGGATGAATTATTATCTCAAACAGAGGATTATTTTAAAAATAAAAAAATAGAGTCAAAAAATTTTACTAAGCAAATCGCTTTTAATGCAATTCCTCATATTGATAGTTTCTTAAAAAATGGTTACACAAAAGAGGAACAAAAAACTACAGACGAAATAAAAAAAATTTTAGATAAAAAAATTAAAGTAACCTCGACTTGTGTGAGAATACCTGTTTTAGTTTCGCATTGTATTAGTGCAAATGTTGAATTTAATAAAAAATGCGATTTGGATGAAATAAGAAAGGTTCTATCTACATCCCCTGGATGTAAGGTTATTGATGAACATCAGGATGGGGGCTATATAACACCGGTTGAGGCAGAAAATAAATTTGAAACTTTTATTTCAAGAATAAGATTGGACGAGTCTCAAGAAAATACAATAAATTTGTGGATCGTATCAGATAATTTAGTAAAAGGAGCGGCATTGAACGCAGTACAAATTGCTGAAAGTTTGATTACAAATGATTTTTATGGAAAATAAAAAACCTTTATCACCACATATACAAATTTATAGATGGCATATTTCGTCTTTAGTGTCCATTTCCCATCGTATAACCGGAATTATTAATATTATCTCTATTTGTTTTATTTGCTTATGGTCCTCATTACTTATTTTGGGTGAAAGCAACTACAATACGATAAATTTTTTTCTAAGTTCTATTTTTGGTAAATTTATTACTTTAGGTATTGTTTGGTCATTTAGTTTTCAAATATTAAGTGAGATAAGACATCTTATTATGGATATGGGTTATGGATTTGAGCTACAAACAACAAAATTTACTGGTCTATTAGTTATCTTTGGCTCATTTATTTTAACTGTTGCAATATATTTAATTGGTAAATTTTTTTTAATATGAACGTTTCAACAAAAAAGTGGATTTTTATAAAGATATCTTCAGCAATTCTAATCCCACTCATGCTGTGGTTTATAATAAATTTTGTATCTATTTATGATCAGTCATATTCAGAGGTGTTGAATTTTTTTACTAGTAAATTAAATAAGTTATTATTCAGTTTATTTATTATTTTTGCATTTTTTTTCTCTTCTTTAACTATAAGTGAGGTTTTTGAGGACTATATTAGTAATGAAAAAACCAAAAATGTCGCAAACAGACTGCTATATATTTCTGCTATAAGCATTTCATTTTTAACAATAATAATTATATTTAATCTTAAATAATGAGTGCTTATAATATTATAGATCATGAATATGACGTAGTTGTTCTTGGAGCAGGAGGATCGGGCCTAAGAGCTGCAGTTGGATTGAGTGAAGCAGGTTTAAAAACTGCTTGTATTTCAAAAGTTTTTCCTACTAGAAGTCATACGTCAGCTGCCCAAGGTGGTATCTCTGCTGCTTTAGGAAATATGGGTGAGGATGACTGGAGATGGCATATGTACGATACTGTAAAAGGTGCCGATTGGCTTGGGGATCAGGATAGTATTGAGTATTTATGCAAAGAAGCACCAAAGGCTGTTTTAGAGTTAGAGAAATATGGAGTTCCTTTTAGTAGAACTGAAGAGGGAAAAATATATCAAAGACCATTTGGTGGAATGACAAAAAACTACGGAAATGGAATTGTTCAAAGAACTTGCGCGGCAGCAGATAGAACAGGACATGCAATTTTACACACTCTTTATGGGCAGGCTCTTAAACATAATACAGAATTTTTTATAGAGTATTTTGCATTAGATTTATTAATGAAAGATGGTGAATGTAAAGGATTAATAGCTTGGAATTTAAATGATGGAACAATCCATAGGTTTAGAGCACATACAGTAATTATTGCAACAGGTGGATATGGTAAAGTATATTATTCTGCAACATCTGCACATACTTGTACTGGAGATGGAAATGCAATGGTGTTGAGAGCAGGTTTGCCTTTACAAGATATGGAATTTGTTCAGTTTCATCCGACAGGAATATACGGTCATGGTACTTTGATTTCAGAAGGTGTAAGAGGCGAAGGTGGATACTTAGTAAATTCTAAGGGTGAAAGATTCATGGAGAGATATGCTCCAAATGCTAAAGATCTAGCATCAAGAGATGTGGTTAGCAGATCAATGTCTATAGAAATTAATGAAGGTAGAGGCGTAGGAAAAGAACAAGATCACGTTCATTTACATTTAAGTCACTTAGATAAAAGTGTAATTGAGGATAGGTTGCCAGGTATTACTGAGGCAGCAAGATTATTTGCAAATGTAGATGTAACTAAGGAGCCAATCCCAGTTGTTCCTACTGTACATTATAATATGGGTGGAATTCCAACTAATTATAAAGCTGAGGTTTTAACAGTTAATGGATCACAGAAAACAGTACCAGGCTTGATGGCAATTGGAGAGGCAGCATGTGTATCGGTCCACGGAGCAAATAGACTTGGCTCCAATTCCCTAATTGATCTTGTTGTTTTTGGAAGAGCAGCAGCAAAAAGAGCGGCTGAGTTAATAAAACCAGGAACTCCACATGAGGAGATCCCAGAGAATGAAACTCAAAAATGTTTAGATAGATTTGATAGACTTAGAAATGCTCAAGGAGAAAATAGTACTGCAGAATTAAGGCTTGCAATGCAAAAAACTATGCAATCAAAATGTGCTGTTTTTAGAACTGAAAAGAATTTAAAAGAAGGCGTTAATGAAATTAGAAAAACATATGATAGTATGGATACAATTTCGGTAAAAGATAGATCTTTAGTTTTTAACACTGATCTAGTTGAAACTTTAGAATTAGATAATTTAATTAGACAAGCTGTAACTACAGTAGACTCAGCATATCACAGAAAAGAAAGTAGAGGAGCTCATGCCAGAGAAGATTATCCAAAGAGAGATGATCAAAAATTTATGCAACACACTCTTGCTTGGTGGGATGGAAAGAACTCTAAGATAACTTACAGACCAGTTCATAATTCTACTTTAACTAACGACGTTCAGTACTTCCCCCCACAAGAAAGAGTTTACTAAATGGTTCAGATAAGTTTACCTCAAAATTCTAAGGTAAATAAAGGTAAATACTTCGAAGATAAAACTGGTTCAAAAAACATTCGTAAAGTCAATGTATATAGATGGGATCCATCTACAGAGGAAAACCCAAGAATTGATACTTATGAAGTTGACATGGATAATTGCCCTTCAAAAGTTTTAGATATTTTAAACAAAATTAAAAATGAAATAGACCCAACTTTGGCATACAGAAGGTCTTGTGCTCATGGTGTTTGTGGTTCATGTGCAATGAACATGGGTGGTAAAAATGGTCTTGCTTGTACAAAACCTCATGCAGAAATAGATGGCGATATAGATATTTATCCTTTGCCTCATTTAAAAGTGAAGAAAGACTTAATAGGTGATTTGGATGGTCTTTATAAACAGTATGAGTCTATTGAACCTTGGTTGAAAAATAACTCTTCTAAAGAAACAACAGAAATTTTTCAATCTAAAGAGGATAGAGCAAAATTAGATGGCGCTTATGAATGTATTATGTGCGCATGCTGTTCGACTTCGTGTCCAAGTTATTGGTGGAATGGCGACAAATATTTAGGACCAGCAGTGCTTTTACAAGCTTATAGATGGATAGTTGATAGTCGAGATGACGAAAGAAAAGCTCGTTTAAAAAAAGTTGCTGATGAACTAAAACTTTATAGATGTCATACTATTCTAAATTGTACCAGTGCTTGTCCTAAGGGGTTAAATCCAGCAAAAGCAATTGCTGAAATAAAGAAAATGTTAGCTACAGCTAATGTTTAAATAGACTAATAAGTATTTTTGTTTTAAAAGATCCTACTCATGAGGTTAATTGAACACTTTGTTGGCGGAAAATTGTTTTCAGGCTCTTCTGATAGAAAAGGTAAAGTTTTTAATCCAGCTACAGGTGAGCAAGAGTCTGAAGTTAAGTTAGCTTTAAAATCAGATTTAGATCAAGCAGTTGAAGTTGCCAAAAAAGCATTTGAAACATGGTCCCTAAAGCCTGCTCTTCAAAGAGCAAGAGTAATGTTTAAATTTAAAGAATTAATTGAAAAAAATTCTAACGAATTGACAAAGCTAATTGTTTCTGAACATGGAAAAGTTTTTGAGGATGCCAGAGGCTCTTTAACAAGAGGACTTGAAGTTGTAGAATTTGCTTGTGGAATACCTCATTTATTAAAGGGTGAATTTTCTGAAAATGTTGGAACAAATGTTGACAGTTGGTCAATGAGACAGCCTTTAGGAGTAGTTGCAGGTATTACTCCATTTAATTTTCCTGCCATGGTCCCAATGTGGATGTTTCCTATAGCAATTGCATGTGGAAATACATTTATCTTAAAACCATCTGAAAAAGACCCTTCATGTTCTATTATGTTAGCTCAATTGCTTACAGAAGCAGGTCTTCCAGAGGGTGTGTTTAATGTAGTGAATGGTGACAAAGAATCTGTAGATGCAATATTGGAGAACTCAGATATTAAAGCAGTAAGTTTTGTAGGTTCAACTCCTATTGCAAAATATATTTATGAAAATTCAGCTAAAAATGAAAAGAGAGTTCAAGCACTAGGCGGTGCTAAAAATCATTTGGTGGTAATGCCAGATTGTGATTTAGATGGAGCAGTTAATGGTTTAATGGGTGCAGCTTATGGTTCTGCGGGCGAAAGATGTATGGCCCAATCAGTTGCAGTTGCTGTTGGTGATATTGGAGACGAGCTTGTTTCAAGATTATCTAAAAAAGCTGAAGCTTTAAAAGTTGGCCCTGGAATGGATAAAGCATCTGAAATGGGTCCTTTGGTAACAAAAGAACACCTAGAAAGAGTTAGAGGATATGTAGATTTAGGTGTTAAAGAGGGTGCTAAACTGGTTGTTGATGGAAGAGATCTTAAACTTCAAGGTTATGAGAATGGATTTTATATTGGTGGTTGTTTATTTGATCATGTCAATAAAGATATGAGAATATACAAAGAGGAAATATTCGGCCCAGTATTATCAGTTGTAAGAGTTAAAACTTTTGAAGAAGCTACAAAATTAATAAACGATCATGAATATGGAAATGGAGTAAGTATTTATACTAGAGATGGAGATGCTGGAAGAACATTCGCTAGCAAAATTCAGGTAGGTATGGTTGGTATTAACGTACCCATACCAGTGCCGATGGCCTTTCATAGTTTTGGAGGCTGGAAGAGATCTTTATTTGGAGATAGTGCAATGCACGGTATGGAAGGAATAAAATTTTATACAAAACTTAAAACAGTAACATCTAGGTGGCCTTCTGGTATCCGTTCAAATGCGGAATTTGTAATGCCAACAATGAAATAAAAGGAAAATAATGACAAAAATATCTTTGATTGGTGCAGGCCAAATTGGTGGAACTCTTGCTCACTTAATTGGTACAAAAGAATTAGTAAAAGAAGTAGTGTTATTTGATGTAGCGAGCGGTATTGCAAAAGGAAAAGCTTTAGATATAGCCCAATCTTCATCTGTAGATGGTTTTAATGTTAAATTTTCAGGCACTGATAATTACAAAGATATTAAGGACTCAGATGTAATAATTATTACTGCAGGTGTACCTAGAAAACCAGGAATGAGTAGAGATGATTTACTAGGAATAAATTTAAAAATTATTAAACAAGTTGCTGAAGGAGTTAAACAAAACGCCCCAAATGCTTTTGTTATATGTATTACTAATCCATTAGACGTGATGGTTATGGCATTTCAAAAATTTTCTAATTTACCAGCTAATAAAGTTGTGGGCATGGCAGGTATATTGGATAGTTCTAGATTTAAATTATTTTTATCTCTAGAATTAAACGTACCAGTTAAAGAGATTGAGGCGATGGTGATGGGTGGACATGGTGATACAATGGTCCCTATGCCAAGATTTACAAAAGTCTCTGGCCGACCTTTACTTGATTTAGTCAAAGATGGAAAAATATCTCAAGAAAGACTTGAAGAAATAAATCAACGAACAAGAGATGGGGGAGCTGAGATAGTTAAGTTTTTAGAGAAAGGTTCAGCGTTCTATGCTCCTGCAGCATCAGGTGTTCAAATGGCTGAAGCATATTTAAATGATCAAAAAAAATTGTTACCATGTGCGGTCCAATTAAATGGAGAGTTCAGTGTAAATAATGTTTATGCTGGAGTGCCTGTTATCATTGGAAAAAATGGTGTTGAAAAAATTGAGGAAGTCAGTTTAGATGATAATGAGAAAAAAAAGTTTATGCATTCAATAGATGCAGTAAAAGCTCTTTGGGAAGCTGCATCAAAAATAGATCCTGATCTTTCCAAATAAAATGAACATACACGAGCATCAAGCAAAACAAATCTTAAAAAAATATGGTGCAGTAGTCCCAGAAGGAGTATTTGCTTTAAATGTTGAGGAACTGCTTGAGAAAGTAAAATCACTTAAAACTGAAAAATACGTTCTCAAAGCACAAATACATGCTGGTGGAAGAGGAAAAGCCGGAGGTGTAAAAATTTTAAATACAATTGATGAGCTAGAATTAGCAGCTAAAGAGTTGCTCGGTAAAACACTTATTACTCATCAAACAGGCCCAGAGGGAAGAGAAGTTAAAAGATTATATGTTGAAGAGTCCTCAAACATAGAAAAAGAATTTTATTTATCTTGTCTTGTGGATAGAGCTAGTTCAAAAATTGCTTTCATATCAAGTGATCAAGGAGGCATGGATATTGAGGAAGTAGCGAGTAAAACACCAGAAAAAATTTTAACTACAAAAGTTAATATTAATGAAGAAATTTCAAATACTGATTGTGAAAAAATTATAAAAATTTTCGATTTAAATAATGATGCAAAAAACCAAGCTATAAATTTAATCAAATCAATTTATAAAATGTTTATAAGTACTGATGCTAATATGGTTGAGGTCAATCCTTTGATTTTGACAAAACAAGAAAAAATAGTTTGTTTAGATGCAAAAGTAAATTTTGACTCAAATGCCTTGTTCAGACATCCTGAAATTGTTGAGCTTAGAGACCTTAATGAGGAAGACTCAACAGAAATTGAGGCAAGCAAACATGATCTCGCTTATATAAAACTAGATGGAAGCATAGGCTGTATGGTTAATGGAGCAGGATTAGCAATGGCTACAATGGATATAATAAAATTATATGGAAAGGAGCCTGCCAATTTTTTAGATGTGGGAGGTGGTGCATCAAAAGAAAAAGTTTCTGCAGCTTTAAAAATTATTCTTTCTGATAAGAACGTTAAAGGTATCTTAATTAATATTTTTGGGGGAATTATGAGATGTGATGTGCTTGCACAAGGGGTAGTAGACGCTGCTAAGGAAATAAACATTAGTGTTCCTTTAGTGGTTAGACTTGCAGGTACAAATTTTAAGCAAGGTAAAGAAATACTCGATAGTTCTGGTTTGAAGTTAATATCAGCAGAAAATCTAGATGATGCAGCTAAAAAAATTGTTGAGGCTATAAAATAAATGTCAGTATTAGTAAATAAAAATACAAAAGTTATTTGTCAGGGCTTTACAGGATCTCATGGCACATTTCACTCTGAACAAGCAATAAAGTATGGGACAAATCTTGTAGGAGGAGTTACCCCTAAAAAAGGAGGCCAAAAACATTTAGAAAGACCGGTTTTCAACACAGTGTTAGAGGCAAAAAATGAGGTAGGTGCAGACGCTTCTATGATCTATGTTCCAGCAAAATTTGCAGCTGCTGCAATCATTGAAGCAATTGATGCATCAATAGATCTTATAGTTTGTATAACAGAAGGCATCCCAGTTCAGGATATGCTTAAAGTAAGACAAAGTTTGGCTAGCTCAAATAGTCGTCTTATCGGGCCAAACTGCCCAGGGATAATTACACCTGATGAATGTAAAATTGGAATAATGCCTGGAAATATTCATAAGAGAGGATCGGTTGGTATCGTTTCTAGATCAGGAACATTAACATATGAGGCAGTAGCACAAACTACTGAAAATGGACTGGGTCAATCAACTTGTATTGGTATTGGAGGAGATCCAATTAACGGTACAAATTTTATAGATTGTTTAGATTTATTTTTAAATGATGATGAGACAGAGTCGATTTTAATGATTGGTGAAATAGGGGGTACAGCAGAGGAAGAGGCTTCAGAATTTGTCAAAAATCATAAAATTAAAAAACCTATAGTTGGATTTATAGCAGGAATTACAGCTCCGCCAGGTCGAAGAATGGGTCATGCAGGGGCTATTATTTCTGGAGGCAAAGGTGGGGCAAAAGATAAAATAAAAAAGATGGAAGAATGTGGGATTACAGTTGCAGAATCACCATCAATTATTGGAAAAACATTGTTTAATAAACTGTCTAATTGAAAAATACTATTAGAAGGATATATTAAGCAAAAAAGATGTCTTCATCAAAAAATCTTGAAATTGAAAAAACTTCATTCTTAAATAAGTCTAATAGTGCATTTATTGAAGAAATGTATCTTAAGTTTATCAATAAAGATCCTGAATTACCTGAGAGCTGGGTAAATTATTTTGAGGGTATAGGTGAAGATATAAAAGTTATTGCTTCAGAAATAAATGGGCCATCTTGGGGGCCTTCAAAAGTAAAAATAGATATTGATGAATTACAAAAAAAAATAGAGATAGAAGATAACAATAAAGTAAATAATGAAAAAATAGATTCATCAGAAAAATTTAATTTTCAATTACTTGCAGACTCTAACAAAGATTCCATAAGTGCTGTTGCCTTAATACGTGCTTATAGATTGAGAGGACATTTATTAGCAAATTTAGATCCACTAGAAATGAGAGAATCAGATTATCTTGATGAATTACATCCTGAATTTTATGGTTTTAAAAAACAGAATTATGAAAAGAAAATTTTCTTAAATGGAGTAATTAACAAAAAATATGCAAATATTAAAGAAATACTAAAATTTTTAAAAAAAACATATTGTGGAAATATTGGTTATGAGTTTATGCATGTTTCAAATCCAGTTGAGAGAAAATGGTTTAGAGACAGAATAGAGCAAGATCAAAATGCTTTAAACTTTACCAAGAACGGTAAAGAGGCAATACTAAATAAACTTGTACAAGCAGAAGGTTTTGAAAAATTTTTAGCTACTAAATATGTTGGTACAAAAAGATTTGGTCTTGATGGAGGTGAAAGTTTAATACCAGCTCTTGAGCAAATAATTAAAATTGGTGGGCAAAATCAGATTAAAGAAGTTAAAATTGGAATGTCTCATAGAGGTAGACTTAATGTTTTGGCAAATGTGTTACAAAAATCATATAAAAGAATATTTAATGAATTTGCAGGGGAAGTAAGCTCAGACTCTGAGGAAAGTGCAGGAGATGTAAAATACCATCTTGGTGCATCTTCAGATAGACAGTTTGATGGAAACTCTGTTCACGTAAGTTTAACAGATAATCCCTCTCACCTAGAAGCTGTCAATCCTGTAGTTTTAGGACAAACAAGAGCAAAGCAATTTTTTCATAAAGATAAAGAAAGAAATAAAGTTATACCTATTCTTATTCATGGAGATGCTGCTTTTGCTGGCCAAGGAGTGGTAGCAGAATGTTTTGCTATGTCAGGACTTCCTGGCCATAATACAGGCGGCACCATTCATATTATAGTAAATAATCAAATTGGTTTCACTACTAGTCCAAGATTTGCCAGGTCATCACCATACCCATCAGATGTTGCAAAGATGGTTGAAGCTCCAATTCTTCATGTGAACGGAGACGACCCAGAAGCAGTTGTTTATGCGACTAGAATTGCTACTGAATTCAGACTGAAGTTTAATAGAGATGTTGTAGTCGACCTAATTTGTTATAGAAGATTTGGACATAACGAAGGGGACGAACCTTCATTTACTCAGCCATTGATGTATAAAAAAATTAGAGCACATCCAAGTGTTTATAAGATATATGGAAACAAGTTAGTTAATGAAAATTCAATTACCCAAAATCTTTTAGATCAAAATGTTAAAGGATTTAAAGATTTGTTGGACGAACAATATAAAAGTGCAAAAGATTATAAACCTAAAATAGAATGGTTTGAGGGCTCATGGTCTAGATACAAACCATCTAAAGGCAAAGATAAAAGAGGTGTGACTGGTTTTGATGAACACAAACTTAAAGAAATATCAGATAGTATTAATACCATACCTACTGAAATTAATATTCATAAAACTATTTCTAAAATTTTGAATATTAGAAAAAATTCAGTAGATAAAGGTTTTGATATTGATTGGTCTACAGCAGAAGCGCTAGCTTTTGGCTCTTTACTTGAAGAGAGTTACCCAGTTAGGCTCGTTGGTCAAGACTCTGGTAGAGGAACATTTAGTCAAAGACATTCAGTTTTAAGAGATCAGATTGATAATTCTAGATATATTCCATTAAACAATATTTCAAGTAAACAAAAAAAATTTGAAGTCGTTGATAGTTTTTTATCTGAACTTGCTGTTTTGGGATTTGAATATGGATATAGTTTAGTTGAACCCAATACATTAACTTTATGGGAAGCTCAATTTGGAGATTTTGCTAACGGTGCACAAGTTGTAATTGATCAATTTATAGCATCAGGAGAAAGAAAGTGGAATAGAGCTTCAGGGTTAGTGATGTTATTACCTCATGCCTATGAAGGACAAGGGCCAGAACATTCTTCTGCAAGATTAGAAAGATTTTTACAACTATGCTCAAATGACAATATGCAAGTATTAAACTGTACTACCCCTGCTAATTATTTTCATGCTTTACGAAGACAAATGCATAGAGATTTTAGAAAGCCATTAATAATTATGACACCAAAATCTTTATTAAGAAATAAGTTCTGCGTTTCAAATTTAAAAGATTTTAATAAAGAAAATACGTTTCATAGAATATTATGGGATCATGCAATTGATCCAAAAGTAGATGGTTTTATTGAGCTAAAAGATAGTTCAAAGATAAAAAAAGTAATTTTATGTTCTGGAAAAATATATTTTGATCTTTTGGATGCTAGAGAAAAACTAAAAAAAGATGATGTTATAATTTTTAGAATTGAACAATTATATCCTTTTCCAGCAAAAGCTCTTGTAAATGAGTTAAAACCATACGCAAAAAATGCAAATTTTTTCTGGTGCCAAGAGGAGCCTAAAAATATGGGTGCCTGGTTTTCAGTTAGAGATTATATCCAATGGACATTAGATAGTTTAAAGGCTAATAATAACAAAATTTCTTATATAGGAAGAAGCCCAGATGCAAGTCCAGCAACCGGATATGCCAAAAGGCACAATTCTCAACAACAAGAAATAATAAATAAGGTTTTTGAATAAATTGTAATGAGTGAAAAAATTGTAGTTCCTGCACTTGGTGAGAGTATAACTGAAGCAACAGTGGCTAAATGGTTAAAAAATGCAGGAGATTCTGTTGATGCAGATGAACCAATAGTTGAACTTGAAACAGATAAAGTAAATTTAGAAGTCCCCTCTCCAATAACAGGAGTATTAACTGAAATAAATTCTAAAGACGGGTCAGTAGTGGAAGTGGGAGCTTTACTAGGTTCTGTTTCTGAAAATGGCAGTGGCGTCAAACCCAGCACCACAAAGAATGAGGAACTTAAAAAACAAGAGATCGAAACTAGTGAAAATAACGTTATTAAATTAGACCCAATTAAAAAAGAGCCTAAAGTTTTTGAGGAGACTTTAAAAGTAGAGGAGCAAAGTGAAAAACCTTTAGTATTAACCGATGAAGTTGAAGATGCAGCACCAACGATTAACAATACTCAGAACCAAACATTGTCACCAGCTGTTCGTAAAATTGTTGCTGAAAACAAAATAGACCTAGATACTGTTCAAGGTTCTGGAAAAGATGGGAGAGTTCTTAAAGGTGACTTGATAAGTATGATGGGAGCAAATCCAAAACCTTCAGAAAGAAAAATTGAATATGGTCAAGAAGAAAGAATCAAGATGACCAGACTTAGACAAACTATTGCTAAAAGATTAAAGCAAGCTCAAGAAAATGCAGCCTTACTAACAACATTCAACGAAGTCGACATGACAAATATTATGCAAATGAGAAAAGAAAATCAGGAAGATTTTCAATCTAGATATAACATTAAACTTGGCTTTATGTCGTTTTTCGTGAAAGCATGTGTTGTCGCCCTAAAGAATTTTCCAGCAGTGAATGCAGAAATTGATGGCGATGAAATAGTTTACAAAAATTATTATAATATTAGTTTTGCAGTTGGAACTGATAAAGGTTTAGTCGTGCCAGTTTTAAGAAATGCAGACGAGTTATCATTTGCTGATATCGAAAAAAATATTAAAGAAATTTCTGAAAAAGCAAAAGACGGAAAGTTAGTAATCGAGGATCTTCAAGGAGGAACATTCACAATAAGTAATGGTGGAGTTTATGGGTCTATGCTTTCTACACCTATATTAAACCTTCCACAATCAGGGGTACTAGGAATGCATAATATTGTTGAAAGACCAGCTGTTGTTGATGGAGAAATTAAAATAAGACCAATAATGTACTTAGCATTGTCGTATGATCATAGAATTATTGATGGTAAAGAGTCAGTGTCATTTCTTAAAATGATAAAGGAAAATTTAGAAGACCCAAGAAGGTTGTTTTTGGATATTTAGATGTCAGAAAAATTTCAAGCAGTAGTAATTGGTGGTGGACCTGGTGGATATGTTTGTGCAATTAGGCTTTCTCAATTAGGATTGAAAACAGCATGTATAGAATCTAGAGGTTCTTTAGGAGGCACTTGTTTAAATGTTGGCTGTATACCATCAAAGAGTTTGTTAAATTTATCTGAGGAATTTCATAAAGTTAAGGGTTTGGCTAACAAAGGAATAGAAGTAGGAGATGTTAAGCTAAACCTTGATAAAATGATGAAAAGTAAAGATAAAGCTGTAACTGTTCTCACAAAAGGGGTTGAATTTTTATTTAAGAAAAACAAAGTAACTTATTTCAAAGGTTATGGTAGTTTTAAATCTCAAAACGAAATTTCAATTAAAGATAATGAAAATAAAGAGACTATTATACAATCTGAAAAAACTATAATAGCAACAGGATCCGTAGCTACTTCTTTACCAGGAATTGAAATCGATGAGCAAAAAATAGTTTCTTCGACTGGTGCATTAAAGCTTGAAAAAGTTCCAAATAAAATGGTTGTTGTAGGTGGCGGTTATATTGGATTAGAAATGGGATCGGTTTGGTCAAGACTGGGTTCTGAAGTACAGGTGGTAGAGTTTTTAGATCACATCACACCAGGCATGGATAAAGAAATATCCTCAGAATTCATGAAAATTTTAAAGAAACAAGGCATAAAGTTTAATATGCAAAATAAAGTTGAGGCAATTAAAAAAAACAAATCTGGAGTTGTAGTATCCACTGTAGACAAAGAAGGAAATAAGAATAATTTTGAATCTGATGTTGTTTTAATTTCTGTTGGTAGAAAGGCAAATACTGAGGGCTTAAATTTACAGACTATTGGAGTTGAACTAGATGAGAGAAAAAGAATTAAAACTGACAAATCTTTTAAAACAAATTTAGAGAATATATATGCAATTGGTGATGTAATATCAGGACCCATGCTTGCTCACAAAGCTGAAGATGAAGGTATTGCTGTTGCTGAAAATATTGCAGGACAATCAGGGCATGTTAATTATGATACTATTCCAGGCGTTGTATATACTACTCCAGAAGTTGCAGCGATTGGAAAAACTGAGGAACAATTAAAAGACTCTAAAATGAAATATAAAGTTGGAAAATTTTCATTTATGGCCAACTCAAGAGCAAAAGCTATTGATGATGTAGAGGGATTTGTGAAAATTTTAGCTGATGAAAAAACAGATAAAGTACTAGGTGCCCATATAATAGGCCCACATGCAGGCGAGCTAATTGCTGAAATTGGTGTTGCTATGGAATTTGGAGCCAGCTCAGAGGATATTGCACGCACATGCCACGCTCACCCAACTTTTTCAGAGGCAGTAAAAGAAGCAGCTTTATCAGTAGATAAAAGAGCAATACACTCTTAATTTTTTTTCATATTATAAAATATGAAATATCCGATTCTGTTACCAAATATATTTAATTATCCATTCACATATGAAAGTAATTTAGATTTAAAAATTGGTGAATATGTATCAGTACCCTTTGGTAAAAATAAACTTACTGGAGTAGTATGGGATAAATTCGAAGAAAATGAACAAAAAAAATTTAAATTAAAAAAAGTTCTTAAGAAACTACAAGTTAAACCACTAAAAAAAACAACTATAAACTTTTTAAATTGGTTTTCAGAATATAATATTATTCCAAAAGGCATGGCTTTAAAATTGATGCTATTGAGTAACAATGCAATTGAAGACAACATAAAAAATAATTTTCAAGTTTTTGAAAGCAATATAAAAAATAATTCAATAAAACTCTCTGAGGACCAAAAGAAATCTCTGAGGGAAATGGTCATTTTAAACAATAAATTTAGAGTACACGTATTACAAGGAACAACTGGCTCTGGAAAAACTTTTGTTTATTTTGAGGCATTAAAATCAATAATAAAGAAAGGCTTTCAAGGCTTAATATTATTACCAGAGATAGGACTAACGGGCCAATTTGAGCAAAAATTTGTTGAATATTTTGGTTTTAATCCAGCTGTATGGCATTCGGGAATATCAAAAAAGAAAAAAGAAATAATATGGAATGGAATTTCTAATGGAAAAATTCAAGTTATAATTGGAGCAAGATCTTCTTTATTTTTACCATTTAAAAAACTTGGAATAATTATTGTTGATGAAGAACACGATCAATCATTTAAGCAAGATGAGGGGATAACTTACAACGCAAGAGATATGGCAATAGCCAGAGCATCATTTGAAAATATTCCAATAAATCTTATAACTGCAGTTCCATCTGTTGAAACATATGAAAATATAAAAAAAGGAAAATATGGTTTATCTAGATTAAACCAGAGATATCAAAATGCTTCTCTCCCTAAATATGAAATTATAAATTTAAATAATTATAAGTTGGAAAAACAATCGTGGTTATCAAATGAAATTATTAAAAAAGTAAATTCTCACTTAGAAAAAAAGGATCAAATTTTATTTTTTTTAAACAGACGTGGGTTTTCGCCACATGTATTATGCAATAAATGTTACACAAGTTTTTCATGCCCAAACTGTAGTATCAATTTAGTTTATCATAAAAATAAAGGTAATTTGCTTTGTCATTACTGTGGATATAAATCTCATTTAAAAAGAGACTGTTCAAAAAAGGGAAATTGTGAATTTATTTTTAGTGGTCCTGGTGTTGAAAGAATATCAGATGAAGTAAAAAGAAAATTCCCAGATAAGAAAATTGAAATCTTTTCAAGTGATACAATGAATAAAAAAGACTCAATGGATAAGCTGGATAAAATTATTAAAAATGAAACTAATATTTTAGTCGGAACTCAATTAATTTCAAAAGGATTTCATTTTCCAAGTTTAAATTGTATTGTAGTTGTTGACATAGATCTTTCATCTCAAGGACACGATTTGAGGGGCGCTGAAAAGAATTTACAACTTTATCACCAACTTTCAGGAAGGGCGGGCAGAACAGGAAAACCAGCTACAGTTTATTTTCAAACTTACAATCATGACACAAAAGTGATAGATGATATTACTAATAAAAATCCTGATATTTTTTTAGAAAAAGAGTTAGAGATTAGAAAAAAAAATAAACTTCCACCTTTTCAAAGATTTATCTCACTAATCCTTACAGGTGAAAATGAGCATAAATTAGAAACAGAGGCATTAGGATTTAAAAATTTTATAGAAACTAAAATTGAAGGAAAAGTATTGGGCCCAGTAAATGCACCCATATTTAGATTGAAGAGAAAATTTAGAGTTAGATTGTTAATAAGAGGAATTAAATCAATGAAAGTACAAAACTCAATTGCAAAAATTATACCAAATTATAAGTTTGCATCTGGAATAAAACTTTCAGTTGATGTTGACCCTATAAACTTCAATTAATGAGTAAAAAAACGCCTTTTTTACAAATCGGTTACTTGAAGACATAAAGGTCATATGCTAATTAAAGCCTGATTTTAATTTAATCTTCAACATTATAGAGGAACAAAGTTGAGCAAAGACACGGGATTTTCAATAACTTCAGCCGAAAGATATTCTCTTGCACTTTATGAGCTATCCAACGAGAGCAATCTTTTGACTCAAATTGAGGATCAGTGTTCATCTGTTTTAGAATTGATAAACACAAGTGATGACTTTAAAAATTTAATTAAAGATCCAACAACAAAACAGGATGATTTATTAAAGATTACAAATTCAATTTCAGAAAATTATAAATTTGAAACTTTATTTAAAAATTTTTTAAACTTTTTAATTCAAAAAAGAAGGTTCTTTTTTTTAGAGAGAATTCTTAAAAGTTTTGTTGAGATATGTTCAAAAAAAAGAGGTGAACTTAAGGCAGAATTAAAATCAGCAAAAGAATTATCTAATGGCGAAATATCCAAAATTACAGAGGAGCTTACTAAAAATTTTAGCTCAAAAATAAAATTAAACTACAAATATGATAAAAGTTTAATAGGAGGTTTAGTACTTCAAGTAGGAAGTACTATGGTTGACACCTCAATTAAAAATAAATTACAACAAATTGAAAACAGAATGATAGAGGCATAAATGGAAATCAATCCTTCAGAAGTTACAAAAATATTAAAAGAACAAATTAAAAATTTTGGTGAAAAGACAGAAGTTACTGAAGTCGGCCAGGTATTATCCGTTGGAGATGGTATTGCTAGAATTTATGGTTTAGATAATGTCCAGGCTGGTGAGATGGTTGAATTTGCTGATGGTTCAAAAGGTATGGCTCTTAACTTGGAAAGTGAAAATGTTGGTGTTGTAATTTTTGGTGACGACAGAAATATTAAAGAAGGTGATGTTGTTAAAAGAACAGGAAATATTGTTGATACACCAGTAGGAAAAGAACTTTTAGGCAGAGTGGTTGACGGTCTTGGAAATCCAATTGATGGAAAAGGAGTGCTTGATAAAAGTGTTAAAAAAACAAGGGTAGAAGTTAAAGCCCCTGGTATTATCCCGAGACAATCAGTTAGTGAACCAATGCAAACTGGCTTAAAATCAATTGATAGTCTGGTGCCAATTGGAAGAGGTCAAAGAGAATTAATTATTGGAGATAGACAGACAGGTAAAACCGCTGTTGCTGTCGACGCAATTATAAATCAGAAAAAAATTAATGAGTCGGGTGATGAGAAACAAAAATTATACTGTATCTATGTTGCAGTAGGTCAAAAAAGATCAACAGTGAGACAAATTCAAAAAACTTTAGAAGAAGCTGGAGCAATGGAATACACAACTATTGTTGCTGCTACAGCATCAGATTCAGCGCCACTACAATTTTTGGCTCCTTATACAGGTTGCGCAATGGGTGAATATTTTAGGGATAATGGAATGCATGCGTTAATTATTTATGATGATCTATCGAAACAAGCTGTTGCATATAGACAAATGTCTCTTCTTTTAAGAAGACCTCCAGGAAGGGAAGCTTACCCAGGAGATGTTTTTTATCTGCACAGTAGATTATTAGAAAGAGCTGCAAAACTTAGTGATGAACATGGTGGAGGATCATTAACTGCACTTCCAATAATTGAAACACAAGGAGGTGATGTTTCTGCATTTATTCCAACAAATGTGATTTCAATTACAGATGGCCAAATATTCTTAGAAACAGAGCTTTTTAACCAAGGTATTAGACCAGCAATTAACGTTGGATTGTCTGTTTCGAGGGTTGGATCTTCAGCTCAAACAAAAGCCATGAAAAAAGTATCAGGCTCCATGAAACTTGAGTTAGCTCAGTACAGAGAAATGGCTGCTTTTGCTCAATTTGGATCAGATTTAGATGCTTCTACGCAGCAGCTACTTAATAGAGGTTCAAAATTGACAGAACTTTTAAAACAAAAACAATATTCACCACTGACAGTCGCAGAGCAAGTAGTATCTGTTTTCTGTGGAGTTAAAGGTTATTTGGATGATATAGATTTAAAAGATATTGCAGAGTTCGAAACAAAAATAATTGAAAAATGTAAATCTGATAAGCCTGAAATAATTGACTCTATCCAAAGCTCTGGAAAACTTGAAGAAGACAAAGAAAAACTATTAATAGAAGTAATTACTCAACTTAAAAAGAACCTTAAATCATAATAATAAATGGCAAGTTTAGACGATTTAAAAAAAAGAATAGCGAGTGTAAAGTCTACACAGAAAATTACAAAGGCTATGAAGATGGTTGCTGCAGCAAAACTTAGAAAAGCTCAAGAAAGTGCAGAAAAGGGAAGACCTTATTCAGAAAAAATGAATAATGTTATTTTAAATTTGTCTAGTGGAATATCAGATAAAGAGAATGCTCCAAAACTTTTATCAGGAACAGGAAATAACAATGTTCATTTATGCGTTGTAATGACATCAGATAGAGGATTATGTGGAGGTTTCAATTCTAATATAATTAAAAAAGCCAAAAGTTACTTCTCTAAAATTTTAAGCGAGGGAAAAGAACTTAAAATCATAACTGTAGGCTCAAAAGGAAATGATCAGTTAAAGAGAATGTATGGTGATAAAATTATTGATAATATTTCTTTTAAGGAGTCAAAAAATGCTAATTATTTTGATGCTGACAAAGTTGGTAAGATAGTAATAGATAAATTTGAGAGTAGTGAATTTGATATATGCACTATTTTTTATAATCAATTTAAAAATGTAATTACTCAAATTCCTCAAGCTCAACAGATAATCCCTCTAAATAGTGAGGATAGTGAAGAGAATATTTCTGAGGAAAGTTATGAATTTGAACCAGATGAAGATGAGATTTTGAGCAATTTATTGCCAAAAAATATTTCAACACAAATATTTAAAGCAATGTTAGAGAATTCAGCTAGCGAACAAGGATCAAGGATGAGTGCAATGGACAACGCAACCCGAAACGCAGGTGAAATGGTTGACAAACTTACTATCCAGTATAATAGAAGTCGTCAGGCAGCAATTACAAAAGAACTAATAGAAATCATATCAGGAGCAGAAAGTTTATAATTATGAGCAAAGGAATAATTACACAGGTTATTGGAGCAGTAGTTGACGTAAAATTTGATGGAGAACTTCCAGAAATTCTAACAGCATTGGAATGTAAAAATGGCGATAACAGATTGGTTTTAGAGGTTGCTCAGCATTTAGGTGAAACAACAGTTAGAACAATTGCAATGGATGCTACTGAAGGACTAAAAAGAGGTGATGAAGTAATAAATACTAATGCTCCTATTCAAGTACCTGTCGGACCTGAAACTCTTGGAAGAATTATTAATGTAATTGGTGAGCCCATAGATGAAAGAGGTGAAGTTAAAACAAAAGAAAGTTGGCCAATTCATAGAGCAGCCCCTGAATTCAATGATCAGTCTACGGAAACAGAAATTCTTGTAACTGGTATCAAGGTTATTGATCTGTTGGCACCTTATGCTAAAGGTGGAAAAATTGGATTATTTGGTGGAGCTGGAGTCGGTAAAACAGTCTTAATTATGGAATTGATAAATAACGTTGCAAAAGCACATGGAGGATTTTCAGTTTTTGCAGGAGTAGGTGAACGAACTAGAGAAGGAAACGACCTTTATCATGAGATGATGGATTCTGGAGTAATAAAAAAAGATGGTCCTGGATCTAAAGCTGCACTAGTTTATGGACAGATGAATGAGCCTCCAGGAGCAAGAGCGAGAGTTGCGCTTACAGGTTTAACAGTTGCTGAGTATTTTAGAGACCAAGAAGGTCAAGATGTTCTTTTCTTTGTTGATAACATTTTTAGGTTTACTCAAGCTGGTTCAGAGGTTTCAGCACTATTAGGAAGAATTCCATCTGCAGTTGGTTATCAACCAACACTTGCTACAGACATGGGAAATCTACAGGAAAGAATTACAACAACAAACAAGGGCTCAATCACATCAGTTCAAGCAATTTATGTACCAGCTGACGACTTAACTGATCCAGCTCCAGCAACTTCATTTGCACACTTGGATGCAACAACTGTACTTTCAAGACAGATCGCTGAAATTGGTATTTATCCAGCTGTTGATCCATTAGACTCTACATCCAGAATTTTGGACCCAAGAGTTGTGGGAGACGAACATTACAAGGTAGCAAGAGATGTTCAAAAAATATTACAATCTTATAAGTCACTTCAAGATATTATTGCAATTCTTGGTATGGATGAATTATCTGAAGAGGATAAATTAGTAGTTGCTAGAGCCAGAAAAATCCAAAGATTTTTATCTCAACCGTTTTTTGTAGCTGAAGTTTTTACTGGTTCACCTGGAAAATTAGTTGATTTAGAATCAACCATCAAAGGTTTTGATGCTATTTGTAAAGGTGAATACGATCATTTACCAGAAGCAGCATTTTATATGGTTGGCACTATTGAGGAAGCAATTGAAAAAGCTAAGAAAATGGAAAAAGAAGCAGCTGCTTAATGAGCGAGGAATTTAAAATTGAAATTGTAAATCCAGAAAAATCTTTTTTAGTAAAAGAGGATGTTTTGGAAGTTGTTGTACCTGCCTATGAAGGAGAAATGGGAATATTAAAAGACCATATTTCAATTATTTCTTTTTTAAAGCCTGGCATAATTAAAATCTTATCAAAATCAGGAGATGAAAATTATTATGTTGAAGACGGTATTGTTGAATTTAAAAATAATAATCTTTCAATTCTAACTAGCTCAATATTTAATATTGCTGATATGGATAAATCCAAACAACAAGATTTATTGAAACAAGCAGAGGAAGAATCTGGTAAGGAAGAAATAAGTGATCAGTCTAAGTATTTAATCGATCAAAAAATCGAAGCTTTAAAAACCCTAAATTAGATTAATTTTTTAACTTTTTCTTTTACTTCTTTGTAAACATGTAACTTAAAATCTACCACTACTTTAGTTAGTTGATCTAACTCTATCCATTTCCAATCTAAAAACTCTGGATGATGAGTGTGAATATCAATTTCCTTATCCTCACCAGTAAATCTCATCAAAAACCACTTTTGTTTCTGCCCTCTATATTTACCTTTCCAAATAATACCTAGTAAACGCTCTGGAAGTTCATAAGTTATCATGCCATCTAATTCTTTGATAAGTTTAACACTTTTGATACTAGTTTCCTCTTCTAGCTCTCTATAAGCAGCCTTTAAAAAATCTTCACCAGAGTCAACTCCTCCCTGAGGCATTTGCCAAAAATCTTTTGGATTATCAATTCTTTTAGCTACGAATACTTTGTTTTCTTCATTTAAAACTACAATTCCCACACCACTTCTTAGTGGTAAGTTACTATATTTCTTGTCCATGTTATCCGTTGAGTAACTTAATGGCGTAACTTAGTTGATTGTCTGTGTCACTCTTTATCTTAAAACTATCTCCGTCTTCATTGATTTCAATATCAGGTCTGACACCGACCTCAGAAATAGATTTTCCGGATGGCAGATAGTATTTTGCAACGGTTAATCGTATAGCACCTTTATTTTTAAGTGGAATGATAGATTGTACAGATCCTTTTCCATAACTGTTTTCTCCAACAATTATTGCTCTTTTATGGTCCTTAAGTGCACCAGCAACTATTTCAGAGGCAGAGGCTGAACCATAATTAATTAACACCAACAATGTTTTTCCATCTGTAATATCTCCTTTTTTAGCAAACCACTTTCTATTCTCTGATTTTTTTCTACTTTTTGTAGATACTATCTCCCCATTATCTAAAAAAAAATCTGAGATTGTTATAGCTTGAGATAATAGTCCTCCTGGATTATTCCTTAAATCTAAAATAAACGCATTTACATTTTCATTTTTTTTTAATTTTTTAACCTGTTTTTCAATTTGATCGCTACTATTTTCATTAAATGATGTAAGTCTTATATATCCTATATTATTTTCTAAAATTTCAGATTTGACTGATTTAATTTCTATTATTTCTCTAACAATATTAAATGTTAGTGCTTTTTTTTCTCCTCTTCGCCTCACAGTTAGTTCTATTCCAGAACCAACCGGCCCCCTCATCAAATCTACAGCTTCTGCTAAGGATTTACCTTGTACTTGAATATTATTTATTTTTACAATGTAGTCACCAGCTTTTAGTCCTGCCCTTGCAGCAGGTGTATCATCTATAGGTGATATTACCTTAACTACACCAGCCTCCATACTTACTTCAATACCTAGACCTCCAAATTCACCACTTGTCTCCGTTTGCATCTGTTCAAGAATTTTTGGTGACATATATGCGGAGTAAGGATCAAGAGATTGAAGGAGACCATTGATAGCTGAGTCCATACTTTCAGACTGATTTATCTCATCTACGTACTCTTTGTTTATTTTTTCTAGGACTTCACCAAAAAGATCAATTTTTTTATAAATATCAGTCTCAGCTGTATTTACGCTGCTATTAAAAAAAAAAATAGACAAAAAAATTATTAAATATGTTTTAAATAATTTCATATCATAACTTTTTCTTTTGGAATAAATTCTGACCAAATTTTTTCAAGTTCATAGAATTTTCTTTTTTCAGGATGAAAAATATGAACGATTAAATCTATACCATCAACTAATTTCCATTCATTACTTTGTTTACCCTCAATCTTAGAATCTGGAACTCCATTTTTTTTTAACTTTTCTAAAACTTGTTCTGATAATGACTGAATATGTCTTGAAGAAGTGCCGCTGGCAATAATCATATAATCAGCCATTGAACTCTTATCTTTTAAATCAATTGTTATTATGTTCTGTGCTTTATTAAGATCGAGAGTGTTGATTACAATTTTTTTAAGATCTGAAATTTTATCCATTAATTAAATTTAGACTATCAAATTTTTCTTAATTGAGAAGATGAAATGTTGACTTTTTTAAATTCAATAAATTTAAGTACATCTTTATTAAGCTGCTTAAATGTCTTTGATTTTAATGAACTTTTTTTATATCCATGACGATCAAATACTAAAATGTTGCATTTTTGTGAAATTAATTTCGACTTATGCCACTTGTGGAAGCTAATTAAATTATCTGCACCCATTAAAAAATATATTTCAATATTTTTATTTTTTTTTAAGTGGTTGATGAGATCAATGGTTTTGTTTGATTCAATTAAATTTTCATAAAATTTCACTTTTATAAATGAATTTGAACCAATAATTCGTCTACATTCTCTAATTCTTTTTAAAACCGTTGTTTCACTTTCAGCTTTAAAGGGATTTTTTTTTGTTATAGCCCAGATTATATTTTGAAGTTGAAATCTCTTTTTTGCTTCTTTAGATATTGCCAAGTGTCCTTTATGTGCAGGATCAAAAGAACCTCCCAGAACCCCGATTTTAATTTTTTTAGTATTCAATTTATTTTCTTGTTTTTCCTTTACTCGTAATTTCATATTTATAAGAAACTAATTGATTTAATCCTACAGGTCCTCTCGGAGGTAATATATTTGTAGAAATTCCTACTTCTCCACCAAATCCAAATTCTCCACCGTCAGCAAATTGAGTTGATGTATTATGCATAGCAATTGAGCTTTTAATATTTCTTAAAAAGTTTTTGGCTGTTTTTTTATTATTTGTAATTATACAATCTGTATGCATTGTTCCATATTTGTTTATATGATCAATACTTTCTTCAAGATTATTTACAATTTTTACTGATACGGCAGGTGCTAAATATTCTGTAGACCAATTTTTTTCTTTAGCTGGCAATATTTTCCCTCTGTAATACTTTTTTAAAAACCTATCTCCATATATTTTGCAATTTTTATTTTGTAGCTCTTTCAAGATTGGATTACAGAAACTTTTTGCAACTTTTTTATGAATCAGAATAGTTTCTGTTGCACCGCAAATACTTGTATTTCTTAATTTTGCATTATAAACAACTTTTTTTGCCATAGTTAAAGTTGCATCTTTATCAACATATGTATGACAAAGTCCTTCAAGGTGCCCGATAATGGGTACACTAGATAAATCTTGAACTCTTTTTACTAAATTTTTTCCACCTCGTGGAATAATTACATCAATATATTTTTTCATACCTGATAGCATAATATCCACTACTCTTCTCTGTTTTGTATCAATGAATTGAATAAAGTTTTCGTCAACTTTATTAACTTTAAGTGCTTTTCGAAAAATCTTTGCTAAAATTTTATTAGTATTTATTGCTTCTGAGCCACCTTTTAAAATTACTGGATTTCCTGATTTAAAGCATAGACTAGCTACATCAGAGGTAACGTTTGGCCTACTCTCGTAAATAACTCCAATTACTCCTATAGGTATTGATATTTTTTTAATATTCAAACCATTAGGCATTTTCCATTTTTCTAAAGCATTTCCAACTGGATCTTTTAATTTTGCAATTTTAATAATTGAATTTTGAATATCTTTTAACTTAGTTTCATTTATTAAAAGTCTACTAATTAAATTATTTTTAATACCTATTTTTCTGGCGTAATTTGCATCTTTTAAGTTTTGCTTGAGTATTAATTTTTTTTCACTATCTAATAATTCTGCGTATTTATTTAATACTTTATTTTTGATTTTTGTATCAATTTTCTGTTCAAAAGCTTTTCTTGCTTTTCTTCCAACTAAATTCATATATTTAATCATTTAAACTTCCACCATATCATCTTTATGAATTACTTCAGATTTAGAAACATAACCTAATAATTTTTCAATTTGATTTGAATGATGACCCATAATTTTAATTATCTCATCAGAAGTGAATGAACTTAATCCTCTCGCATATTCAACATTCTTCTTATCCAAAATTTTTATATGGTCCCCTTTATTAAATTTTCCTGAAATCTTTTTTATTCCAGCAGCTAGTAAACTTTTGCCTGATCGTAGAGCTTTTTTTGCTCCATCATCAATAGTAATTTCTCCTTTTGGTGCTATCGAGCTTATTATCCATTTTTTTCTCGCGTCAAGTTTTGAGACCTTAGGACTAAACCAGGTGCACTCATTTTGCTCAATTATTTTTGTGATTGGGTTATTATGTAGTCCATTTGCAATGACCATACTACTACCTGCTAGTTGACAAATTTTTGCAGCCTCAATCTTAGTTTGCATACCCCCACTACCAAATTCATTCATACCTTTTATATTTACATTGCTTAAATCTTTTTTTAAATCTTTAACTATCTTAAGTAATTTTGCGTCTTTAAAAATTTTGGGGTTTTTTGTGTAAAGTCCATCAACATCAGAAAGAAGAATTAAGGTATCTGCGTTAGTAATTTGTGTAACTCTAGATGCCAACCTGTCGTTATCTCCATACTTTATTTCTGTTGTAGCTATAGTGTCATTTTCATTCACTATTGGGATAAATCCTAAGTCAAACAAATTTTCAAAAGTCCTTTTGGCATTTAAAGATCTTCTTCTTTCTTCTGTATCTTCAAGAGTAAGAAGTATTTGAGAAATATTAAGTTTAAATCTAGCAAATGTTTGTGAAAATAAATTCATTAACTCAATTTGACCTATAGATGCAATAGCTTGACTTTGATCTAGTTTAATATTTTTTTTATTATAATTCATTTTTTTACAACCAAGAGCTATTGCACCTGAACTCACAATTACAACTTTTTGATTTCTATCCCTTAATTTTTTGATATCTTTTGCAAAACTTGATAGCCATTTCTTTCTAATTTTTTTATTTTTATCTACAATTAGTGAAGAACCGATTTTTACAACAATTATTTTAGAATTTTTAAGATACATAAGATAAAAGTTTAGCTTTTATTTTAGATATAGAACTTTTTTCTAAGGTTGTCATAGTCAATATCTCACATTTTTTATTTTTGGAAAAATGATCAATTACTTCTTTTGCAGTATCCTCATCAATTAAATCAATTTTATTTAGCACTATAAGCTCTTTTTTATCTAATAATTTAGAGCTGTAGCTTTTTAATTCATTTTTGACCTGATCGTAAGATTCATTGAGATCAATATTTGTAATATCAATTAAATGTAAAAGCGATTTACATCTTTCAATGTGTTTTAAAAATTGAATCCCAAGACCTACACCCTCATGTGCTCCTTCCACCAATCCAGGTATATCTGCAATTGTAATTTCTTTATCATCATAAGAAGCAACACCAAGATTAGGATTTAATGTAGTAAATCTGTAATTTGCTATTTTTGGATTTGCATTTGTAAGTGCGGCGAGTAAGCTAGACTTACCTGCATTTGGTAAACCGATTATACCGATGTCTGCAATTGTTTTTAGTTGAAGCCAAATTATAAATTCCTCCCCAACAGTTCCTTTGGTAAACTTTCTTGGAGCTCTATTCGTTGAACTTTTAAATCTGGTATTACCAAGACCACCTTTACCACCATTTGCAGCAATAAATTCTTCTCCTTTTTTACTAAAATCAAAAAGTAATGTCTTATTGTCTTCTTCAAAGACTTGTGTACCGAGCGGAACTTTTAGAACTAGATCATCACCACTTTTTCCAGTCCTATTTTGTCCTGCACCATTTTCACCTCTTTCTGCTTTATGATGCTGCTGATATCGATAATCAATTAAGGTATTTAAATTTTCCTCAGACTTTAAAACTATTGATCCACCTTTACCGCCGTCTCCACCATCTGGACCTCCAAATTCAACATATTTCTCTCTTCTGAAACTTGGGGATCCGTCTCCGCCATTACCAGCTTTAATATAAATTTTGACTTGATCTAGAAATTTCATAATACAACATCTACTTTGGTTGTACTATTAATTGGGTTTTACTGAAACGAAAGTTCTATCTGCTTTTGATTTTTTGAATACAACTTTACCTTTAACTACTGAAAAAATAGAATGATCTTTACCCATGCCTACATTCTCACCAGGAAAAATTTTAGTTCCTCTTTGTCTTACAATTATATTACCAGGTACGACTGTTTCACCACCATATTTTTTAACACCCAATCTTCGTCCGGCACTATCTCGTCCGTTTCTTGATGATCCACCTGCTTTTTTTGTTGCCATAATTTACCTTGTTTTATTTGCTTACCGCTTCTTTAGTTTCTTCTTTTTTTGGCTTCTTAGAAACTTCTTTAGCTTCAGATAAAACTTTACCATCTTTTGAAAAAATTTTATTTATTCTTATCATAGAATACTCTTGTCGATGTCCATTTTTTCTTCTTGAATTGTGTCTTCTTCTTTTTTTAAAAATTAGTATAGTTCTATTTTTACTGTTTTTAATTAAATCAGCTTCGACTTTTGCTCCACTTACATGAGGAGCTCCGACCTCAATAGATTTATCATCCCCATATGCTAGAATTTCATTAAATTCAATTTTTGTTTCAGGTTTTGAATCTGGAAGCTTCTCTACCTTAAGAATTTCTCCAGACTTAACTTTGTATTGTTTTCCACCTGTTTTTATAACTGCGTAAGACATAGTATGAATATTTATTTAAATATCCGCAATATAGTTGTAGCCAAGTTTTAGTCAAGCCGAATTAACTAGAAATTATCCTTTAAATCTCTTAGTTTTGAAAAGGTTTTGACATCTTTTGCTCTTAGAAAAATATTGCAATCCAATTCTTCTTTAAGTGTAGACGGAATTGTGGGCAAGCTGTTCTTTAACTTTATTTGAATATTTTGTATTTTTTTTTTAAGATTTAAATTTTCAGAATCATGTTTGATACAAAATTTTGAATTATTAAGAGTATATTCGTGACCACAATAAATTTGAGTATCAAGAGGCATAGCTTTAATCTTATTTAAAGAACTAAACATTTGTTCGTAGGTACCTTCAAAAATTCTCCCACAGCCAAGGGAAAAAAGAGTGTCTCCAGTAAATAGTAATTTATCTTTATAAAAATGAAAACAAATATGGCCCTTAGTATGTCCAGGAACATGAATTATTTTAGCTACAAAATTATCACTTTTCCATATTTCATTGTCATCAAGACAGATATCAATTTCTGGAATTCTTTCTGAATCATGTTTAAAGCCAACAACAATACTATTATATTTTTTTTTTAATTCCTTATTACCCCCAATATGATCAAAATGATGATGAGTATTTAAAATATATTTTAGATTAATATTTTTATTTTTTAGATAATTAACTATTGGACTAGCCTCGCTTGGGTCAACAACACATGCCAAACTATTGGTCTCATCTATAATTAAATAACTATAATTATCTTGGAGACATGAAATAATTTCTACTTTCATTTTATTTCTCTATTAAAAATATTCCTAGATCTGCGAAAAAATTTTTAATTGTTAAATTACTATCATTTATTATTGAAGCGTTCTGATTGTTAATAGCCAATGATTTAAAGATTTTAATGTTTCTTGATTTCACAAAGTGAAAAAAATCCTTAATTGAACACATATGAATATTAGGAGTATTGTACCATTCATCTGGTAATGTTTTAGTAATTGGCATTGTCCCTTTTAATAGTAAATGTAGTCTTATTCTCCAATAACCAAAGTTTGGAATAGTTACAATCGCTTTTTTTCCAACCCTTAAAAGTTCATTTATAACTAGTTCGGGATTTAAGAAAGCTTGAAGAGTCTGACTAAGAACAACATAGTCGAAAGATTTGTCTGGGAATTGTGTAAGATCTTTTTCTGCATTTCCTTCAATTACAGTCAATCCCTTTGCAATACACTCTTGTACTTTGTTTTTTGATATCTCTAGTCCTCTAATATTAGTTTTTTTGTTGTTTTTTAAAAACTCCATTAAAGTTCCATCTCCACAACCTACATCTAATACCTTTTTATCTTTTTCTATTAATTCAGCTATTACTTGAAATTCGTTTTTCATAATTAATTTTCTATATAGGATTTATCTAAAAAGTTTTTTAGTGCATTTAAAAAGTCTGGGACATCTAATAAAAATGAATCGTGACCTTTATCAGACTCTATTTCAACAAAACCCACATCTGCACCAATAGAATTTAAGGCGATGACAATATCCTTGTTTTCTTGTGTTGGATAAAGCCAGTCAGATGTAAAAGATATTATAAAAAACTTTGCTCTTGTAGCTCTAAATGCATCAGATAAATTACCCTTGAATTGTTTTGCTAAATCAAAATAATCCATTGCTCTTGTGATATAAAGATAGCTATTAGCATCGAACCTGTCGACAAATACTGAACCTTGATATCGTAAATAACTTTCTATTTGAAAATCTGCATCAAAACCAAATTTCAAATCCTCTCGTTCTTGTAGTTTTCTTCCAAATTTTTCTTGGAGACCTTTTTTTGAGAGATAAGTTATATGTGCAGCCATTCTTGCAACAGCCAAACCTTTATTTGGGATTGTATCTTCAGAGGAGTAATTTCCATTTTTCCAATTACTATCAGCAGCTATTGCCTGTCTTCCTAATTCATTAAATGCAATATTTTGCGCTGAGTGACTGGACGTACATGCGATTGGGATAACCGTTTTAGCTTTATCAGGAAAATTACTAATAAATTGAAGTACCTGCATACCACCCATTGAGCCACCTGCGATTGAAAAAAGTTTATCTATTCCAAAATGGTCAAGCAAATTATATTGTGCATTAACCATATCGTTAATAGTTATAACTGGAAAATTTGTACCAAAAGCAGTCCCAGTATTAGGGTCTTCATGGCTTGGTCCAAAAGAGCCCATGCATCCACCAATTACATTTGCACAAATAACAAAGTATTTTTTGGTATCGATTGCTTTATCAGGACCAACCGCATAAGACCACCAACCATCTTTCTTTGTTACCGGATTTAAACCAGTCACAAATTGATCTCCAGTTAACGCATGAAAAACCAAAATGGCATTATCTTTTTTTTTATTTAATGAACCATAAGTTTCATATGCTATTGGGAATTCATTAATAGTTTTTCCACAATCTAATTTTAAAGGTTTTTTTACTATCAGGGTTTTAATATTATTCTCAGTATTCATAACAAGGCTATTATTTGAATTGAGAGAAAAAAAACTATTTTAGCGGTTTTTTTTAAGCGCTCGCAATTCAGTTAAATCAGCGCATAATTTTTGTACTAGAACTTATTTATTATGTCAATTTTTTTAAAAATCGTCTTATTGTCTATAAAAATTTGTAATTTTATCTATAAAGAGCTCATAAAATTAAAAAAATGATTACTCCAAAATTTAAAAAATTTAAGATCGAAGCCTATAAACCCGGTAAGTCAAAGGTTAAAAAGCTAAAAAAAGTTATAAAACTTTCAGCCAATGAATCTGCTCTTGGCATCAGCCCAATGGCAAAGAAATTGATATCAAATAAGAAAATGATTTTAGATAAATATCCTGATGGAAAGTCCCAAGAATTGAGGAAAGCAATTTCAAAAAAATACAAGTGTGATGTTAATAAAATCATTTGTGGAGCAGGATCTGACGAGATAATCCAAATGTTGTGTCAATTATATTTAAATCCAAAAGACGAAGTAATAGTCCCAGAATATAGTTTTTTGATGTACAGAATTTACGCAAAAATTGTAGGTGCCAAAGTTTTATTTGCAAAAGAGTTAAATTTTAAAGTCTCGATAAAAGAAATTTTAAAAAAAATTTCAAGAAAAACAAAAATAGTATTTATTGCTAACCCAAATAATCCAACTGCTACTTATTTGACAAAAAAAGAAATATTAGAGCTAAGACATAAATTAAATAAAAATATTTTACTTGTGGTTGATGATGCTTATTCCGAATATATGAAAAATAATGATTACACCTCTGGTTTAGATTTATTTAGAAATAGAGATAATGTTTTTATCTTGAGGACATTTTCAAAAATGTTTGGACTAGCATCTTTAAGAGTAGGTTGGGGTTATGGATCAAAAAAAATAATAGATGCTTTAAATGTGATAAAACCACCATTCAATGTAAACGGGGTAGCACAACTAGCAGCTGCAGAGTCACTTGAGGACAAAAAATTTATAAATAGATCTGTTAATCATAATTTATTCTATGCTAAAAAATTAAAAAAATTTCTTGAGATCTATAATATTTCTTCAAATAAAATTTCAGCAAATTTTTTATTTTTAAATTTTGACAATTGTAAAATTTCGGCAAAATATTTATATGAAAAATTGAAACAAAAAGGTGTTATCTTAAGATCAACTGAGGATGGTTATGGTATTAAAAATAAATTAAGATTAACTATAGGGTCTAAGGAAGAAAATTTAAAATTTATGAATACTGTAAAAAAAATATTAAATTAAATGAATAATATTTTAATTATTGGATGTGGTTTATTAGGATCATCTTTATTGAGACGTATCCATAAAAAAAAAATAGCTAAAAAAATATTCATTTATGAAAAATTAAAATCAAATGTTTCAAAAATAAAGAAGCTAAGGCTTCCAGGTATTGTTATTGACAAGCTCGACAAAGGAGCAATTAATTATGATCTAATTATTTTTTGTACTCCAATGAGTGAATATAAAAATCTAATCTTAAAAATAAATAATTTTATTTCACCTAAAACATTAATTACAGACATAGGATCATCTAAAATAGAGACCTCAAAACTTATAAAAAAATTTTTAAAAAAAAAGATAAATTGGACACAAAGTCATCCTATTGCAGGCTCTGAAGTAAGTGGCCCGGAGCATGGAAAGGAAAATTTGTTTCAAGATCGTTGGTGTATTTTAATAAAAGAAAAAAATACAAAAAAAAAACATTTACATATTTTAGATAATTTTTGGAAAAAAATGGGATCAAAAGTTATTGTTATGACACCTGAAAAACACGATAAAATTTTTTCTATAACTAGTCATTTACCTCATCTAATCGCTTACAATTTGGTAAAATCAGCACAAGATTTTGAAAAAAAACAAAATTATAACTTAATCAAATTTAGCGCAGGAGGATTGAGAGATTTTTCACGAATAGCTGCTTCAAATGAAATCATGTGGAGAGATATTTTTTTTAATAATAGTAATAATATTTCAAAAGCTATTGATTTATTTATCAAAAATTTAAAAGCCTTTAAAAAAGATATAAATTTAAAAAACAACAAATCAATATTAAAAAAATTAATTCAAACTAAAAGAGTGCGATCAAAAATTATTAAATTAAAACAAGATATAAATAAACCTGACTTTGGTAGAAGTTAGAAATTTATTTTAGAAATTTTTCTCACTTTAAGATTTGCCGTATCAAGTATTCTCCTAATAGTTTTATTTATTGGCATTACAACTACTCTTTTTTCAGGACCATATGCATGTATTAACTTTTTGGAATTAATACAAATAGCAACATGACCTTCCCAAAATATAATATCTCCCTTTTTAAGTTTTTTTGATATTTTTTTTTTAGAATACTTTATCTGATCTTTGGTGTCTCGAGGATAAAATAAATTATTATAATAAAAAAATATTTGTAATAGAGCTGAACAATCAATTCCTTTATTTGTTTTACCACCCCAAACATATTTTGTTTTAAGAAAAAGTTTTAATATTTTAACAAAATCCTTTTCTTTATGAGTAATTTTTTTTATATTTTTTAATTTAACCCATTGGTTTTTATCAAATCTAGCAAAACCATTTCTCTTTTCTAAAACTGATAATTTTGATCCAAAATATAAGGTTCTTTTAGTTTTGGTGTTAGAGTTTTTAAATATGTTTGCTTCAATGTTGCTCACTTTATGAGAAATTTTTAATTTTTTAACATATTTTTTATCTTTAATAAAACCACTGTACCTATCATACAAAGACTTTATTTTGATCCAACCTTTTCTTTTTGATAAAATTTTAAATCTTTCTCCATATAATATCTGAGATGTTACCTCTGAACGTATATTAGGTAATTTATAAATATTTGAAAAAGGTTCTTTAAAATAAAAATTATTTTTCACTTATTTTTAACTTATTTTTTATAATCCATAGACAAATTAGAGAAGGAATAACCATTATTGCTGTAAGTATAAAAAATATTCCCCAATCTCCATTTAACCAGTCAACCAAAGCACCCGAAGATGATGCAAGCGTTGTTCGACCGGCAGTTCCAATTGATGCTAGCAATGCATATTGAGTAGCGGTATATGTTCTATCTACCAACAAAGAAATAAAGGCAACAAAAGCAACTGTTGCAAATGCTGCAGCAATATCGTCAAAAATTACTGCAAATGCAAATAATAACTCGGACTTACCTGACCAAGCAAGGGCAGTAAACAATAAATTTGTTGATGCCATTAAAATACCAGCCAGAAACATTGCTTTAATTACTCCTGATCTGATCACAAATAATCCTCCTAATAAGGTAAAAACTACTGTTGTTATCCATCCCAAAGTTTTTGAATAAATTGCTATATCTCCCTTAGAAAATCCTATTTCTTTATAAAAAATTACCGACATTCTACCTAAAAAAGCCTCTCCAATCTTAAATAAAAAAACAAAACCAAGAATACCAAGTGCTATAGAAAAACCATTTTTTTTGAAAAAACTTACTACTGGACCTCCTAACGTCCCACTTATCCACGCAATAACTTTTGTTATAATATTTTGTGAGCCTAATTTATTTTGTATCAATTGATCAGTCTCATTTTGTTTTTGACTTCTATTTAAAGAGATTGGTTCATGAACAAACATCAAACCTATATTCATTAAAATCACTACAATGCCTAAGATTAAAAATGTAGTTTGCCAGTAATCAGCAACCCCCATATTTTCAAAATATTCTGCAGTAAACAGAGCTATTACACCACCTAATTTATATCCACTCCACCAACCCACAACTGCCATTGCTGCGCCAGCAGCCATTGATTGATTTTCATTTTCACCTATTTGTTCTATTCTTAGTGCATCAACAGTTATGTCTTGCGTTGCAGACGAGATAGCAATAATTAATCCAATAGTAATTACAAGTGCTAAATTATCAGTTGGATTAATTATACTCCACATCACTAAGCAAATTAGTATAGATAGTTGCATTAAAACTATCCAACCACGTCTATGACCAATTTTTTTTGTAAGATACGGTATTTGCAACCTGTCTATGAGAGGAGCCCACATATAATTAAAAGCATAAACAGCAAAAATCAATCCTGCCCAACCAATTGTTGATCTACTTAAGCCGTCCTCTTTCAGCCAAAGGCTAAGACTACTACCAATTAAAACCCAAGGAAAACCAGAGATGGCTCCTAACAAAAGAATTCTTAACATTCTTTTATCAAAATATACTGAGAAAGTTTCTGAAAGTGTTTTTTTTTTTACTTCGAGCATTTAGTTTCTCCAAAACGACGGTAGGAACAACACTAGTATTGCAAATAACTCAAGTCTACCTAAAATCATTCCAATAGACAAAATCCATTTTGATACATCTGGCAATGATGAAAAATCTCCATTTGGTCCAATAATTGGCCCTAAACCTGGGCCAACATTTGAGATAGATGTTGCAGCTCCTGATAGTGCAGTAATGAAATCAAGGCCAGTTAAGGATAATAAAGCAGCTAAAATAAAAAAAATTACGAAATAAAAAAATATGAAAGATATAATTGATGCAATAAATTTTTCATCTACTGAATTTTGATCATACTTTATTAGAAATACTCCTTTAGGATAAATAATTTTTTTAAGTTGATTTAATATAAAAAGATAAAGAATTTGAATTCTAAAAATTTTAATTCCACATGTTGTCGATCCTGCACAACCTCCAATAAACATTAATGCAAGAAAAATAGTTATTGGAAAACTTCCCCAACTATCAAATTCGGCATTTACATAACCAGTTCCAGTTAAAATAGAAATAGTATTGAAAAATATTGATCTAAATGAAAAGTTGTCATTGTTAGTTAAAAATAAATAAAGACACAGAATAATTATTGATAAAATTATTATTTTTAAAAAAGATTTTATTTGAGCATCACTTGAAAATATTTTTTTGTTTCCATTTAAAAATTTAATATAAGAGATAAAGGGAATACTTCCTAAAATTATAAACATCATTGAGGAAATCTCGATATAAATACTATCAAAATAACCTATAGATTGGTTATAATTTGAGAATCCACCTGTTGCTATTGTTGTCATTGAATGGGTTAAGCTGTCAAATTTTCCCATTCCAAATACCCAATAACTAATAGCACAAACTGCTGTTAAGGCAGAGTAAATATATATCAGCCTTAAAGCAATTTCTTTAGACTTTGGGAGTATTTTTTCTGATGAGTCATTGCTAGAGATTTTAAATAATTGCATTCCTCCAACATTCATTATCGGCATAAGAGTGATAGCCATCACAATTATACCTATACCTCCTAACCATTGTAAAATAGCTCTCCACAAAAGAATACCTTTAGGAGTGTTTTCTAAATTAGATATAATAGTTGAGCCTGTTGTGGTAATTCCTGACATACTCTCAAAAAAAGCATCTGTAATTGACATTTCCATAGAAGAAAAAATGAAAGGTAGAGAACCAAAAATAGCGACACTCAACCAAGATAAAGCTGTTAACAAAAATGCTTGTTGTAAATTAACTTTTCTATCATGATTAATATTTGTTAAAAAAAAAAGTGTTCCAAATATTATAGTTACAATTGAGGCTCCAAAAAAAGACGAGTCTATTTCTGAATAAATAAATTGCACGAATATAGGGACAAACATAGACACCCCTAAGATTATTTGTAAAATTCCAAGAGTAAAAAATACCGTTTTATAATTAGACATTTTGAAAGAACATTATTTTATGGTAAATAAATTTCAACTCTATAAGAATTAATAAAATCACTAATTTGAGATTTTAAAAGAACAATTCATGATTAAAAAAGAAGTTTTAGACAAAACCAGTGCATGGCCTTTTGTAGAGGCCAAAAAAATGATGAGAGAAAGAAAATCATTCATTGAAAAAAAAGGAAAAATTACATTACAAACTGGATACGGACCAAGTGGATTACCTCACATAGGTACTTTTGGAGAAGTTGCAAGGACCTCTATGATGGTTAATGCTTTAAAAGAATTAACTGATTTACCTACTGAAATTATAACTTTTTCGGATGACATGGATGGTCTAAGAAAAGTTCCAGAAAATATTCCTAACCAAAATTTGTTAAATGAAAATCTTCATAAACCATTAACTGAGGTTCCAGATCCGTTTGGGAAATTTAACAGTTTTGGTGAACATAATAATGAGATGTTAAAGGATTTTTTAAATAGTTTTAACTTTAAATATAGCTTTAAAAGTTCAACGGATTTGTACAAAACTGGATACTTTAATTCAACACTAAAAATAATTTTAGACAATTATGATGGTATAATTAATATTATACTCCCGACCTTAGGTAAAGAACGTCAAAAAACTTACTGTCCATTTTTACCTATATGTCCAGACACTGGGCATGTACTTGAAATACCAGTTGTAGAAATTAATAAAGAAAAATCTCAAATAATTTTCGACAATAAAGGTAAAAAACTTGAAAAAAGTATTCTTGATGGAAACTGTAAACTTCAATGGAAGGTTGACTGGGCTATGAGGTGGTATGCTCTTGATATTGACTTTGAAATGTATGGTAAAGATTTAATTGAAAGTGCAATATTATCTACAAAAATTATCAACTTACTTGGTAAAAAGAATCCCTCAGGCTTTGCATATGAGTTATTTTTAGATGAAAAAGGTGAAAAGATTTCTAAATCTAAGGGAAATGGAATTACTATCGATCAATGGTTGAAGTATGCATCTCCTGAAAGTTTATCTTTATTTATGTATCAAAACCCAAAAAGGGCAAAAAAATTATATAAGGAAATCGTTCCAAAGGCTGTAGATGAATATTTAGATAATATTGAAAAATCTAAAAAACAAACAGATCAGCAACTTATAATGAATCCGGTCTGGCATGTTCATGAAGGCAAAATACCGACTGAAGAAATGATTATGACTTTTTCCATGCTGCTTAACTTGGTTGAAACAAGTAATGCAGATAGCAAAGATTTACTTTGGAAATTTGTTAAGAAATATAAACCAAATATCCAAGAAGAAAACTCTCCAATCTTTGATGGATTAGTTGGATATGCAATTAAATATTTTAATGACGTAATCAAATCACAAAAAAAATATAAAAAACCAAGTGAAAGTGAAAAAAAAGCCCTTCTAGCTTTAATTAAAACTTTAGAAACATGTAATGATGGAATGTCACCTGAAGAAATCCAAACTTTAATTTATTCAGCTGGTAAAGAAAATGGTTATGCTGATAAACTTAGAGACTGGTTTAAATTAATTTATGAGGTTGTTTTTGGTGATGAAAATGGCCCAAGAATGGGTTTTTTCATAAGTTTTTTTGGTGTAAACGAAACTAAAGAGCTTATAACGAATAAATTAAAATAATGTTTTCAAATTTAAGATCTTTAGTATTCAAAATAGATCCCGAAAGAGCACACTTTTTAGCAATACAGTCACTCAAACTCAACCTAGTTTCAAATATCTTTGATGAGCATAAAAATGATCCCATTTTCAAAACAAAAATTTTTAACAAAGAGTTAAACAATCCTATCGGCATAGCGGCAGGTTTTGATAAGAATGCCGAGGTCTACAACCCTTTATTTAAGTTGGGATTTGGATTAGTAGAAGTTGGCACTATCACACCTTTAAAACAATACGGGAATAGTAAACCTAGAGTTTTTAGATTAGTAGAAGACCAAGCGCTTATAAATAGATTGGGCTTTAATAATCATGGCTCAGATGTTGTATTAAATAGGATTAAATCAAACAATAAACTGGGCGTATTAGGAATTAATGTTGGCCCCAATAAAGACTCTGATAATCGAATAAATGACTATTTAATAGGAATTGAAAAATTCTATGAAGTTGCAGATTATATTACCATTAATATTTCTTCACCAAATACTGAAAACTTAAGAAATTTTCACGATGAAAGAAAATTGCAAGATTTACTTAAATCTATTTCAGAGAAGAAAAAAAATTTAGATACAAATATTCCAATAGTGGTAAAAATTTCACCTGATATAGATGAAAACCAGATCAATCTAATTTCAGAAATTCTTTTAGAAAATGATATAAGTGGAATAATTATTTCAAATACCTCAGAAGCATCAAGAGACATTTTAAAAAATATTCAAAGACATCAAAAAGGAGGGTTGTCTGGAAAACCTATTGAGAAAAAATCAAATTTATTAATAAACAAGTTTTATAATCTATTAAAAGGTAAAATTAAGATTATTGGGGTAGGTGGAGTAGACTCAGGACAATCAGCTTACGAAAAGTTTTTACTAGGTGCAGACTATATTCAACTATATACAGGAATGGTGTTTCAAGGTCCAAATATCGCTAGTATTATTAAAAAAGATCTAAAAGAATTATTGATTAGAGACGGTGTTAAAAATTTTAGCGAAATTATAGGAAATAAAACTCTTTCTTAATTCTATTAAACTTGACGCCACCAACATCTAACCTTATATAAGCACTATTATTATGTCAAAAAAATGTGAACTTACTGGAAAAATTCCTATGAAAGGTCATAACGTTAGTCACGCTAACAACAAGACCAAAAGAAGATTTTTGCCCAATCTTAAGAAGGTAAAGTTTACTAGTGAGCTAATGAAAAGAAGCTTAAAATTAACAGTGAGTAATGCAGGAGTTAGATCAGTTGATAAAAAAGGTAGTTTTGACGAATATTTAAAAACTGTAAAAAATAAAAACTTATCTCCAAGACTTAAAAAATTAAAAAAAGGTATTCTCATTAAATCCCCATTTAAGAAAAAACCTTTAGCTAAATCTGCATAATGAATAAATTATTCTTATTTCTCTCATTTTTGATGGGAGTAGTTGTTTTATCATCAAATTATTTAGTCCAATTCCCAATTAAATACTATGGACTAGAGGAGATATTAACATATGGTGCATTTAGTTATCCAATAGCTTTTTTGATAACCGATTTAGCGAACAGATCTTATGGAAAATTAGTTGCAAGAAAAATTGTTTATGTTGGTTTTGCGATAGGAATTAGTTTTACTCTTATATTCTCAACTAATTTTGCAGATTTAATTTCGGTAAGAATTGCAATTGGATCTGGAACAGCCTTTTTAGTCGCTCAACTATTAGATGTCCAAATATTTGACCAATTAAGAAAAAGAAAGTGGTTTATTGCTCCTTTAACATCTTCTCTAATTGGATCTACGATCGATACATTTTTATTTTTTTCAATATCTTTTTATGCAACAGGTATTCCATGGGTTACCTTATCTTTAGGAGATTTAGCAGTTAAGATACTTGTCGCTCTTGTTATGTTGATCCCTTTTAGATTGTTATTAGGAACATTTAAGGCTGTTAAAGCTTAATACAAAAACTTATAACTTAAAATTTTATAAGCTAACTTAGCAACAAGAAAGTTATATGAATTAAAACCTTTTATAGGCGATAATTCGTTAATGTCAGCCCCAATAATTTGGGAATTTTTTGCAGCAATTTTTATTATGTTTAAAGTTTCGTCCCATAACAATCCGCCTGGCTCAGGAGTTCCAGTTGCTGGCATAATACTAGAATCAAGTCCGTCAACATCAAAAGTTAAGTAGACTTTTTTATTTTTAATCAATTTTTTAAATTTGCTAAGATCCCATTTTATTTTATCTTTAGCCCAAAAAATTTTTATTCTAGAAGAATTTTTCTTTAAAAATGGAATTTCACTTTTAGAAATATTTCTGATTCCAAATGAAATTAATGAAACATTTGGATAATCTAAACATCTTTTTATAGCTGATGCATGTGAGAATTTTTCACCATTATAACTTTCTCGTAAATCTGCATGGGCATCAAAGTGCAAAAGACAAATATCTTTATATTTTTTTGTAAATGGAACAATACATCCAGGTGTGATTGAGTGTTCTCCACCAAAAGTCATTGGAAAAAGTTTTTTATCTATAATTTCTTGATTTATTTTTGACATTTTACTCAATGCCTTTTTAATATTTTTATCTATTTTGAATGGTTTTAAAGTTTTAATACCTATCTTTTTATAAGGCTCACAATTTAATTCTTCATCATAAAGCTCAACTTGGTGAGAGGCCTTAATAATCTCTTTTGGCCCATTTTTAGTTCCTCCACCATAACTTACAGTTTTTTCAAGACCGAATGGAACTATGACAACTTTTTCTTTAAAATTGACTTTATTGTCAATTCCGAGAAAACCGTTTTTGTTTGAAAGATATTTCAATTTTATTCAAAAATTTTTGTAAAGTTTTTTCGATCTCTGCTTTTCCATTCACCTCTATGATAAGCATCACTAGCTATTATAGGCAAAACACTTGTAGCTTCTGCAAAAACCATTTGTTCCTTCGTGATATCAACTTTACCCCAAGAACTTGCCTCTTTTAGTGTTGAGCTACTACATGCTCCATCTCTACTATCTGCAACTGTGATTTGAACAGCATACTTATGCATATCAACATCTTTTCCTAAAAGTTCTGCGCATATAACCGTATCTTGAATAAAATTCTTTGGTACTCCACCACCTATCATGAATAATCCTGAGCCTTTGGATTTAATTTTTATTTCTGTAAGTTCTCTAAATTCCCTGACAGAGTCAATTGTCATATGTTTTTTTGGATTTTTTTCCTGGTGCATTACTAAACCAAATCCTGCACTCGAGTCTGTAAATGCGGGGCAGAAAATTGGAACATCGTTATTAAATGCTGTTTCAATTAATGAATCTTTCTTTTTTGAGTTCTTTTTCAGATACTTTCCCATTTCATGTATGAACTCTCTAGAAGTGTAACTCCTTGGTTCTAACTTATTTGCTATTTCACATATAATTTTGTCACATATTTGAAGCTCTTCCTCATCTATATAAGTATCGTAAATTCTATCGATATAGTTATTTCTTAACTCGGTATCATCTTGAAACTGTGAACCCTGGTAATGTTTAAACCCCAGTGCCTCAAAAAAATCCATATCTACAATTGAGGCTCCTGTTGCAACAATGGCATCAACCATATTATATTTAACCAAATCTTTATAAATATTCATACATCCAGCAGCCGATGTTGATCCAGCCAGGGTAAGAAAAATTGTACAATCTTTATCTTTCAACATTTCATTATAAATATTTGCTGCATTAGCAGTCTCTCTAGATACGAAAGACATTTTTTCCATTGATGAGACTATCTTTCTTGAATCAAAGGAAGTGATATCAATGTGTTCTACAGGGTTTTTTAAGAAATCTTTTTTACTATTGTGACCTAGATTTTTTTGGTCTGACATTAAGCGACCATATTAGCTTTATTGCTATCTTTATCGTACATGGTCATTATTGGTTTATCTTCAACTTCATAAATCTCATCTGAATAGTAGCCATTGAACTGAGTTCTAAAAGTTAATCCATAAGCCCCAAGCTGACCAAGTTCTATATAATCATTTTCTTTAATATTATTTGGAAGCAAAAAAGGACCTTTCATATAATCCATGCTATCACAGGTTGGACCAAAGAAATCAAAAGCAGTTAATTTTTTTGAAATAATTTTATTTGAGTTTTCTTTAATCATCTTTGATGGGTAAACAATATTTGGAGTACCAGCATCAAAAAGAGAACCATAGGTTCCATCATTTATATAGAGCTTTTGTTTCTTTCTAAGGTTAACTCTAACAATTGTTGATCCACTTTCTGCAACTAAAGCTCTTCCAGGTTCACAAATTATTTTAGGTAATGCATCAAGTTTTAAATTTTCTAGACTTTTTTTAATTTCATTAAAATAATTATTTAATGATTGAGGAATTAAATCAGGATAGATAGTTGGAAATCCACCTCCTATATTTATATAATCTGGAACTATTTTAGTTTTTTTTATTATGTTTCCAATCTCGGTTATACCCTTTGCGTATGAGATTGGATGCATACATTGAGATCCAACATGAAAACTCAAACCAATTTTTTTTGCATGTTGTTTTGCTAATCTAGTTAAACCTATCGCCTCTGATGTTAAAGCTCCAAACTTTTTCGATAAGTCTATTTCAGCATGCTCGTTTGAAACTGCCACTCTTACAAATAATTCCAAATCTTTTGCGTTATTTGTACTTTCTATAATTTTGATTAATTCATCCTTAGTATCTAATGAAAAAGTTTTAACATTATAATTAAAATAAGCTTCCTTAATACTTTCTCTGCTTTTTACAGTGTGCATGTATGAGCATTTTGCATTATGACTAAAATTTCTTATGCTTTTTATTTCTTCAATTGATGCAACATCAAATTGATCTATTCCGCTATCTATTATTGTTTTTATTACTTCTGGATGAGGATTTGTCTTTACAGCATACAAAACTGTTCCTGAGAAATTTTTTTTGAAAACTTTTACCGCAGATTCAATTGAACTTTTTCTGATACAATATACGGGTTTTTCAGGTTTCAGTTGATTTACAAGTTCTTCAACCGATTTAAATTTTTGCATTTTTAATGCCTCCAAAAAAAATTTAATAAAAAAAAGTCTTTTAAAATAAAAAAACTTTAATATTTTCTGGCATATAAAGTAACCATCACTAATGTAAAGCAAATAATTCAGGTCAGTATTGCTTAATAATCATATGTTGAAAAATTTAATTCAGTTACCATATTAGGAGTATGAAAGAACAAGCAACTCTTCAAAACCTCAGTGATTTTGAGAATAAATCACTGTTAATTTGTGATGATGACAATCCTTTTAGAGAAAGATTGGCAAGAGCAATGGAAAAGAAGGGTTTTGAGGTTTTTCAAGCAGAGAGTGTACAAAAGGGTGTCGAAGCTGTTAAAGCAAAAAAACCTGGATTTGCTGTAGTAGATTTAAGACTCGGAGATGGAAATGGTCTTGAAGTTGTAAAAGAAATTCAAACCTCAAATAATGATAGTAGAATTATAATGTTAACTGGATATGGAAACATTCCAACAGCAGTTGCAGCTATAAAAGAGGGTGCAATAGATTATCTTGCTAAGCCAGCAGACGCTGAGGATGTTGAAAAAGCCTTGTTAGCAGATCCATCAAAAAAAGCTGCACCTCCAGAAAACCCAATGTCAGCAGATAGAGTAAAATGGGAACATATCCATAGAGTTTTTGAACTATGCAATAGAAATGTATCTGAAACAGCTCGAAGACTTAAAATGCATAGAAGAACTCTTCAAAGAATTCTGTCTAAAAGATCCCCTAGATAAATTTTCTAATTTTTATAATTTGTTTTACTAATAATGCCAAGATGGTAATTTTGAATATTTCAGCTAACAAAAAAGGTTTAGCTCCTAACGCTAAAATAGGCTTATCCCATCCGATTAATGTTCCTAACCACAATAATCCTAAAATATATATTGTTGAAGTTGCAAGTATTAATTTACCCAAAACAACAAAAAAACCATCCTCAAATTTAATCATAGATGCTAAATAGCATGCTGTTAAGAATCCAATTAAATATCCCATAGTTGGACCAGTGAAATATAAAAGTCCAACACCTTTTTCTGGAGAATTTGAAAAAACTGGCAATCCTGCAATTCCTTCAATTAAATACAATCCGACTGTAGCTAATCCAATTTTATAACCTAAGCTAATTCCTAAAAATAAGACTACAAAAGTTTGCATAGTCATAGGGACTGGGTAAAAAGGAATTTTTATTTTTGCAGAAATAGTTAAAGCTATTGAACCAAGAACAATAGCTAAAAAAAATTTAATTATTTTAGGTTGTGTAAGATTTTTTGTTAATTCCATAAAATTAATAATACTCTTAATTGTTAATATAATCTAGTGATTAGTAGATTAAATTAAAGTTTAGACTATATTAACTATAAAACATTTAATAAATTTTAATGAGTAAAATACAAAAAACTGATCATTTTTATCTTATTGATGGTTCTGGATATATCTTTAGAGCTTATTATGCATTACCACCATTAAGTAGAAAAAGTGATGGACTGCCAACAGGGGCAGTTAGTGGTTTCTGCAGCATGCTTTTCAAACTTTTAGAGGACTCAAAATCAAATCAAAATTTGCAGAAACCAACTCATTTTGCAGTTATTTTTGACTCTGCCAGGAAAACATTTAGAAATGAAATCTATAGCGAATATAAAGCAAACAGATCTGAGGCGCCTGATGACTTGGCACCTCAATTTGAATATATAAGAAAGTCTGTTTTAGCATTTAACTTACCATCTGTAGACTTACCCAATTATGAGGCAGATGATTTAATTGCAACTTATGTTGATCAAATAATCAAAAAAGGAGCAAAGGTCACAATTGTTTCATCAGATAAAGATTTAATGCAATTATATCAAAAAAACGTTCGTATTTTCGATCCAATGAAAAATAAATTTATAACTGAAGAAGACGTCATTAAAAAGTTTGGGGTTGATGCATCAAAAGTAATAGATGTCCAATCCTTGGCGGGTGATAGTAGTGATAACGTACCAGGTGTGCCTGGAATAGGAGTAAAAACTGCTGCTGAGCTAATTAATAAGTATGGCACTCTAGAAAAATTGTTGAAATCAGCTCATGAGATCAAACAAAACAAAAGACGAGAAACTCTCTTAGAAAATAAAAATAAAGCATTAATTAGCAAAAAACTTGTGACATTAGATCATAAATCTCCAATAAAGAGAGAGCTAGATGAGTTTGAGTTAAAAAGTATAGACAAAGATAAATTATATAAATTTTTAAGAGAGATGGAATTTAATAGATTATTAAGTTCTGCTATTTCTGCATATGGAGAGCCAGAATTAACGAGCTTTGTTCCAGAAATTAAAAATATAGAAAAGCAAAGTCCAATTAATAATAAAAATTATTATTTGATTTCTAACCCAGATGAAATAGATGAGTGGGTTCAACAAGCTGAGGAGTTAGGAGAGGTTGCTGTTGATACTGAAACAAACTCTCTAGATCCTCATCAAGCAGATCTCATAGGTATCTCGCTTTCTTCAAAAATAGGGAAGGCCTGCTATATTCCAATTGGTCACAAATCATCAAAATGTATCAAAAAAGAAGTTGTTATTAAAAAACTAAAAAAATTATTAGAGGATCCAAGTGTTAAAAAAATAGGTCAAAATATTAAATTTGATTTTATTGTTTTATTTAAGCATGGCATAACATTGTCTGCCATGGAAGATACAATGTTGATGTCTTATGTTTTAGATGCAGGAAAAAATAGACATAACATGGATACATTATCAGAGTTACATCTTGGACATAAAACGATTTCTTTTAAAGAAATGGTTGGAACTGGGAAAAAAGAAATCAATTTCAGTGAGGTAGAAGTTGAAAAAGCAAAAGATTATGCAGCTGAAGATGCTGATGTAACTTTTAGACTTTATAAGAAATTTCTTAAAAATCTAAAATCTGAAAAACTGATTAATATTTATGAAATTTTTGAAAAACCATTAATTAAAATTCTCGCATTTATGGAAATAGAGGGTGTTGAGGTTGATAGTAAGTTTTTAACGTCTCTTTCTAAAAAATTCGAAAAAAAAATTTTAACATTAGAAAAAGAGATATTTAAAATTTCAAAAAAAGAGTTCAATATTGGGTCACCCAAACAACTAGGTGAAATCATTTACAATGATCTTAAAATAGCGGGTTTAAAAAAAACAAAAAAAGGTGGATTTGCAACAAGTGCGTCTGTTTTGGAGGATTTAGCATTTAAAGGTAACAAATTTCCTAAATTAATCTTGGACTGGAGACAGTTATCAAAATTAAAAAATACTTACTCAGACGCATTACCTGGACACGTTAATCCAACAACAAAAAGAGTGCATACTTCCTTTTTGTTAGCCGCTACCACAACTGGAAGACTAGCTTCAAGTGACCCCAATCTACAAAATATTCCAATTAAATCAGATGACGGCAAAGATATAAGAAAAGCATTTAAGGCAAAAAAAGATCATTTATTAATTTCTGCGGATTATAATCAAATTGAAATGAGAATTCTTGCTGATTTAGCAGATGTGAAAGAATTAAAAAAGGCATTTAAAAATGAAGAGGATATTCACTCTTTAACAGCTAGCCAAATATTTAATATTGATATTAAAAAAGTAAATCAAGATCATAGAAGGAAAGCCAAAGCTATTAATTTTGGAATAATTTATGGAATTTCCCAATATGGTTTAGCAAAACAAATTAATGTATCTAACTATGAAGCTGAAGAATTTCTAAATTCATACTTTGGAAAATTTCCAGAAATTAAGGTCTATATGGAAAATACTATTAAATTTTGCAGAAAAAGTGGTTATGTGAATAATATTTTTGGAAGAAGATCACACTTTAATGGGATAAACGATAAAAATTTTAACGTGAGAAATTTTCAAGAGCGCGCTGCAATTAATGCTCCAATACAAGGATCGGCCTCAGAGATAATGAGACTAGCCATGATAAGATTAAATAAAAAAATGTCTGAGGATAAAATTATAAAACCAAAAATGCTTCTTCAAATTCATGATGAATTAATTTTTGAAGTTCCAAAAAACGATGAAAAGTTGATGACTAAAATAATTAAAAATGAGATGACAAGTGTAGCTAAAAGTGACTTTCACACATTTTCTACCCCTTTAACAGTTGACGTTAATGTAGGTGATAATTGGGGAATGCTTCATTAATTTAATACCATTGCCCAAATTAGGACAATTTAGTATTTTTAAGATGAATATATGCAGAAACAAACTATAGCTTTAATCGATGATGATAGAAACATACTTACAAGCTTAAGTATTGCTTTAGAGAAAGAGGGTTTCAAAGTGCAAACCTATATAGATGGAGAGAGCGCACTAATTGGACTAACAAGAATGCCACCTGATCTTGCAGTTATTGATATTAAAATGCCAAAGATGGATGGAGAGGAATTATTAAAAAAACTTAGAAAAAAAACCTCTTTACCAGTAATTTTTTTAACGTCCAAAGATGATGAAATCGATGAGCTTTTAGGTTTGAAATTAGGTGCAGATGATTTTGTAAAAAAATCTGGAGGCTTTTCTATAAAAGTTTTAATCGAAAGAATTAGAGTTCAGTTAAGAAAAAAAGATTCTAAAAATATTTTAGAGGAAAATAAAAGCTTAATTTCTCATGGAAGATTAAAGTTAGACCCATCTCAGCTTGAATGCGAATGGAATGGAAAACCATTACCAGATAAACTAACTACAACAGAATTCTTAATTGTTAAAGAGTTAGCAAAAAGGCCAGGTATAATTAAAGAAAGAGCGCAATTAATGGATATCGCTTATAGGGAAGATACCGATATAGAAGATAGAACAATCGATAGTCACGTTAAGAGAATTCGTAAAAAATTTAAAAAAGTAGATGCTGATTTTTCAGCTATTGAAACTAGGTATGGTAGTGGATATAGATGGAATGTTAGCTGATGTTTAGTAAATACTTAAAAACACTTTCAATATTAAAAAAGTTTTTATTTATTAACTTTGTTATCTTTACAATTATTGGATTATTTACAATAGTTTACTTAAATAACATTCAACCAAACTTAGTAAAAAAAAAATCTGAAAATCATATAAAAATTATAAATAATACTATCGATACTCTCTCAAGATTAAACGTAAAATTAGATGCTAACGATATAAGAAAATTTCTATTTTCAACAAGATTTATATTTCAAAATTTAGATAGAGTAATTTTTTTTGATAGTAACTTAAATCTTATTGGAGACACGGATACATTAGATCTTGATCCGAGATCATTCTCAAAAAGAATAGATGAGATTGAATTTGAAAGTTTAAGCGAAGATAAAAATGATCAAAATATTGAAGTAAAAAATATTAATATAGATCAAGAAAAGCCAGTCTCTTTGAAAGATATTTTGACTGATTACTCAAAATCTGAAAAATCTGGAAATCCATACACTTTCATTCAAGAAAACTACAATCAATTCAAGCTAACAACTATAAAAGATGTTAAAAGAGAAGGATCAAATGTAGGTTATTTAGCAATAACCGAGATTGCTAATGATATTAAAACTGCAACAGATGAGAGAAAAGCTTTTGTAATTAGAACTGCCATATCTGTTGGATTTGTAATTTTAATTTTTTCATTTGTTTTAAGTAGATATTTTATCAAACCAATTCAAAATTTAGTTAATTATACTAAACTTATAAAAGAAAAAAATCAGACTAAGTCAAACATTGAAAATTTAAAAAATAGAAACGATGAATTAGGTCTTCTTTCAACTTCTCTTGAAGACATGACAAATGAGTTACAAAAAAGAGTAACACATGCAGAAAATTTTTCTACAGATCTAGTTCATGAAATTAGAAATCCTTTAGCATCTTTAAAAGGCGCATCAGAAATTTTACAAGATACAAATGATAAAGATCAAAGACTAAAACTAATAAATATTCTTAGCCATGATGTTCAGCGTATTGAAAGGTTAATTACAGATTACTCTCAAATGTTAAAGGATGAGGTTGCTTTGAGTAAAGAAAAAATGAACAGGATAAATATAGAACCAATTATCCAATCCGTTGTAGATGATTATAATAATATCCATAAAGTTAAAAAAGATATTGATGTAAGATACGAAAATGATGGAAACAAAAAATATTTTATAAAGGGTATAGAAAACAGAATTGAGCAAATAATTGCAAATTTATTAGATAATTCTATATCCTTTAGCAAAAAAGGTTCCAGCATTTTAATTAATGTTTCTGATAGTTCAGAAAATAAAGTTTCAGTCAAAATACTTGACGAAGGAGAAGGGTTTAAGGAAAAAGATACCTCAAGAATATTTAAGAGGTTTTACAGTAATCGACCTAATAAGTTTGGAGAACATTCAGGACTAGGATTAAATATCGTTAAAAATCTAGTTGATTTACATGATGGAGAAATTGTAGCATCTAATCGAGTTGATACAGTAGGTGCTATGATAGAAATAAGATTTCCAACCATTTAATCTAATGTTGATAAATTAATACTTAACGTTATAAACCTTGCCATGGAAGATTATAAAGTAAAAGATATTTCACAAGCTGATTTTGGAAGAAAAGAAATTTCTATTGCAGAAAGTGAAATGCCAGGATTGATGGCTTTAAGAGAGGAATATTCAAAAACGAAACCCCTTAAGGGTGCTAAAATTATTGGCTGTTTACATATGACAATACAAACAGCTGTACTTATTGAAACATTGGTTGATTTAGGAGCAGAGGTTAGATGGTCATCTTGTAATATTTTTTCAACTCAAGATCATGCTGCTGCTGCTATTGCTAAAGCAGGTGTACCTGTTTATGCGTGGAAGGGTGAAACTGAAGAAGAATACTTATGGTGTATAAAACAAACTATAGTAGGTAAACCTGATTGGAAGCCAAATATGTTATTAGATGATGGTGGTGACCTAACAGCAATCATGCACAACGAATATAAAGAATTGATGAAAGATGTTAAAGGAGTTTCAGAGGAAACAACAACTGGAATTAAAGCACTTAACAAAATGGAAAAAGATAAATCTCTTTTAGTGCCAGCAATAAATGTAAATGACTCAGTAACTAAATCAAAATTTGATAATTTATATGGTTGTAGAGAAAGTTTAGTTGACGGAATAAGACGAGCAACTGACGTTATGATGTCAGGTAAAATTGCAATTGTAGCAGGCTTTGGTGATGTTGGTAAAGGAAGTGCTGCTTCTTTAAGACAAAGTGGAGCAAGAGTATTAGTCACAGAAGCAGATCCAATTTGTGCTCTTCAAGCTGCAATGGAGGGCTACGAAGTAGTTTTAATGGAAGAAGCTATAAGTAGAGCAGATATAGTTGTAACTGCTACAGGAAACAAAGATATAGTTACAGCAGACCACATGAGAGACATGAAGGATAGAGCTATCTTATGTAACATTGGACATTTTGATAACGAAATACAGGTCGAGGCTCTGAAAAATTATAAATGGACTGAAGTTAAACCACAAGTTCATGAGATTGAACTTCCTGGTGGTAAGAGAATTATTTTATTAGCAGAAGGAAGATTGGTAAATTTAGGTTGTGCAACTGGACACCCTAGCTTTGTGATGAGTGCTTCATTCACTAATCAGGTAATTGCACAGATAGAACTTTGGCATAATCATAAAAATTATGATAATAAGGTTTATGTGTTACCAAAGCATTTGGATGAAAAAGTTGCTACTTTACATCTTAAAAAAGTTGGTGCTAAACTAACTAAATTGTCTAAAGATCAAGCAGATTACATAAGCGTAGGAACAGAAGGTCCTTTTAAACCAGATGCTTACCGCTATTAAAGATAGCAAAATTAATATTACTTCTGAGAAATCTACAAGAGAATTGGCTGAAAAATTAACCTCCCTCTTTAAAGGAGGCGAATACGTTTTTTTGTATGGGGAGATGGGAGTTGGTAAGACAACTTTTGTAAAATATCTTGTTAATAAATTTCAGATTGATCAGAAGTTAGAACTTACTGAGGTTACTAGCCCTACTTTTAATTTACTGAATGAGTATAAAACTAATAAATTTACCATTAAACATTATGATTTATTTAGGATAAAAAATAGTTCAGAAATTAAAGACTTAGATATTTTTGAAAAAAATGAAAAAATTATTACTTTAGTTGAGTGGCCTAAATTACTAAAAATTAACAATAAGGT
>CACNRD010000005.1 GCA_902622795.1 uncultured Pelagibacteraceae bacterium | reverse complement strand
GCATAATAATTGACCAGCATAACTAATAAAAATATCGATCCATCTTTGAAGTTTGTTTACTCAGACAATAATTCTTTAAGTGTCATATTTCATGATAATGATTTGTTGATGGGTGTTGTGGGTGAATTTAACAAAAATTTACAAGAGTTAGAGAAAGTAACAAATTGTAGTTTGTACTCCAGAGGAAATTCAATATTAATTAAATCAAATCCAGAAAAAAATGAATTATTAAAAAATGCTATTCAGTTTTTAGCTAATCAATTTATTAACAACGGAAGCATCGAGAGCAAAGATATAGTTTCTTCTGTGGATAAATTTATGATTAATGAAAAAGTTAAAAATAACAATGTTACAGATATAATTAAAACTCCAAAAAAATCTATAATACCAAGATCTGAAAAACAAAAGTATTATGTAAGAGCACTAAGACAAAGTGATATTGTAATTTCAGCTGGTCCTGCGGGGACAGGAAAAACCTTTTTAGCAGTTGCTGTAGGATTGACAATGTTGCTAGAAAAAAAAATTGAAAGAATTATTTTATCAAGACCAGCAGTTGAAGCAGGCGAGCGTTTAGGATTTTTACCTGGAGATATGAAAGAGAAAGTAGATCCATACCTTAGGCCTTTATACGATTCTCTTTATGATCTTTTTGATTTTGAAAAAATTCAAAGGATGATTGAAATAGGTGATATAGAAATTGCTCCATTAGCTTTTATGAGAGGACGAACACTTAAAAATTCATTTGCGATTTTGGATGAAGCCCAGAATGCTACCGATACTCAAATCAAAATGTTTTTAACACGTATTGGAGAAAATTCTAAAATTGTAGTTAATGGTGATCCTACACAAATAGATTTGCCAAACAAAGGTCTGTCAGGATTAGTGCGTTCAAAACAATTATTAGGACACTTGAATGAGATATCGGTTGTTGATTTTGATCATTCTGATGTTGTAAGGCATCCATTGGTTTCTAAAATTGTTAAAGCTTACTCAAAGAATGATTAATATAAATGTCTTCTCAGAGGAGAAGGCTTGGTCAAAAAAGCTTAGAAATAAAGATCTTTTTTTTCAAAAAATCTGTAATGCTTTCCCAAAAAAATATAAGTTTTTAAATAAAAAAGTAACTTTTACTTTGTTGCTCTCTAATAATAAGAATATTAAAAAATTAAATAAACTTTTTAAAAAAAAAAATAAGCCTACAGATATTTTATCATTTCCGTTAACCAAAAAAGTTAGAATTTCTAAACAAACTTACTTAGGAGATATAATAATTAGTTATAATTTTATAAACAAACCTAAATCATTAAATACAAAACTTTTTAAGGAGAAAGTGATCAAAATATTTATTCATGGCTTTCTTCATCTATTGGGTTTTGATCATAAAAAAAATAAAGATTATATAAAAATGTTAAAAGAAGAGGGGCATATATATAAGTCCGTAATTTCTAAAACAAAATAAAGTGACTAAAAAATTATATATTGAATTCATATTCTTAATATTTTTAGGGTGTACAACATCCCTAGGCCTACCACCTTTTAACTATATAATTATTAACTTTATTACCCTAAGTTTATTATTTACTTTTTTAATAAAGAGGTCAAAAGAAACAAAAAACAAAAAAATATTTTTCTTTTATGGTTGGCTTTTTGGTTTTGGTTACTTTATTACAAATCTTTATTGGATATCAATTTCATTAACTTTTGATGAAAGTTTTAAGTTTTTGATACCAGTAACATTAATTCTTATTCCAGCTTTTTTAGCTTTATTTTATGGACTTATTTCTTATTTATTTTTTATTTTTAAAACTAAAAAAGTAATTTCATCTTTCTTTCTGTTTTCTCTTATTTTTGGTTTAATAGAATATGTTAGAGGTTCTATCTTAACGGGATTTCCATGGAATTTAATTGCTTACAGTTTCTCAAATCATTTAGAAATTTTAAATATTACTTCAATTATTGGGACCTATGGATTTAATTTATTTTGTATTTCTCTATTTATAAGTCCAGCAGTGTTCATTTTAAGAGATACAAGAACCGACATATGGGTGTGTTTATTTTTTCTTTTACTCACAATTACCTTTTATCTTTATGGATCTCAGTCCAAAAAGGGTTTTGCTGAAGCTAAAAGAAATTCTATTGATTATAAGGTTAGAGTTATTGGTTCCAACATTAAATTAGACAGATTTTATTCCAATATTAATCCAATAGCAGCTATTGAGGATTTAATTGAACTCAGTGAACCTGATAAAAATGAAAAAATTATTTTTATATGGCCAGAGGGAATACTGCCAGGTATATCTCAAGAAAAAATAGTTGATTACAAATGGTTATTTGAAAATCATTTTAATGAAAATCATTTGCTAATACTTGGTATAAATAGCAAATCTGTTGATGAAGATGTTGTTAAATATTTTAATTCTCTATCAGTATATGATCACAGTTTAAATTTATTAAATTCGTATGATAAAATTAACCTTGTGCCATTTGGAGAGTTTTTACCACTAGAAAAAATACTTAAAAATATTGGTTTAAAAACCTTAGCTAATAATTATCAGTCTTATTCTAAGGGTAATGAGAGAAACATTATAAAAATAAGTAGCAACAATTCGTCATTAAGTTTTTTACCTCTTATTTGCTACGAAATAATTTATTCTGGAAACATTTTTAAAAACTCGGATTTTGATTTTATAGTAAATATTTCAGAGGACGGATGGTTTGGACAATCTGTTGGACCCAAACAACATTTTATCCACAGTATATATAGAGCAATTGAAAGTGGTAAATATGTATTACGTTCGGCAAATAATGGAATATCAGCAATAATAAACCCATTAGGTGATATTGAGCAAGAAGTTAGCTTTAACAAAACAGGTTATATTGATTTAAGCCAATTTAAAAAAACTCAACCAACAGTATTTTCTAAATATGGAAATAAAGTTTTTGGATTAATAATTTTATTGTATATTTTTTTATTTTTTTCATTTAATAGGATTAACAATGAGTAACCAAAAAAATTTTCTTTTTACCAGTGAATCTGTATCAGAAGGGCATCCAGATAAAGTTTCAGATAGAATTTCAGATATGGTGGTTGACAGTTATCTTTCTGGAGATCCCTTTTCAAGGGTTGCATGTGAAACATTAACAACAACCAATAGAGTTGTTTTAGCAGGTGAAGTAAGGGGCCCTGAAATTAAAAAAGATGAGTTAATTGAAAAAGTAAGAGGCTGTATTAAAGATATTGGTTATGATCAAGAGGGCTTTACCTGGAAAGAAGCTACTAAAATAGATAGTCATCTTCATTCTCAATCAGCTGATATAGCTATGGGTGTAGACTCATCAGGCAACAAAGATGAGGGAGCAGGTGATCAAGGTCTTATGTTTGGCTATGCTTGCAATGAAACAGAAGAACTTATGCCGGCACCTATACACTACTCACATAAAATTTTAAGACTTATGGCAGAAGATAGAAAATCTGGATTACTAAAAAATATAGAACCTGACAATAAAAGCCAAATTACTTTTGAATACATAAATGGAAAACCTACTAAAGTTAAATCTGTTGTAATTTCTTCACAACATTCACCTGATATTAGTCAATCTCAAGTAAGAGATTTATTAAGACCTTATATGATTAAATCTATTCCAAAAAAATTCCTCGAAAATTTTGATGATAGAGAGCTTTATGTTAACCCAACTGGTAATTTTGTCATTGGCGGACCAGATGGTGATACAGGATTAACTGGAAGAAAAATTATAGTAGATACCTATGGTGGAGCAGCGCCTCATGGTGGTGGAGCTTTTTCAGGAAAAGATCCTACAAAAGTAGATAGATCAGCAGCTTATGCAGCAAGATATATTGCAAAAAATGTAGTTGCATCTAAGATTTCAGAAAAATGCTTAATTCAAATAGCTTATGCAATAGGAGTATCAAAACCTCTATCAATCTATGTTGATTTATTTGATAACGATATTGAAAAAAACAAATTTGTTGTAGAAAAAATTAATGAGAATTTTGACTTAAGTCCAAGAGGAATTAGAGAAATGTTAAATCTAAATAAACCTATATATGAAAAAACAGCAGCATATGGTCATTTTGGAAGAAGCCCAGAGGAAAATGGCTCTTTTTCCTGGGAAAAACTAGATAAAATAAAAGCTTTTTTAAAATAGTTTCTGTTGAATTAAAAAAAAACTTTACTATATTGCCTGTAAATTGTTGAAGTGACTAAATGGGCATTAGCCCATTTTTTTTTGGAATAATTAAAATAATGTTAAATAAAAGAGCAGATAAACTAGAATTATTAAGAATTGCTGAAGCTGTAGCTATAGAGAAATCAATTGATAAAGAGCTAATTATTAGTTCAATGGAAACAGGTATTGCAAAAGCAGCTAAATCTAAATTTGGTCAAGAAAATGAAATTAAAGTTTCAATAAATCGAGATAGTGGAGATATTGAGCTTTTTAGAAAATTAATAATCGCTGAAAATCCAGAAAATTCAAATACAGAAATAAAACTAGAGGACGCAATTAATCTAAATGAAACTAATAAAGACAAGACTATTGGAGATGAAGTTCTTCAGCCTTTACCATCTTTTGATTTTGGAAGAATAGCTGCGCAGACTGCAAAACAAGTTATTAGTTTCAATGTTAGAGAGGCTGAAAGAGAAAGACAATTTAATGATTTTATAGATAAAAAAGATTCAATTTTAAGTGGAATTGTAAAACGATTAGAGTTTGGAAATGTAATTGCTGATTTAGGAAGAACTGAAGCAATTATTCAAAAAAATGAATTAATTCCAAGAGAGAATATAAAGGCTGGAGATCGTATTAAGGCTTACTGTTATGATGTAAGAAGAGAACCAAGAGGCCAACAAATATTTTTATCAAGAGCCCATCCTAAATTTATGGAAAAACTTTTTGTCCAAGAGGTGCCAGAAATTTACGATGGATTAATAGAAATTAAATCTTCTTCAAGAGATCCAGGAAGTAGAGCAAAAATTTGTGTTAAAGCTGTTGATACTTCGTTAGATCCAGTTGGAGCTTGTGTAGGTATGAGAGGATCAAGAGTTCAGGCAGTTGTGAATGAATTACAGGGTGAAAAAATTGATATTGTTAATTGGTCGGAGGATCCAGCTATTTTAGTATCAAACGCCTTATCCCCAGCTGAAGTTCAAAGAGTAAATGTTGATGCAGAAAGAAAAAAACTTGACGTAATACTTACAGAAGAAAATTTAAGTAAAGCCATTGGTAGAAGAGGTCAAAACGTTAGACTTGCAACAAAGTTATTAAATTATGAAATTAATATAATGACAGATGCTGAGGACTCTGAGAGAAGACAGTCAGAATTTAGAGAAAAAACAGAAAACTTTGTAAAAAATTTAGAATTAGATGAGACGCTTGGCCAGTTATTAGTAGCAGAAGGCTTTTCAACTATTGATGATATCAAAGATAGTTCAGCAGAAAATTTAATGAAGATAGAAGGTATCGAAGAGGATACTGCAAAAGCACTTATAGAAAGAGCTCAAGAATTTCATCAAAAGGATCAAGAAGATATATCAACAAGAATTAAAGAATTGGGTCTTGAGGATACTTTAATTAATTTAAAAGGACTTACTCCAGGAATGTTAGTTACTTTAGGAGAACAAAAAATTTTAACCTTAGAAGATTTTGCAGATCTAGCATCTGATGAATTAACTGGTGGTTTTGATGTAGTAAAAGGCGAAAGAGTAAAAATTCAGGGATACCTGGAAGATTTTGCTTTATCAAAAGAAGAGGCAGATGAATTAATTATGTCTGCTCGAAACATTGTTTATAAAGATTGAGTGATGAGCTATGGAAAAAAAAACAAAATTAACAATATCTGGCTCAGCCAAAAAATCGATCAAAAATATTGAGATTGCCAAATCTCAAAGTAAAAACGCAGTTGTCATAGAAAAGCAAACTGGAAAATTTCCAAATAGAGGAGGATCTTTTAGACCTAACCCAGGCAAACCAAAACCAACCTCTTCTTTTAGTAGAGTTACAGGAACCAAGCCCTCTTTTGTAACTAAATCACCCTCTATAACAAATGATTTTGAAAGACGTAAGCTTGCAGAGCAAAGAGCAACAAAGAGACTTAAAGGTGATGGTGATGGAAAAGATAAAAAAACTCTAAAGTCTGGAACGAAGAAAAGAGAATTAAAATTAACAGTTTCAAGGGCTCTAAGTGATGAAATAGAGGCAAGAGAAAGAAGTTTAGCTTCAGTTAAAAGAGCGAGACTAAAAGAGAATAAAAATTTATCTAAAGATCAAAATCAAGAAAGTCTCAAACCAGTTAAAAGAGATATCAATATTCCAGAAGCTATCACTGTTAGAGAGCTAGCCAATAGAATGGCTGAGCAATCCAGCAATGTGATTAAATATTTATTTGGTATGGGTGTAACAGTTACAATTAATCAAACTCTTGCAGCAGATACAGCTGAGTTTTTAGTTAAAGAGTTTGGACACAATCCTATTAGAGAGGAAAAAGCAGAGGAAATAATTCAGAAAATAAAAGCAACGAGAGTTGAAAATTTAAAAAATAGACCGCCAATTGTTACAGTGATGGGACACGTTGATCATGGTAAAACTTCTGTTCTTGATGTTTTAAGAAGTGCAAATGTTGTGTCAGAAGAATTTGGTGGAATAACTCAACATATAGGGGCTTATCAAATTGAAAGCCAAAAGAACAAACTAACTTTTATTGATACCCCAGGTCACGCAGCTTTCACAGAAATGAGAGCTAGGGGATCAAAATTAACAGATGTAGTTGTATTGGTAGTTGCTGCAGATGATGGAGTGAAGCCACAAACAATAGAGTCAATTAAACATGCAAAAGCAGCAAATGTTCCAATTGTTGTTGCAATAAATAAATGTGATCTTCCAGATGCAGATCCACAAAAAATTAAAAATCAATTACTAGAACACGAGTTGGTTGCTGAAGATCTATCAGGTGATACTTTAATGGTAGAGATTTCAGCAAAGACAAAATTAAATTTAGATAAACTAGTCGAGTCTATAATTCTTCAAGCTGAAATTTTAGATTTGAAAACCGATTATGAATCTAAAGCTACAGGAATAGTTTTAGAATCTAAAATAGATGTGGGTCGAGGACCAGTTGCGACAATTATTGTAACCACAGGAACTCTTAAAAAAGGAGATTTTTTTGTTAGTGGATTGAAGTGGGGGAAAATTAGAGCAATTATAAATGATAAAGGTAAAAATATTGATGAAGCCTCACCATCTACACCAGTTGAAATTTTAGGTATTAATGGTGCAGCAAAAGCAGGAGATGATTTTATTGTTCTTGAGAGTGAAAAAGAGGCTAAAACATTAAGTCAAAACAGAGCAGAAGAGACAAAGGATGGAAAAAATCCTTTAACATTTGCTACACAAGAATCAGCATTCTCTGATAAATCTTCAGAAGAATTAAATTTAATTATTAAATCCGATGTACATGGATCTTCCGAGGCAATTAAAAATGCGATTAGTCAAATTAAACATGATGAAGTAAAACCTAAAATTATTTTAGCAGACATTGGAATGGTTACAGAAACTGATGTTACTTTAGCAAAAGCGTCGAATGCTGTGTTAATTGCTTTTAATGTTAAGCCAAGTAAGGAAGCAAAAAAACTTGCTGAAAATGAAAAAATAAAAATTTCTTCATACAATATTATCTATGAAGTACTAGATTATATTAAACAAAAAATGTCGGGACTATTAACCCCAGATGTTCAAGAAACTATAATTGGGTCAGCTCAAATCTTGGAAATTTTTAAAGTCTCTGGAGCAGGAAAGGTTGCAGGTTCAAAAATTACTGAAGGAGAAATTACTAGTACCTCAGATGTTAGAATAATTAGAGATGGAGCGATCATTTATACTGGAAAAGTTGGAACTATTTTTAGAGAAAAAAACCAAGTAAAACAAGTTAGTGATGGACAAGAATGTGGAATAACAGTTAAAGATTATATGGATTTCCAAAAAAATGACACAATAGAAGCTTTTAGTGTTACATCTACAGAGAGGTCAATTTAATGTCAGATAGAATAGGAAAACCAATTTCACAAAGACAGCTTAGAGTTGGAGAAATGATTAAGCAGTCTTTAAGCATGATTTTTATAAGAAATGAGGCTAAGGTCCCCAATTTAGAAACTAACACAATAACAGTTACTGAGGTTAGAATGAGTCCAGATTTAAAAATTGCTAAAGCATATGTGCTTCCATTAGGAGGAAAAGATGCTGAGGAGACAATAAATACATTAAAAGAGTACTCATTTTTAATAAGAAAAATTTTATCACAGAAAGTGGTTATGAAATTTTTACCAAAATTACTTTTTAGAAAAGATGAGTCTTTTGAGTATGCGGAAAAAATAGAAAACTTAATAAAACAAACAAATAAATAGGAAAAATGAGGCATGAATAAAAAGGCACAAGAATTAGCAATGCATGATAAAGACACTGGATCCTCTGAGATACAGATTGCTTTGTTAACAGAGAAAATTGAAACTCTCTCTAAACACATAAAACAATTCAAAAAAGACAAACATTCGTCTGTTGGGTTGTTGAGAGCGGTCAATAGAAGAAAGAAATTGTTAGAATACTTAAAAAAAACAAAAATGGATTCTTACAAGAATGTACTGTCGAAATTGAATTTAAGAAAATAGAAGTCAAGATAGATAGAACGGAATGGAACGAAACGAACGAAACGAAATGGAAATGAAATGTTTAAAGTACACAAGAAGGAAATAGAAGTAGCAGGAAAGAAAATAAGTTTAGAAACAGGTAAAGTAGCAAGACAAGCAGACGGAGCAATCATCGCAACATGTGGTGAAACAGTTATTCTAGCAACAGTCGTTGGAGCAAAGAAAGTAAATCCGGACATGGATTATTTTCCTTTATCAGTTAACTACCAAGAAAAATACTATGCAGGTGGAAAGATCCCTGGTGGATATTTTAAAAGAGAAGCAAGACCAACTGAAAGCGAAACATTAATCTCTAGATTAATTGATAGACCAATCAGACCATTGTTTCCTGATGAATTTAAAAATGAAGTACAGTTGTTACCAACAGTAATTTCTTATGATAAAGAAAACCAACCAGATATTCTAGCAATCACTGCCTCTTCAGCAGCGTTAGCAATTTCAGGAATGCCATTTATGGGTCCAGTAGGAGCTTCTAGAGTGGGATATGTTGATGGCAAGTATGTTCTTAATCCATCAAAAGAAGAGTTGGAAAAATCAAGTTTAGATTTAGTTGTTGCAGGCACTAAAGATGCAGTGCTAATGGTTGAATCTGAAACATCAGGTTTATCAGAAGAAGTAATGTTGGCAGCAGTCAAATTTGGTCATGAAGGATTTGTTCCAGTAATCGAAATGATTGAGGAACTTGCAAATGAATGCAGAAAACCCGAGTGGACTGTTGAGAAGAAAGATTTATCTGAAGTTAAACAAAAACTTGAGAAAACTTTTACAGAAGATCTTAAAAAAGCTTTTGCAACAAGAGATAAACAAGATAGATCAAATCAAATCTCAGAAATAACTGATAAGGCTAAAAAGCTTTTTGAAGAGAATGAAAATTATTCTGATCTTGATGTTAACTCACAACTTAAAAATCTAGAAAAGAAAATTGTTAGAACTGATATTCTTAAAAATAAAAACAGAATTGATGGTAGAGGATTGTCTGATGTAAGACCTATCTCATGTGAGGTTGGTGTTTTGCCAAGAACACATGGTTCTGCTTTGTTTACTAGAGGAGAAACACAAGCAATTGTTGTAACTACCTTAGGAACATCTGATGATGAGCAAAGAATTGAAAGTTTAGATGGTCTTCAAAGGGAAAGATTTATGCTTCACTATAATTTTCCGCCTTTTTCAGTTGGAGAAACTGGAAGAATTGGAACAGGTAGAAGAGAAATTGGTCATGGTAAATTAGCATGGAGAGCAATTAACTCTTCATTACCTTCAAAAGATGCATTTCCATACACTTTTAGAATAGTATCAGAAATTACAGAGTCTAATGGATCTTCTTCTATGGCTACCGTTTGTGGAGCATCTTTAGCGTTAATGGATGCTGGCGTTCCAATTAAAGAGCCAGTTGCAGGTATTGCAATGGGACTAATAAAAGAGGGTGATGATTTTAGTGTCCTATCGGATATTTTAGGTGATGAAGATCACTTAGGTGATATGGATTTTAAAGTTGCCGGAACTAAAGATGGAATTACTTCACTTCAGATGGATATTAAAATTACTGGTATCACTTTTGAAATCATGGAGCAGGCTTTAAAGCAGGCAAAAGATGGCAGAATTCATATCTTAGGTGAAATGAACAAAGCTTTAGGTGAGTCCAGATCTGATGTTGGAAAGCACACTCCAAAAATGGAACAAGTAACTGTTGATAAAAAAGACATTGCTGCTGTAATTGGAAAAGGTGGAGCAACAATTAGAGAAATTGTCGAAAAATCAGGTGCAAAAGTTGATGTAAATGACGAAGGAGTTGTAACAGTTGCTGCTCCTGATGAAGAGTCTAGAAACATAGCCATGCAAATGATCAAGGATATTACTGCAAAAGCTGAGATGAATAAAATTTATTCAGGTAAAGTGATGAAAATTATGGAATTTGGTGCATTTGTAAATTTCCTAGGAAAACAAGATGGACTTGTTCATATTTCAGAACTTGCAGATAAAAGAGTTGCTAAAGTTACTGACGTTGTCAAAGAAGGCGATGAAGTAAAAGTTAAAGTAATTGGTTTCGATAGAGGTAAAGTTAAACTTTCTATGAAACAAGCTGCTGAATAATATTTTAAAATAAAATCTTTAATCCCTAGGGTAAAAATTCTAGGGATTATCTTTTTCCACCTACCATATTTTGTGGGGGAAATGCACCATTTTCTTTTTTATACTGATCAAGATGATAACTTTCATATTTGGACATTGAGTCATTATCTTTAATTACTGAGTATTCAACTTTTGAAATGCCCCATCCTTTATTATCATGCTCTTTTACTCTGCTTTTAATATTTCCTTTTCCAATATACAAAATATGTTTGTCTTTATCTAAACATCTATAAATTCCAGTAATATCATCTGGAATATCATCTGGTTTTTTTGAAATTTCAAAGCATGGAATAACTTTAAAAATATAACAATTACTATTTTTTTCAAATTTAAGACCAAACCTTTGCTTGTAGCCAGTTTTAACTAATTCTTTAAATATAGGAGTGCTGTTAAAAAAAGCAGTAGCAGTTGTGCTTCTCGCCATTGACTTTTCTTTATATTTTCCTCTTAAGGTATTTATGATTGCAAATGAACCTTCTAACTTATCTTTTGAGAAAGAAACACCGAATTTATATTCTTCATCCGAAGAAGTAAAAAACTGACAATAGTTATTTTGTGTAAGCTTGTTTTTTTCCATAAAATCTGCAGAGAAAAAAAAACCACTCTTTGATATTGTAATGTATTCATCTAGTTCTGAATAAGATGGTGACACATAAAGTTTCATTGACATAAAATTAGTAAATTTTGTTTTAAGAAAAGTGTCAAGTTAAATTTTTGGTAATTAATTATTTTTAACTTAGGTGATATTCTTAGGATCTGGCATCCCAACCTTATTATATCCAGCATCTACATAGTGAATTTCACCTGTAACACCGTTTGCTAGGTCACTTAATAGGTATAATGCTGAATTTCCAACATCGTGAATATCTACGTTTCTCTTTAGTAAAGAATGGTCTTCATTCCATTTATACAAGAATTTTGCATCTCCAATTGCGGAAGCAGCCAATGTTTTAATAGGTCCAGCACTTATGGCGTTTACCCTCATGCTTTTAGCACCCAAATCTCTTGCTAAATATTTAACACTAGACTCCAGTGCAGCTTTGCAAACACCCATTACATTATAATTTGGTATAGCTTTATTCGCTTCATAACTTAAAGTTATTAAACTCCCACCCTTTTTCATTACCTTAGAAGCCTCTTTTGCAACTTCAGTAAATGAAAAACATGAAATTAACATACTTCTTAAAAAATTTTCTCTAGTTGTATTTAAATATTCTCCAGATAATTCTGATTTATCAGAAAAAGCAATCGCATGAACTACAAAATCTATTTCACCCCATCGTGATTTAATATCTTCAAATAACTTTGATACATCATCTTTTTTTTCTACATCACAGCTAAACGTTACTTTTGAATTCAATTTTTCAGCTAGTGGAATAACTCTTTTCTTTAAAGCGTCTCCTAAATAAGTAAATGCAAGCTCTGCACCAGCTTCGGCAAGCTTTTGTGAAATACCCCAGGCAATAGATCGTTCATTGGCAACTCCCATCACCAATCCTTTTTTACCTTTCATCAAGCTCATTTTTATACTTTCTCAAAAATTAAAGCAGCATTGGTTCCACCAAAACCAAAACTATTAGACATCACTGTATTTAAAGTTGCTTCTGTTTCAGTTTTAGCAACTATAGGAAATTTTTTAGCCTCATCATCCATTTCATTTATATTAGCAGATCCTGCTATAAAATTATTTTTCATCATAATTAAACAATAGATTGCCTCATGAACGGATGCAGCTCCTAAAGGATGACCTGACAAGGATTTTGTTGAACTAATTTTTGGAATTTCATTTCCAAAAGCTTCTTTTACTGCATTTAATTCTGTAATGTCTCCAACTGGGGTAGATGTTCCATGAGTATTGATATAATCAATTTTATTTTTTGATGTTGCCATCGCCATCTTCATACATCTTACAGCGCCTTCTCCTGATGGAGCCACCATATCATATCCATCTGAAGTTGCCCCATAACCAGTTAATTCCGCGTATATTTTAGCCCCTCTTGCTTTAGCATGTTCGTATTCCTCTAACACTAACACTCCACCACCACCAGCAATTACGAAACCATCTCTAGTTTTATCATATGCTCTTGATGCAGTCTCTGGTGTATCATTATATTTTGAAGATAAGGCTGTCATGGCATCAAACATTGCAGTCATCGCCCAGTGTATCTCTTCACTACCACCTGCAAAAACAACATCTTGTTTTCCCATTTGAATTAATTCCATTGAGTTTCCAATACAGTGGCCACTTGTTGCACAAGCAGAACTCATTGTGTAGTTCGTCCCTTTAATTTTAAATGGAACAGCAAGTGTAGCTGATGCTGTACTAGCCATAGTTCTTGGGACAATGAATGGTCCCATTAATTTTGGGGTTTTAGCTCTAGTCTTGTCAGCTGCTAGAATTACATTTTCAATTGAGGGTCCACCCGAACCCATTACAATTCCTGTTTTAAAATTGCTTACTTCACTATCTTCTAATCCAGAGTCTTCAATAGCTTCCTTCATTGCAATATAGTTATAAGCAGAACCTGATCCCATGAATCTTATTGTTTTTCTATCAATATGATCTTCAAGCTTTATGTTTGGCTTACCATGTACATGACTTTTTAAATTGTGTTCTTTATATTCTTCACTAAAAGATATTCCAGACTTTGTTTTCAATAATGACTGATGTACTTCTTCTTGATTGTTACCCAAGCATGAAACAACGCCCAAACCTGTAATTACTACTCTTCTCATTATTTAAATAACCCTACTTTTAAACTATCTGCTGAATATATTTTTTTATCATCCGCAAAAACCACCCCATTAGCAAGACCAACAGTTGTGCCTCCTGGTGACATAATTTTTTTCATATCAATTTTATATGTTACTAACTTAACATTTTTCAATACTTCACCTGTGAACTTTACAGTTCCAACACCTAGTGCTCTACCCTTGCCAGGATTTCCTAGCCAACCTAGGTAAAAACCTACTAGTTGCCACATAGCGTCTAACCCTAAGCAACCAGGCATAACGGGGTCAGATTTAAAATGACAATCAAAGAACCAAAGATCATCTTTAATATCTAACTCAGCCTTTAAAGATCCCTTGTTAAAGGTCCCGTTATTGTCGTTAATCTCTGTTATTCTATCAAACATTAGCATTGGAGGAAGGGGTAATTTAGCATTACCAGGGCCAAAAAGATCACCATTTCCGCAAGTAATTAGGTCATCATAGCTATAGGAGTTTTTTTTCATAAAAATTGAGTTCCCTTATTACTTGATTTAATGATAATATAATATAATAAAACAATACAATTTATTCTTAGTTTAGAATTATTATAAAGAAATATGACAAAAAACTTCAATTTTATTGAAAAATTAAGAGAAACTGGGCTCAGACCTACAAAGCAAAGAGTTAAAATTTGTGAGGTTTTGTTCAACAGAGATAAAACTTTTCACTTTACAATTAACGATCTTGTTAAAAAAATATCTGAAGAGTTAAATGAAAAAATATCTCTCGCAACGGTTTATAACACTGTCCATGCCTTACAAAAAAAGGGATATTTAAAGGAGATATCAATAAACTCAGACAAAAGCTATTTTGATACTAACACAACTGTTCATCACCATTTTTATGATGAAGATACCCATCAATTAATAGACTGTGATGAAAATGAAATAGAAAATGTGAATGTTAAAAATAATATCACTGGAAAAAAAATTAACTCAGTTGAAGTTTTGGTTAGAGTTGCGAGTGATAATCAAAATCAAAATTAATTCAATAAAATCAATTACTTAAATTATAAATTATAATTATTCTAAACTGTTGACAATCACTTTAGAAGTATTATATCCTTAACTATCATTAATTAAGGAGAATAAAATGTCATTAAAAGGAAGTAAAACTGAAGAAAATTTAAAGGAAGCTTTTGCTGGCGAAAGTCAAGCAAACAGAAGATATCTTTACTTCGCACAAAAGGCTGACATCGAAGGATACAATGATGTAGCTACAGTTTTTAGGTCAACTGCCGAAGGTGAGACAGGTCATGCACATGGTCATCTAGAGTATTTAGAGGAAGTTGGAGATCCTGGAACTGGTATGCCGATTGGTGAAACTAAAGCAAATTTAGCATCAGCTGTTCAAGGTGAAACACATGAGTACACTGATATGTACCCAGGTATGGCCAAAACAGCTAGAGAAGAAGGTTTTGAAGAAATTGCTGACTGGTTTGAAACTTTAGCAAAAGCTGAAAAATCTCATGCTGGTAAATTTCAAAAAACTTTAGAGTCTATTAGCTAATTAATTCGTTTAGTGGACATTAACTTGTCCACTAAAAATCCAAATAAAAATTCAAAAATTATGAGCAAAGAAGGTAGCTTAGATGCACCAACTAGACATCCAATTGATTTTGAGCACCCTGATTTTTTAAATCCTGAAAAATTAGACTCAGAAATGAGAAGAGTATTTGATATCTGCCATGGTTGCAGAAGATGCTTTAATCTTTGTGACTCTTTTCCAAAGTTATTTGATATGATTGACGAGTCTAAAGATGAAGACGTTGAGAGTTTATCCAGTGACCAATTTGCCCCTGTTGTAGATGCATGTACTTTATGTGATATGTGTTTTATGACAAAGTGTCCATATGTCCCTCCTCACGACTTTGATTTAGATTTTCCTCATTTAATGCTGAGATATAGAACTGCGCAGAAGAAGTTAGGAAAACTACCAAGCGTACCAACTCAATTAGCAAAAATTGATAGAAACGCAAAAATTGGGGTTATGTTCTCTAAAATTGTAAATTGGGCATCAAATATTAAAAATAAATTTATAAGAAAAATTTTAGAATTCATATCTGGGATAGATAAAAGAGTGCAGCTACCAAAATATAACTCAGAGACGTTTTCAAATTTTTTTAAAAAGAATAATGATAAAATTAACTATGAAGTGATTAACAAAGACAGAAAAGTTGTAATATATTCTACATGTTTTGTAAATTTTAATAAAAAAAATACAGGTGTTGCTGCATTAAAAGTTTTAAAAAAAAATGGTGTGGAAGTTCAAGAAGCTTACCCAGGATGTTGTGGAATGCCTTTTTTGGAACAGGCAGATCTTCCAAAAGTAGTTGAACAAGCCAAAAAAGTATCAAAAGATTTAATTGAATGGATTGACAAAGGTTACAAAGTAATAACTTTAACAGCAAGCTGTGGCTTAATGTTAAAATTTGAATGGCCTTTGTTATTACCTGAAAGTGAAAATGTAAAAAAATTATCTTCAAATGTAATCGATATTGACGAGTATGTGGTTGATATCGCTAATAATGAGGGATTGGCCGAAGGATTAGAAGAAATTGATGGTGGTGTTACAGTTCACCATGCGTGTCATGCAAGAGCTCAGAACATGGGTATCAAGGCTAGAGATATGTTAAAAAATATTCCTAATATAAAAATTGATGTTGTCGAAAGATGTGCTGGCCACGGTGGAACTTTTGGAGTGATGAAAGAAACACATGATTTAGCCAATAAAGTTGGAAGGCCAACTGCAAGACAAATAAAAAACAAAAATAATAAGTATATGGCATCTGATTGTCCTTTAGCTGGCAAGCATTTAAAACAATTAGAAGTAGACACAAAAATTTCTAATGATGAGGCACTACACCCTATAGAACTTATGGCAAAAAGTTATAAGTTATGATTATGCCAAAAGAAAAAAGAGAGATACAAAAATCTGATATTATGCCACTTGATGCATATATAAAAGACAGAAAAGAATTAAGAAAAAATATTGTTAACTTTAAAAAAAATCGAAGAATTGCATTAGGACCTTACGCTACATTTTATTTCGAAAGCTATGAGACCATGTTAGCTCAAGTTCAAGAAATGCTTTATATTGAAAAAGGTGGAGATGAACAGCTGCATGATGAATTAATTGCATACAATCCATTAATTCCAAATGGAAAAGAGTTAACAGCTACTCTTATGTTTGAAATAGATAACCCTATATCTAGAGCGGCTTTTTTAGGTAAGGTTGGTGGAATTGAAGAAATGGTATTTATGAAGATTAACGGTGAGATTGTTAAAGCTGTTCCTGAAGAGGACGTTGACAGAACTTCTGCTGAGGGTAAGGCTTCTTCAGTTCAATTTATACATTTTAATTTTACAGATGAGCAAATTGAAAAATTTAAATCAAGCAATGTTGATATCGAACTTGGCATTGACCACAAAGAATATTCTCACACTACTAAGTTAAGCAAAGACAATATAGCTTCTTTATCTGGAGATTTTAATTAATCCCCACAGATCATCATTTTTAATCCATCCATTAAAATCATCGGTTTCTACTTCACACCAATTTTTTTCACATTTTTGAACAATTAATAATCTTCCCTTTTTTATCATTGCTATGGGTTTTGCAAATGATGATGGTTTTTTGAATAAAACTTTATCTTTAGTAGCAATAACTGAATTACTTTTTTTCAATTGAGAAACATGTATCCAGCCACTATTATTTTTTAGATCAATAATTCTTCTAAAGTTTTCTTTTTTATCTATTTGTTTTATGGGAAGATCTATTTTCTTATAAACATATTTAACATCAGAGTCAAAGCTTGGGCCATAACGAACATTAACTTTGCTTTTCTTTAAGGATACAAATATTTCATCTGCAGAGCTGATCGAGCAGTAAAATAATAAACAAAGCAATATAGAAATTTCTTTAATTTTTTTTTTTAAAATCATTATTTTCTTTTTTTTAATTCTACTCTTCTTATATTTAAATTTAATAAATCTAGAATTAAAATAAACCTATTTAAACTTTCACCAATATTAAGAATTTTTTTTAGAATTTCGTTTGCTTGTATTGTGCCAACAATTCCTGCTACAGTTCCTAAAATACCATCATACTCACAATTGAAAATATCATCAGTAACAACTTCTTCTTGATAAAAATCTCTTAAACTAGGATTATTTTTATTTTTAAAATCAAAGCTAAAAATGTGACCATCAAACTTACTTATAGCACCAACTACAAGAAATTTTTTATAATCTAAACTTATATCATTAATTAAAAATTTACTTTCAAAGTTGTCTGTGCCATCAATAATATATTGATAGTTTTTAATAATTTTTTTAAATTTGATTTTATTTAGTTTATAGTTAAAAATATTTATTTTAGTTTTTGGATTAATTTCATTCAATTTTTTCTTTGCAATTTTAACTTTTGATTTGTTAATATCTTTTTCGGTATACAAAGTTTGTCTATGGATATTTGATAAACCAACCTTATCATAGTCCACAATACCTAGTGTTCCAATTCCTGATCGTGTTAAAAATTCTGCAGCTGGACAACCTAAGCCTCCCATTCCAATAATTAAAACTTTAGCCTCTTGAATTTTTTTCTGACCTAATGCACCAACATTTTTTAAAATAATTTGACGAGAGAATTTTTCTATTTCTTTTTTATTTAATTTTTTGCTCATTTTCCTGTTGAGCCAAATCCACCCTCTCCTCTAATTGTTTCAGGCAAACTTTCTGTTTCTTCTAGTTTCATTTTAACAACTGGTGTCAAAATCATTTGTGCTATTCTATCATTATTATTGATTATAAATTCATTATTCCCATGGTTAAAGAGAATAACTTTTATTTCACCCCTATAATCACTATCAATTGTGCCAGGAGTATTTAATACACTAATATTATTTTTAGCTGCCAAACCAGATCTTGGTCTTATTTGTATTTCAAATTCCTCTGAAAATGCAACAGAAATACCAGTTGGTACTAAACAAGAAGATTGTGGTTTAAGAATTATTGTTTCAGAAATAAAAGCCATTAAATCCATCCCTGAAGCTCCACTAGTTTTATAAGTAGGTAATTGAACAGATGAAGCTAATTTTTTGATTAGAACTTTTGCCATTAATTTAATTGATCAATAATTCTATCAACTATTTCATCAGATATTTCAGACTTTTTTTTATAAAAGAGTTTTTCGTTATTTATTTTTTTATTTTTGTAGTGAATAGTTACTTCATTAAAATCAGAATTAAATCCTATATTTTTATTTGCAACATCATTTGAAATTATCCAGTCACAATTTTTTTTATTTAACTTTTCTTCTGCATTATTTTCGTGGTTATTAGTTTCAGCTGCAAAACCAACAACAAGACTTGGCCTCATTGAATTATGGTTAGAAACGTAATTTAAAATATCAACATTTTTTTCAAGATTTAAATTTAATGTCTCTTGTTTTTTAATTTTATTTGTATACTTTTTTTGTAACTTAAAATCAGCTACAGCTGCTGCAAAAATTGCTACATCAGTTGGTAAACTTTTTTGAGTTGCAAGAAACATTTCTTCTGCAGTTTCAACCTTAACTAGATTAATATCATCATCAATTTCTAAGTTAGTGGGGCCAGAAATGAGCGTTGTATCAAAACCTTTTTTAGAGAGAGATTTTGCAATCTCGTAACCTTGTTTGCCACTAGACTTATTGGTTATAAATCTTACAGGATCAATATATTCATTAGTAGGTCCTGCTGTAACCAAAGCTTTTAAATTTTTATTTTTTTTCTTATTTAAAAAAAATTGATCAATTTCTTCAGCAATTTTTCTTGGATCAGACATTTTGCCCTCACCATATTCCCCACAAGCCATATCCCCAATTTCAGGACCAATGAATTTATAACCACAATCTTTCAATTTTTTTAAATTCGCTTTGGTAGTTTGATGTTCCCACATCCTCACGTTCATTGCTGGAGCTAAATAAATACTTTTATCTGAAGCCAGAACAACAGTTGAAGCAAGATCGTCAGTAGTGCCCTGAGCCAGCTTTGAAATAGTATTAGCAGTTGTAGGAGCAATAACAATTACATCAGCCCATCTGGAAAGCGAAATATGGTCCATTTCAGTTTCGTTTTCGACACTGAATAATTCACTGTAAACTTTGCCTTGAGATAGCGCAGTAATTGAAAGAGGTGTTACAAATTCTTTAGCACTTGCAGTAAGTATAGTTTTGATTTCTGAACCACTTTTTTTGAAAAGCCTAATTGTCTCAAGACTTTTGTAGGCAGAAATTCCACCGCATATGATAAATAAAATTTTTTTGTTTAACAGATTTTTCATTTTGAGAATTAAAATACTATAAGTCCAAAAATTACAAGTAGTAATAAACCAATAATAGACTGATTTCTAAAAGCATTCATTTCTGCTTTTTTATCATTTAAAGCAGTATAGGAGTTTGAATTCTGAGGGATTTGTCCGCTAGCTAAAAACGTTAAAGCTTGATTAGCTTTATCCATAATCTCAGGAAATTCTGGTAATCGCTTAATTACCTCAGAAGTACTCTTTAATGTCTCATTCAAATTTGTTATTGGATCTTTTGTTTCTCTCAACCAAGTCTCAAGCACAGGTTTAGATGTCGTCCATATATTTGTACTTGGATTTAATTTTCTTGCAACACCCTCAACTACAACCATTGTTTTTTGTAGCATTAATAACTGTGGTTGAGTTTGCATGTTAAATTTTTCTGTCACATCAAAAAGTTGTTTCAATAATTTTCCACCCGAGATATCTTTTACCTCTTGTCCAAAAATGGGCTCTCCTATAGATCTTAAAGCTTGAGCTAAGTCGTCTATTGGAACATCTTTTGGAACTAACCCGGCCATTAAGTGTACTTCAGCAACCTTACGGTAATCCCTTTGAATAAAACCAAATAAAATTTCTGCCAGAAATCTCTTACTAACTTTATCTAGCCTGCCCATTATACCAAAATCTATAGGTGCAATTTGGCCACTATCATTAATAAAAATATTTCCCTGATGCATATCTGCATGAAAAAAGCCATCTCTTACGGCGTGTCTTAGAAAATGTTGAATAATGTCTTCTGCTATTTTACTAGTATCTAAATTTCTTTTTTTCAATTCTTCAGTTTCTCTAATTGAAACTCCATCAATCCAATCCAGAGTCATTACATTTTCACTAGTAAAATTCCAATAAATCATTGGAACTTTAAATCCAACATCATTTTTTGTATTCTCAGCATATTCGTTAGCAGCTGCTGCTTCAAATCTTAAATCCATTTCAAGATTTGTTATCTCTTTTAATAAAAAAACAACCTCTATTAGTTTTAATCTTTTGGTTTTTTTTACAAAAGACTCGATTATAAATGCAAACAACATCATTGCATCAATTTCTTCATTAAATATTTTTTTTATATCTGGTCTTAAAATTTTTATGGCAACATCTTTAATTGTTCCATTGTCATTAATTTTTGCTTTATGTACTTGAGCGATTGATGCTGCTGCAACAGGCTCACTTAAATCTATTATAGAGTTAAAAGATTCTTCCCCAAGATCATTTTTAATGATTTGTTTTGCCTCATTTATAGAAAATGGAGGTAAACGATCTTGAAGATTTTCAAGTTTTTTAGACAGTTCTTCACCAATGATATCAGGTCTAGTCGCTAGAAATTGTCCAAGCTTTATAAAAGTAGTACCCATTGATTCTAGTGATTTAGAAAGTCTATTTCCCTCATCCTTATCCAAATTATGCTCTTCTTTTTTTTGAAATGAAAAAGATAATATTTTGAATAAAATAGTTAAAGCTAGTGGAGGTTTTTTAAACTTTGATGCAATTGAAAGTATGTCTGATTGTGCAATTTTTCTGCTTAATTTAAACAAGGTAATTAACTTTCTAATCATTAAATTTTCCAACCACTATGAATTGAAACAATACCATTAGAAAAATTTCTATAAGAGCATTTTTGAAATTTATGTTTTTGCATTAAATCAATTAATTCTTCTTGATTAATGAATTGCTCAATACTTTTTACCAAATATTCATAGGGTTCTTTTTCCCCTACTATGAATTGGCCAATCATGGGAATTAACTTTGAGTAATTTTTGTAAATTAAATTTATATTTGTGTTTTGGATTTTAGAGAATTCTAAGCACAAATAACGACCACCAGGCTTTAAAACCCTGTAAGCTTCAGAAAGTGCCAGATCTAAATTTTTTGTATTTCTCAGACCAAAACTGATTGTATAGTAGTCAAAAGAGTTGTCAGTTAATGGCAGATTTTCGGCTGGGGCAGTAATCCACTCAATACTTTTATATTTTGATAATTTATTTTTACCTTGGTTAATCATTTTTTTATTAGGATCAATAGATGTAACTTTTGATTTATTATCAGTTTTGTCTAAAAACAGTTTACCAATATCACCAGTGCCACAAGCAACATCTACCAATTTTTTATTAACAGATGGGCCCATCATATTAATTAGACTTTTTTTCCAAAGCCTATGTATACCTAGTGACATAAAGTCATTCATCAAATCATAACGGTCGTAGACTTGATCAAATACACCTTCTACTAGCCCTTTTTTATTTTGAAGATATTGTTGCATAAAAAATTATATATTGAATATAGTGTGAAATGCCAGAATTACCAGAAGTAGAAATTGTTAGACAATCCTTAAGTAAAAAAATCAATCAAAAAAGGGTGAAAAAAGTAATAATAAGAAATAGAAATTTAAGATTTTTAATACCAAATAATTTTAAAAGTTATATTAAAAATAAAAAAATAACTAAAGTAGATCGATTTTCAAAATATTTAATAATACATTTTTGGGAAGGGGATTACTGTTTAGTTCATCTAGGCATGTCAGGCACAATCCACATTGTTGATAAGTTTAAACTGTCAAAATTCACAAATACTAGTTTTTATCACTCACCAACACTTCCTAAAAAACACAATCATGTTGTATTTGAATTTGATAATTTTAACGTAATTTATAATGATCCTAGACGTTTTGGTTTTTTTCAATTAATTGAAAATAAAAATGCTTTAAATAAAAGATTTAAACATTTGGGTCCAGAGCCATTTGATAAAAAGTTTAATTTAAATTACGTGATGAGTTTTTTTAAAGACAAAAATAAAGAAATTAAAAGTTTTTTATTGGATCAAAGATTTGTTTCAGGAATTGGCAATATATATGCTAGTGAAATATTATTTTTATCCAAAATTGATCCATTTAAACAGGCAAAATTATTAACTAAAAATGAATGTAAAAAAATTATTTTGAATTCTAAAAAAATTTTACATAGAGCAATAATTAAAGGAGGGTCCAGTATTAGAAATTTTCAAAATATATCTGGAACATTGGGAAGTTATCAAAAAGAGTTTAAGGTTTATCAGCAAGAAGGAAACAAATGCAAAGCAACTGGATGTTTAGATATTATAAAAAAAAAAATTGTATCAAATAGATCAACTTTTTTTTGTGATTCCTGCCAAAAATAGTAAAATATTATGTTGACCACTATAAATTCTCAAGTTATACCCCTGCGCAGATGGCAAACACAAAATCAGCAATTAAGAGAATTCGAAGAATTTCTAAGCAAACAGTGGTTAATAAGGCTAGAAAAAGTAGATTTCGTAACGCTTTAAAAAAAATGAACCTTCTAATTGGAGAAAAAAAGAAAGACGAAGCTTTAAAATTTTTGCCTAAGCTCAATTCAGAGCTTATGAAGATTGCTAAGACTGGAATTATCAAGAAACAAAACGCTTCTAGAAATGTTTCTAGGATCACAAAGAAGATTTCTACAATCTAAGCGTTAAAAAAAATCATATTTTATTAAACAACTCTTAGTAAGTACATGATCTATTTAAATATCATGTTGTTTTACCATATTTAGATATAGTAAATTTTACCTCTATATAAATTCAATCTACATTTGATTCAATCATGGTTTGATTCAATTTAAAATTTTAATTTCTAATTCTTTGAAATAAAATAAAAATTCAACTTTAACTCCGTAACATCTAAATTCACAATCCTAGATTTTATTTTTTTTTCAAATTTTTTATTAACTTGTTGCAAATTATTTTAAATCAGTTCTAACTAGGTTTCTTCCAAACTTATGAGTAAACTTACAAACAATCAAAATATAGATAATTTTAAATCGAATAGCTTTGACTGGAGACTGGTGCAAGCTGACATGAAAGATAAATTAGGATCTGAAGTTTATGAAAGTTGGTTAAAAAAAATTTCATTCATAGAAGAATTTAATAATTATATATTGTTATCTGTACCAACTAGATTTATTAGAGACTGGATAACATCAAGATATTTAGATCAAATATTACAAATTATAAAAACTTATAAAAAAGATATTATCAGAATTGAATTTAGAATAGTTGAAACAGATCATACTATTAAAACTAATAATGCTTTAGAAGACGGTAATTTAAAAGAGAATGTTTCCTTTATCAAAGACTCTTATTTACAATATAATCGAATTGATCCTAATAAAAGATTTGATAATTTTATCACAGGATCAAGTAACAAGCTCGCTTACGAGGCATCATTAAAAGTTTCGGAAAATATTTCGCATTATAACCCACTTTATATTTATGGTGGCGTTGGAATGGGTAAAACACACTTGTTAAATTCGATTGGCTATGAATTAAAAAAAAATAATAAAGTTATGTTTATTTCAGCAGAACGTTTTATGTATCAATTTGTAAAATCAATCAAATCAAATGATATGGTAAAGTTTAAAGAATACTTTAGAAACACTGACATATTGTTAATTGATGATATTCAATTCATAAGTGGTAAAGAGGCCATGCAAGAAGAATTTTTTCATACCTTTAATGCTCTATTGGACAAAGGTTCACAGATAGTTGTCTCTGCTGATAGACCCCCTAATAAATTATTAAGAATTCAAGAAAGAATTAAATCTAGATTTTCAGGTGGATTAGTGGTTGATATTCAAAAACCAGACTTAGAATTAAGAAAAAAAATTGTTCAAAAAAAAACAGAAGAACTAAATAGTATATATTCAGACCAATTACAGATTTCAAAAGACATACAAGATTTTATAAGCACTGAAATCAAAGGTAGTATAAGAGAACTAGTTGGAGCAGTAAATAGAGTGGTTTCTTTCTCAAGAATTTACGAAAAAGTCCCAAATTTATCAGAAACAAAAGTAGTCTTGAAGGATTTATTAAATCTGTCTGAAAACAAGGTCACTATTGATTTAATTCAAACAGTGGTATGTAAGTTTTTTAAAATTAGTAAAAATGAGATGTTATCTTCGAGAAGATCAAGGTATCTAGTTAGACCAAGACAAACAGCAATATATTTAACCAAGATTCTTACTTCAAAATCATTACCTGAAATTGGAAGAGAATTTTCAAATAGAGACCATACGACGATAATACATTCCGTTAAAACTATTGAAAAAATTAAAGAAAAAGATTCAGAAATGGTTGACAATATTAATAAGTTAAAAAATCAAATATTATATAATAATAAAGATAATGAAATTTAACGTTAATCAACAAGATCTTCAGCAAGCACTCAATTATTGTCAAGGGGTAATAGAAAAGAGAAGTACTTTACCAATTTTATCTAATATTTTAATAGACGCAAATAATTCAAACTTAATAATAACTGCAACAGATCTAGATTTAATTTTTATACACAAAATAAATAACGTGGAAGTATTAGAAGAGGGAAAAACTACAACTGTATCATCGACTATATATGATATTGTCAGAAAGTTATCCTCTGGGAAAAAAATTAATTTAACTTTGAATGAAACAAGCAAACTTCATTTAGAATCTGAGAAATCTATTTTTAACTTAAATTGCCTCAGTCCATCAGAGTTTCCTCTTACTGATGAAAACTTTAACCAAAATGAATTTATTATTAAATCTAAACAACTTTTGAAATTACTAAACAAATGTAAATTTTCAGTTTCTAATGATGAAACAAGACATTACTTGAGTGGAATTTATTTTCATCAAACAGAGGTAGAAGATAAAAATTATCTTACAGCCGTAGCAACTGACAGTCATCGGATGTCTATTTCTAAAATTAGATTAGATGAAAAAATTGATTTTAATCCAATAATATTACCAAAAAAAACAATATTTCAGCTATGTTCTCTTTTGGATAGTTATGATGGTGACGTAAAGGTTTCAAATGTTAAATCTAAAATTAAATTTGAATTGAATAACAGTATATTAATATCAAAACTTATAGATGGTAAATTTCCTAATTATATTCAGGTAATTCCTAAAAATAATCAAAAAAAACTAGAAATAGATTTAAAATTATTTTTAAATTCCGTTGATAGGGTAGCATCAGTTTCGTTAGATAAAAAAGATGGAGTAAAATTTAGTTTATCTAAAGATACATTAGATTTATCAGTTAATAATGCTAATAGTGGTGATGGTAAGGAGACCCTGATTGCAAAATTTGATCACGACTTAGAAATTAGTTTTAACTCTAGATATTTAATTGATGTAGCTTCTCAATTAAATGGAGAAAAAGTAGAAATATTCTTTAATGATACGGGTTCTCCTGCTTTAATAAAAGATCCAGGCGACGTCGATAGTATCTATGTTGTTATGCCAATGAAAGGCTAACTTAATAAGTCGAGTTCATTATAAATTTTACTTTCTAAAATCTGTAAGAAATTTTTTTTCTCTATCCCAGCATTTATTGGCTTTAAAATGGAAACAGTTATTGTCTTATGACTATTTTTTTGACCTTTTTTTGGCCATACATAACCAGAATTAACAGCTACGGGTTGGCAAGCTATATTTAACTCCTGATAAATTCTTGTCGCCCCTTTTTTAAAGGAAGGACGTTCCTCAGGTAAAACACGTGTTCCCTGAGGAAAAATTATCAACGGTCTATCGCTACTATTTATTATTTTTAAAATATCCTGAAAAAATCCTAAATTATCTCTACTCACCTTGTTTCTATTTATAGAAATAGATCCTATTTTTTTTAAGTACCATCCAAAGATTGGAATTCGTAGTAGCTCTTTTTTTAAAATAAATACTGGTGAATTGAAAACGGTTTGTAGGTAAAATGTTTCAAACATAGACTGGTGGGAGGCAGCAATAAAAAATTTTTGGTCAGTCATAATGTTTTCCTTACCTTTAATGATAATTTTTACTGATAGAAAAATTTTTAGACAAAATCCAGCCCAGTACCCCATCAATTTTCCTCCAAGTAAGGTAATTTTTCTTGGTAAAAGTAATGCAGGCAAAAATATTATTGAAATAATAATTATTCCTACAAAAAAAAATATTGAAAATAATGAATTTCTGATCATTTTTATCAAAAGCTAAATTAAATCTGTATGCTTTTGTCTATTTTTAATTATTTTAACTTTTCTTCCTTTTATAAGTAATTCAACAGCTTTTGGCCTAAGGTTATAATTAGAGCTTAGAGACATACCATAGGCACCAACATCACATATGGCTACAAAATCTTTTTCTTTTAGTTTTTGAAATTTTTTTAAAGTTACAAATTTATCTGTGCTTTCACAAATAGGACCAACAAATTCATAAGTACTTTTTGAGATACTGTTTAATTTATTTACAGGTAAGATTTTATGAACCGCCCCATATAAAGCCGGTCTCATAAGATCATTCATCGCAGCATCTAAAATAATAAATTTTTTGCTCCCACCATCTTTAATGTAAATTATTTTAGATACCAAAGTTCCTGTATTGCCAATTATTGATCTACCTGGTTCAAAAATAATTTTTGTATTATGCTTCTTTAAAAAATTGTTAATTGCTAGGTTATACTTTTTATAATTAAGCTTTTTAATTTTATCACTGTAAGAAATTCCCATTCCTCCACCTAAATCGACAAATTTAAATTTGTGTTTAGTTTTATTAATTATATTACTCACAGCTTTGAGCATTCTTTCATATGGCTTGTGGTCTAATATTTGACTACCTATATGAACACTTAAACATTGTAGACTGATATTTTTTGAGTTTTCACAGTAGTTTACAAGTTCGTAAAAAGTTTTACTGTTTACACCAAATTTATTTTCACTTTTACCTGTAGAAATCTGTTTAAGCGTTTTTGCATCAGTATTTGGGTTTAGCCTTATCCCAACTTGTACTATTTTCCTTTTTCGTCTTGCAATTTTATCGATTTCTCGAATTTCACTTTTCGACTCGGCATTAATAAGTAGTATTTTTTTTTTGATCGCAAAATCGATTTCTTCATTAGTTTTGCCAACTCCTGAAAATACTATTTTGCTTGGATGCACTCCTGCTTTTAAAGCCAGCATAAGTTCTCCCTTCGAGACGACGTCAGCCCCTAAACCAAATTTACTAATTTCTTTAATTATATTTACATTAGTATTTGATTTTATTGAAAAGCAAACCAATGGAGAAAAGGATTTAAAATTTTCTTTAAAAATTTTTATGTTATCTTTTAACTTTGAGTATGAGTAGCAATAGGCTGGAGTTTGAAATTTATTAGCAATATTAAGAACACTTACTTTCTCAATAAAAAGTTTTTTTTTAGTATATTTCATCAATTTTTAAATATTGGGTCACATTTCTCATCATCTGAGTCTGAATATTTTGGGCATCCTTTTTTTCCACAGGATACCAATAAGATTGAAAATAATAATATTATAGTTAATTTTTTAATCATATTTCTTTTTTATATTTCCCTATCATCTTTTTAATATTATCAAAAGATGTTCCCCCAAAAGATTTTTTTGAATTGACAGAATTGTTTAAATCAAACACTTTTAAAACATCTTCAGTAAGTTTAGGTTCAATTTTTTTAAGTTGGTCTAAAGAAAGTTCGTTTAAATTTTTTTTTGTTTTTTCTGCTAAATTAACTATAGAGGACGTTTTTTGATAAGCTTTTCTAAATGACATTGAATGATTTTTCACAAGATAGTCAGCTAAGTCTGTTGCAGTAATGTACCCTTTATTTGCAAGCTCAAGCATTTTTTTTTTATTTGGACTACAATTTTTTAATACCTCATCAAAAATTTTAAGACAATTTATAAGTGTATCGTTTGAATTAAACACTATCTCCTTATCGTCTTGTAAATCTTTAAAGTAAGATAATGGTAATCCTTTTAAAATAGTTAGCATAGAAAACAGATTTCCATAAGTACTTCCTGACTTACCTCTTAGATACTCTAGAAGATCAGGATTCTTTTTTTGAGGCATAATCGAAGATCCGGTTACAACTTTGTCTGATAAATTAATTAAATTAAATCCATCTGAGTTCCAAATAATCAACTCTTCTGCAATTCTTGAGATATGCATAGAGCACACTGATATGCTGTAAAGAAAATCAAGTACAAAATCTCTATCTGAAACTGTATCAATAGAATTGCTTGTAGGTTTTTTAAAACCAAGTTTTTTGGTTGTATAATTTCTGTCTATATTAAATGATGTCCCAGATAAAGCAGCAACACCAAGAGGATTTTCATCTAAACTTTGTATATTATTAGAAAATCTTTTTTTATCTCTATTAAAAATTTCAACATAAGACATTAGATAATGTGCAAATGAAATTGCCTGAGCGTTTTTTAAATGAGTAAAACCAGGCATAATAGTCTGAATATTTTTTTCAGCTAATTTTACAGAACTCTTAATCACTTTATCAAGATTGTTATTTATTTCTTTGGTTGCAGATTTTAACCATAATTTAAAATCAGTGATTACCTGATCATTTCTTGATCTAGCTGTATGGACATACCCAGCCTCTTCACCAATAATTTGAAAAAGTCTTTTTTCAATATTCATATGGATGTCTTCATATTTTTTATTAAACTCAAATTTTTTATTGGAAATCTCTCTTTCTATTTTGTTTAGACCATAGATAATTTTATTTTTAATTTTAAATGAGATTATTTTTTGTTTAAAAAGCATCTCAACATGGGCGATGGATCCTTTAATATCTTCTTTGTAGAGTCTTTTATCAACATCTAAAGAATAACCAACTTTTTGAAACAAACTTGACGACTCTTTTTTTATACGTGTGTTCCATATTGCCTGGTTGTTTTTATTTTTTGCCATGATATTTAATTATACCTATTTAATATGAGAATTTTAATATTATTTACCTTTTTAATCACAAATGCTCTTGGAAATGAATTGCCAGATTTAAAAAATCTTGTAGTCCATAAAATCCCAAAAATATACGATAATGTTATTTTTTTAGATGATGCAGATAAAGAAATTAATATTGAAAATTTAGATAGTAAGCTGATAATATTAAATTTTTGGGCAACTTGGTGTGAACCATGTAAAGAGGAAATGCCCTCTTTAAATAGGCTGCAAGCAAATCAAAAGCTGAAGAACTTAAAAATATATCCGATTAATATTGGTAAAGAAAATCTAAATAAAGTTAAAAGTTTTTTTTCTGAGCTAAATATAAATAATTTAGAGCCCTATTTCGACAATCCATCAACTCTAGCAAAAACTTTTTCTTTAAGAGGGCTTCCAACTACCATACTTTTAAATTCTAAAGGGGAAGAATTTGCTAGAATCATTGGTTCAATAAATTTTGATGATGAAAATTTTATTAACTGGCTAAAAAATTTAAGTTAATCTTTAAAAAAATAAGCAAAAGCGACCAAAGCAATTATAGCAACAAATTGCAAAATAACTCTCATCTGCATTAACTTATTTGAATATTTTTTGCTTGTCTCTCCACCCTTGAAAAGAGTCCCTATGCCTAATATCAGGACGACACCTACTGCAATTAAAAGAGCAATTGACAGAACTTTAACTATAATTCCTGATAACATTTTTGTATTGTAGATTGTTTTTAAAAATAAAACACTTAATTAATTAACTATGACATTTTGCCTTAACGCTGAAATTATTAGACCTGAAAATGGAATTGAAATTAAAAAAGCGATTATTTTATTACATGGATATGGCGGTGATGGGAAGGATATTAGTATGCTCTCATTAAATTGGAAAAGACATATGCCAAATACAGTTTTTATATGTCCAAATGGACACGAGATATGTGCTATGAACCCTTCAGGATTTCAATGGTTTGATCTTAGCAAAGAAGAACCATCTTATATATTGGAGCAATCAATTAAAGCTGAGAATGTAATTAAAAAATTTATAGAGGAGGTTAAATTAGAATTTAATTTATTAAATAAAGACATATGTTTATCTGGTTTTAGTCAAGGTTGTATGATGTCTTTAAATGTTGGCTTAACATCAGATGAAAAATTTTCTTGTATCGTTGGTTTTTCTGGAAAAATTATTAATAAGGATAATCTAAAAAATAGAATCAAAAACAAAACAGAAACTTTACTTATCCATGGTGACACTGATCAAATTGTCCCATCAATCAACTTACTAGAAGCAAAAGACTTTTTGATAAGAAATAATGTAAAAGTTGATACACTTTTAATTAAAAATTGTGATCATCACATTCCTATACAAGCTTCTAGTACAGCATTGAATTATATATTAAAGAAACTTTAATACCTCTTAATATTGATTATGCAGATCATCTGAGTTAAAATTAATATATGAATAACTTTATTGAACAAAACGTTTCATTAGAAAGATGTCCAGCATTAGTCTTAAATGCTGATTACAGACCATTAAGTTATTATCCTTTATCATTATGGTCGTGGCAAGACACGGTAAAATCAGTTTTTTTAGATAGAGTGATCATAGTTAGCAATTATGATAGAATTATTCGAAGCCCTTCTTTTAATATGCAATTACCAAGCGTTATTGCACTCAAAGATTATATTGTTCCACAATCAAAACCTAGCTTTACAAGATTTAATGTATTCTTAAGAGATAAATTTTCTTGCCAGTATTGTGGTAGTGATGAGGAGCTGACTTTTGATCATTTGCTTCCAAGATCAAAAGGTGGTGAGACTAACTGGGATAACGTAGTTACTGCGTGTTCTGCCTGTAATGTAAAAAAAGGTGGAAAATTATTAAAAAATTCAGGAATGAAATTACATCAGCACCCATATAGACCTTCAACAGAAGATTTACACAAAAATGGAAAACATTTTCCTCCAAACTTTCTTCATAAAAGTTGGATGGACTATCTATATTGGGACGTAGAACTAGAAGCTTAAATTTTTTCAGATATATTTATTGCAATTTTAGATCCGGTTTTTATTAATTTATCTAAAATTAAGTAAGGTCCTTTTTTGGTTGCACCTTTTTCATAAGCTATATCTTTATGATTTAGCTCATCTTCTCTGAATTTGATAATTTTTTTCTTTAACGTTTTTTCACTATCGTCAAGTTGGTTAATCTGATTTAAATAATGTTCATCAATAACTTCTTCAACAGAGGCAGTACAAAGCATTGCAGCTTTTTTACCCAATAAAGTAGATCCAAAACCTAAACCTACACCTAACAAATCCCAAAGAGGTAAAAATTTCGTAGGAGCTATATTTCTCTTTTTTATTTCCTTTTCAAAAAAATCACGATGTTCTTTTTCATGAATTTTCATTTCTTCAATAGTTTCTTTTAATTTATCATTTTTTACAAATGTATTTAAAGCAAGTAATTGACCTTCATAAATTTTTACAGCACCTCTTTCACCAGCGTGATCCACTCTTATAAATTCCTCAATTTTTTTTTTATCTGTTCTTTTCATATCCAAAGTAAATTTTTGTTAAGCCAATAGTTAGTAATAAAGATATTATAATATTGTAGTTTGTAAGTGATAATCCAAAAATTTTGAATGTTACATCTTTGCAACTTATACTTTTTTGTTGTAATTGCTTTAATATTTCATCTTTATCAACAATATTTGCTCCCTTTTCAAGATCGCAAAGTAAAGACTCTTGTATAAAACCTTGTTCAATTCCTAAGTGATATAAAGACAATATTGTTGCTATTAAAAAAATTATAGCCAATGAGAGAATTAGATACTTTTCTAATTTATTGTATTTATAATTTATTAATACAATTAAGATTGCTAAAAAATAGGGGATCCTTTCATATACACAAAGATTACAAGGTTGATGACCAAGAATGTATTCTATGAAATATGCAGATATTAATGCAATAAAGCTTATTAAAAATATACCTGTAAATAAATTTTTTTTGCTGAGGTTAAACATTAAATTTATAAAATAAAAATATTATTAAAAATATAATAACAAGTAATATCCCTAAAATGGTAAACCATTTTGATCCATGTCTGTTCATAAAATCAGTAAATAAATGTCCAAATTTATACGACAAGTAAGAAATAATAAAAAACCTAAGACTTCTAGAGATAAGACTTACAAGGATAAATATGAACAGATTAAAACCAATTAATCCACTAGCAATTGTGAATGCTTTATAAGGCAAAGGAGTAAAACCTGCCAAAAAAAGTATACTCAACCATGCTAGAAACCCCTCTCCAATAGATAGATTATATTTTAATTTTTCAACTTTATTTTCATATCCATAAAATTCGATCACACTGAAAGATAGATCATAAAAAAAAGATCCCAGGAAGTATCCAAAAACACCTCCCAAAACTGAAAAAATGGATGCTATCAAAAATATTTTTATGTAATTTTTTTTCTTTGCAATGACCATAGGCACAATCATTACGTCTGGTGGTATGGGAAAAAAAGAACTTTCAATAAACGAAACTAAACCTAAATAAAAGTTTGAGCTCTTATGTGATGCTAAATCTAAACATTTCCTGTAAAGAGTTTGAAACATTTTTTGGTTTTAATATAATTTTAGTTCTTATACTATTTAAATATAATTTAATTCAAATTAGCGGGCGAATGGCGGAACTGGTAGACGCGCACGACTCAAAATCGTGTTTCGCAAGAAGTGAGAGTTCGATTCTCTCTTCGCCCACCAAAAGATATGGAAATAAAGAAACAAAATAATCTTTTAGAACTTTTTTATCAACAGTACTTAAAAGAAAAGCCAGATCAAATTTTTTTGAAATCATTAAAAAATTTAGAAAATAAATTTACATGGAAAGAAACCTATGTAAATATTTTAAAACTATCTGAAGAGTTAAGTTCATTTATAGAGAACAAAGATCGTTGTTTGTTAATTTCAGAAAATAGACCTGAATGGATGATCTCTGATTTAGCAATAATGTTATCAAAAGGTATTACTGTTCCAGCTTACACGACCTATGTAGAAAGAGATTACGAATATTTAATTAATGATTGTAATCCTTCAGTTGTAATTGTTTCAGACTCTTTACAATATAATAAAATTAAAAATATAGTTAAATCCAAACCTTTCATAAAAAAAATATTATCTTTTGAAAAGATTAAAGATGCAAATGAGGTTATTTACATCAAAAATATTTTTGAGAAAAAAAAATATCAGGAAAAAAATTTTCGAAATTTAGATATTTCTAGAAAAGATCTTGCCTGTATAATTTATACCTCAGGCACACAAGGAAACCCCAAAGGTGTGATGTTAAGTCATGGAGGAATATTGAGTAATTGTGAAGGAGCTTTATTTTTACTAAAAGAGTTTATTTCAAAAAAAGCTAGATTTTTAACTTGGCTACCATTGTCACACTCGTACGAGCATACTGTTCAATTTGTTCAAATAGCATTGGGCGCCAGAGTGTTTTATGCTGAAAGTATTGACAAGCTAATAAAAAATATGGGCGAATGTAATCCTGATATAATGACTGCTGTCCCAAGATTTTATCAAAATTTATATCAAAAGATAAATGCATCTTTTAACAAAACAAAAGGCCTTAAAAAATATCTTATCAACAAAATGCTTTCTCTTGGGGAAAAGGTTTTATTTAAAAATAAATTGTCTAAATTAGAAAAAGTACAAAACATTATTTGTGAAAAATTAGTTAGAAAAAAAATAAAAGCACAATTTGGTGGTTCCCTAAAGTTATTTATTTCTGGAGGCGGAGCTTTAGATAAAGATGTAGGGGTATTTTTAAATGCAATAGGATTACCGACATTACAGGGATACGGTTTAACAGAAACCTCTCCAGTGGTTAGTTGTAATCCAAAAGATGATATAAGGATAGATACTGTTGGACCTGCCTTTACTGCAAATGAGGTTAAAATAGCAGATGATGGCGAGATCTTGGTTAAGGGTGAAAACGTAATGTTAGGCTATTGGAATAATGAGGAAGAAACCAAAAAAGTTTTAAATGATGGATGGTTATCTACTGGTGATATTGGTCATTTTGAAAATAATTACTTAAAAATTACAGATAGAAAAAAAGATATTCTAATTACTCCTGGAGGTGAAAATATTTCACCAATAAAAATTGAAAATGATTTATTAAAAATTGATTTTGTTGAGCAAACTTTAGTGTATGGAGATAATAAACCTTATTTGGTTGCGTTATTAGTTTTAAATAAAGAAAAGTCGAACATACTTGACGAGATAATTTTAAAAGAATTAGAAATAGTGAATAAGAACTTATCAAAAATAGAAAAAATAAAAAAATTTATTGTTATTAAAGATCAATTTACAATTGAAAATGGACTGATAACACCAACATTAAAATTAAAAAGATATAAAATTATACAGAAATATAAAAATGAATTAGAAAATCTTTATTAATTTATTTTTATAAGATGGTTTATTAACCGCATAAACATTAACTTAATTAATAGATTAAAATTTAAAAAAAAATAAAAAATAAAAAATAATTTTTCAAATTTTAAGTTTCAATTAAAGGTTTGACATAACTTATAGAAAAAAATAAAAATATAGTAATAGCGAATCATTTTGATTCGTTTAACTAAAAAAGGGAGCTAAAGATGCCTAAGAAAAGAAAAAAAGCGGCAAAGAAAACTAAGAAAAAAGCTAAGAAAAAAGCTAAGAAAAAAGCAAAAAAAAGAAGAAGAAAATAGTAACTTAGTATTCTTTACAAAAAACGCTTCTCATTACAATTTGTGTGAGAGGCGTTTTTTTTTACTCTTCGATAGGTTCGTCAGTATCTGAAATTGGTTCGTCTACTGGTAGTTCTGTTTCAGCTGCTTTAGTTGTTATAGGTGCAGCTTGTGCTTGACTACCCATGTTTCTTTTTAGGGCTTTATCTAATTTTTTTTGAGTATCCTCTGGTGATAAATTCAAAATAACCTGAAACTCGGATAAAATTCTTTCATAAGCTTTTTCAAAGAGTTGTCTTTCACTATAAGATTGATCAACCATTAGATCATCACCTTTATTCAAATCTCTGACCACTTCTGCTAATTCATAAATTTTTCCAGAGGAAATTTTAGCCTCATATTCTTGTGCCCGTCTACTCCACATTGATCTTTTTATTTTTGGCTTACTTTTGAGAATTGAAATACATTTATTGACCTGATTAATAGTTGCCAAGGATCTTAAATGAGACTGCTTATTAACTGGCACCATTCCATTTGCTTTATCTTTTTCAAATTTTATAACATAAGTCTCAACGTCTATTCCACCTATATTGATTTTCTTAAACTCTATAATTTGTCCAACACCATGTTTAGGATAAACAACATAATCTTTAATTTTATATTCTCTTTTTTCAGTTTCTTGTTTTTTAACTTTCTTTATCTCAGGCTTTAATTCGTTAGTTTTAGAAATTCTTAGATTGTCAACTTTTGGCTCTGTTGGAGCAGAAATTTTTTTTTTATCTGATCTTGTCTTAATAGATTTTGTAGGAGTTTTTTTTGAAACTTTTTTAGTTTTTTTTGAAATTATTTTTTTTGTTTTTTTTATTTTATTTTTAGCAACTTTTTTTTTAGTAACTTTTTTTTTAGTAACTTTTTTTTTCACTTTTTTTTCGGTTTTTCTATTAAAGATTTTCTTTAAAATATTTTTCGTACTTATTTTGCTCATCCTTAAATTTTTCATGATCCGTTGGAGGATCTTTCTTTTCACTTATATTAGGCCAGATCTCAGAATATTTAGTATTAATCTCTAACCATTTTTCACTTCCAGGTTCAGTATCAGCTTTAATGGCATCAACGGGACATTCTGGCTCGCAAACGCCACAATCTATACACTCATCCGGTTTAATTACAAGCATATTTTTCCCTTCATAAAAGCAATCTACCGGACATACATCAACGCAGTCAGTTAATTTACATTTAATGCAATTGTCGTTAACAAGATATGTCATTTCGAACTTTCATTTTTAATTTTGTTTTTAATATCTCCCATAACTTTGCTATCTATATAAAGAAGCCCAGCAAGTCTTCTCATTAAATTAGTTTCATATAAATCAGCATCTTTATTTGAGTATATTATAGCCCAGAGTGCCTCTATTATTTTGATTTTTTCATTCTCAGATAAATTTTTTACTTCTCTTGTAAATTCAAGGATTTGATTTGAATTTTCTTCGATAATTTTTGCTTCCTTAATTGTGGAAGAAAGATTTTCTTTTTTAACTCCCAATTCTAAAAGCGTTTTTTTAATTATTTCTTCTTCATTATCAGTATAATTTTCATCAATCTTAGCAGTATGGATTAACAAAGCACCGACTTTAATTAGAAAGCTATCTTCAATTTTTTTATCCTCTTTCTTAAAAAACATAATGACTAGCTTAGGTTTAAATTTTTTAAAACTTCAAATGGATTTTCTTTCGAAACTTTTTTAATTGGAGCTTTTTTGAATTTTTTAATTGGATTGTATTTAAAATATATTTCTTTTTCTTTTTCAAATACTTTATAATTCATCTTCGTTAAGAGTCTTTTAAAGTTTTCTTTACTGCATCCTAATAAATTTAACATTTCAGGAACTACTTTAATGTCACTTTTTTCTTTTGAATTTGAATTAATGATTAACATAAATAGTCTTTCTAGAATATCTATCCTAACAAAGAATGCGTCAAATTTCTCAAATCCACATAGAAGCATGAAGTTTTGATTTTTTAAGTCTTTATTGTCTATAAAATTAAGGCCAAATGTGGGGGGTTTTAAATTATAATATTTTTGATGAAAATTTTTCCATAATAAAGTCCTTAAAGAAACAGCCTCAGGCTTAATTAATTGATGCAGAAATACGTGATACCGTCCAAATTTTACACCTAATTCTCTAAGAATTTTTCTCTCATTTTGACCTAAATTTTTTAAATATTCAGATACCTGATCTCTCTTTAAGACACCATTATTTTCATAAAGTTGATAGGCCAAAGCTTTTATCGAAGAGTTATTTTCTTTAATATTTTTTAGGTCAATAAGACTTTTTAATACCTCATTAATTTTTGTTTGAATCCACCCATAAATATATTCATTTAATTTTTGTTTAGGACCTTGGTCAATTATGTCATCTATTAATAAATTAAAATTAGGATTTAGATAATCGGTACCCGTAGAAAGTTTTGCAATGGGAAATTTATTCCAATAAATTTTGAAATCTTCATGGAGTTTAATAAAACCTGTATCAATAATTGCCTGAATTCTTCTCTCAAGTTCTGGGCCAATAGTCTGTCTTGCTGCTTTTTTTAAGGATTTGATATCTGTCTCTAGAGCACCTTTTTTAAGGTCTAATTCTAATTTTAACCCATTGATTTTTCCAATAAATTGTTCATCGATCATTACGTCATTGTTTTCCAAGATTTCTGTTTTAAATTCCATGTCTTGTTTTAATCCTCTTGCAAGAACGCTTGCTCTTTTATCAATAAAAGTTTTAGTAAGTTCTTCATGAAGTCTATCTGAAAGTCTATCTTCTAAGTGTTTAGTTTTCTCAATCCAATAATCTTGATTTTCTACCCAATTATTTTTATTTGAAACATATGACCAAGTCCTAACATTTGCAATTCTATTTGATAAAGAGTCAACATTTCCATCTAATTTGTCAAGTTTCAATAGCTGTAACCTCATATAATCGTTAGAAATCACTCTTTTATCACTATTTAAAAACTTAAATACACTTCCAATAACCTCATAATGATTGCCATAAGTTTTTTTAACAAAATCAGGAATTTGACAGCACTCCCATAGCAGACTTAAGGTTTTCTCATTAAATTTTAAATTAATAAAATTGGTATCTTTTAAAAAATATTTAAGGGCTTTTTCATCTTCACATTCATGTATTTTTCTTAACCATTCCATGTGAGGTTTTTCATCTAAACTTTTAATTAAACTAGAAGAGTTATTAAAATTTAGATTTGAATTCCTCCAAAATAAAGTTCTTATTTCCTCAAATTTATGATTCTCTAGGAGATCCACATCTTCAGCAGTTATTTCTTTACATTCTCCAGTTATGCCAAAACTTCCATCATTTAAATATCTTCCAGCTCTTCCAGCTATTTGACCTATTTCAGAAAGATTAAGTCTCCTTAATTTTTTTCCATCAAATTTTTTAAGATTAGAAAAATAAATATGTTCCAAATCCATATTAATACCCATTCCAATAGCATCAGTTGCAACTAAAAAATCCACATCTCCTGACTGATATAATTCTACTTGAGCATTTCTTGTTTTAGGACTAAGCGAACCCATTACTATAGCTGCCCCACCCTTTTGTCTTCTTATCAGCTCAGCTATTGCATAAACTTCTTCCGCAGAGAATGCTATAATTGCTGTTTTTCTATTTATTCTAGAAATTTTTTTATGACCTGAATAGGTAAGTTTTGATAGTCTATCTCTATTTATAAATTCTATATCACCATCTAACTTAGTGATAATATTTTTTATAGTATTAGATCCCATTAACATTGTAAGTTTTTCACCCCTCATATTTAAAAGTCTATCAGTAAAAATATGACCTCTTTCATGATCTGCACACATTTGTATTTCATCTACTGCAACAAATTCTAAATATTTGTCGATCGGCATAGACTCAACTGTGCATAGGAAATATTTGGCATTTGATGGAATAATTTTTTCTTCACCAGTGATTAAAGCAACTTTATCAGTGCTAATCTTTTTTATTACTTTGTCATATACTTCTCTTGCTAATAATCTCAGAGGAAAACCAATCATTCCAGTTTCAAACGAGAGCATAGTTTCTATTGCAAGATGAGTTTTTCCAGTGTTTGTAGGTCCTAGAACAGCAGTGATTTTATTTTTTTTCATTTCTATGTTTGGTATTATTTTTTTTTTACCTACCAGATATTGTTGCAGCTATAGAACAAAAATAGACTAAAACATGACCGAATCGGAGGGTAAAAAGTTCTCATTTTATTTTTTCAAAATTTTCCAAATACCTGAAGCGGAGGTTATAATTTTTTTATCACAGGCAAGTTCACAAAATAGAAAAACAAGTGTTTTAGTTCTTTTTAAAATTCTAGTGTACCCAACTATTTCGTCACTTTCTTTTGAAGAACCAATAAATTTTATGTCTAAAGAAATTGTTACACAGGGAACGTTACCAGCAGCTCGATGAGCGGCAGTTCCAGCTCCGGAGTCGATTAGAGCTGACAAGTATCCACCATGAGTTATGCCTATAGCATTCAAATGATTTTTATTTATTATGGATTTAAATTCATATTCTGTTTCAGATATTGTTCTAAATAAAACACCTCCATTATGTTTCATAAAACCAGGTTTAATACTTATCTGTTCAAATTCTTTAGCCATTTCTATAACAAGTAAGTTAAGATTAATAAAACTATCACAATAATGATAAAAAAATATACTACTGATTTTTGTAAAGAAGCTTTTATAAGCCAATCAAACATTTTAATTCCTATTTGGTGGACCGCCCAGAACTCGAATCTGGAATCTCCCGGTTCGTAGCCGAGCGCCTTATCCAATTTGGCCAGCGGTCCTTATTAGTTATATATTTCATATATCAAAGTTTTTGATGTAATTTAACTTATAAAATAATATGTTGACAATTTAATGAGCAAAATTCCTAAAGACGTTGTTATTACCTCCGCATTAAGAACACCAATAGGTAAATATAAAGGATCTCTTAAGAACATCAGTGCAGATAAGCTTGGTGCACTGGTTATTAAAGAGGTAATTTTCAAATCAAATCTTAAAGTAGAAGATATAGATGAGGTTATTATGGGACATGTTCTCACAGCAGGTCTTGGTCAAAATCCTGCAAGACAAGCTTCAATTCACGCAGGAGTTCCTGTTTCAAAACCTGCACACATAGTAAATCAAGTATGTGGATCTGGTTTAAGATCCGTTGTATCCGGTTATCAATCCATAAAGCTAAGAGAGAATGAGATTGTTGTTGCAGGTGGACAAGAAAACATGTCTAGAGCAACACATGCAATTTTCTTAAGAGATGATAAAAAATTTATTGAAGATAATTTGATAGACACAATGATAAAAGATGGACTGACAGACTCTTTTAACGATTATCATATGGGCGTCACAGCAGAAAATGTTGCAGAAAAATACAATATTTCCCGACAAGAGCAGGATATTTTTTCTATAAATTCTCAAAAAAAAGCAAAAAAAGCTTATGAGGAAAAAAAGTTTAAGGATGAATTAATAAAGTTACAAATCCAAACCAACAATGAAAAATTTATTTTCGAATATGATGAATATTTGAGAAATAATATAAATCTAGATGACTTAGAAAAGCTAAAAACAGTATTTAAAGAAAACGGAACTGTTACACCTGGTAATTCCTCTGGATTAAACGATGGTGCTGCTGCTATAGTTTTAATGACAAGAGAAAAAGCTGAGTTAAAATCCTTAGAAATACTTGCAAACATTGTGTCTTGGGCATCATCAGGAGTGGAGCCTACCCTAATGGGACTTGGACCGATACCCTCAATTAAAGAGGCTCTTACTAGAGCTCAGTGGAAAATAGAGGACGTAGATTTATTTGAAATCAATGAAGCCTTCGCAGCACAATCTCTTGCAGTTATACGAGAACTTAAAATTCCAGAAGAAAAGGTTAATGTAAACGGTGGAGCAATAGCTTTAGGTCATCCTATAGGTGCTTCAGGAACAAGAATACTTGTAACTTTAATTCATGAACTTAAAAGACAAGGAAAAAAGAAAGGTTGTGCGGCACTCTGTATTGGTGGAGGTATGGGCATAGCCATGTGTATCGAGAGAAATTAACGTAGTACATTTAGATTTTTGTTAATTTTTTGGCACAATATCTTAACAACATTAACAAAAAACTCATTAATGTGATAAAAATAAAATTTAATAAAGTTTTTTTGAGTATATAAAACAACTAAAAATAATGAGCGAAAAATTACTTGTTCCTGATATTGGTGAATTCGAAAATGTTGAAGTAATTGAAATATTAGTAAAATCAGGAGATCAAATAAAAAAAAATGATCCTTTAATAACTATCGAAAGTGACAAATCTAGTGTTGAAATTCCCTCAACAGTTGACGGGAAAATTGAAAGTATTGAGCTTAAGGTTGGTGATAAAGTCTCAAAAGGGGATTTGATTTTAAATTATTTAAATTCAACGATATCAACAACCGCTGATAAACTTCCAAAAGATACAGAAAATATAATTAAACAAGCAGAAGAAGTTATTGCTGCCCAAAAAGACAAAGATAAAGTTAAAGAAAAGGAAACAAAAAATATTATTCCTGAAAAAAAAGAACCAATTATTCAAGTCAGCAATGGTGCAGATATAGATCCTCTGGAAACAAAAGATTGGTTAGAATCTTTATCAGCTGTAATTTCTAAAGATGGGAATCATAGAGCTCATTTTTTAATTAAAGAATTAATAAACAAAGCTTACCGTGAAGGTGCAAATATTCCTTATACTCAAAATACACCATACATTAATACAATACCTCCTGAAGCTGAGGTAAAATCTAATGGAGATCAAAATATTGAGAGAAGAATAAGGTCATTAATTAGATGGAATTCAGCTGCTATGGTAGTTAGGGCTAATAAAAAATTTCCTGAATTAGGTGGACATATAGGTACATTTGCGTCAGCAGCAACTCTGTATGATGTAGGAATGAACCATTTTTGGAGAGCAAAAAATAATAAATTTGGTGGAGATTTGATTTACTTTCAAGGTCATAGTGCTCCAGGAATGTATGCAAGAGCATATTTAGAGGGAAGATTAAATGAAAAACAATTAGATAGCTTTAGACAAGAGGTTAAACCTGGAGGACTATCCTCTTATCCACACCCATGGTTAATGCCAAAGTTTTGGCAATTTCCAACAGTCTCTATGGGTCTGGGTCCTATGCTTGCAATTTATCAAGCAAGATACATGAAATATTTAATTAATAGAGGATTAATTAAAGATGAAGGAAGAAAAGTATGGGCTTTCTTAGGTGATGGAGAGATGGATGAACCGGAGTCAATGGGAGCAATTGGTTTAGCTGCTAGAGAGAATTTAGATAATTTAATTTTTGTTATTAACTGTAATCTTCAAAGACTGGATGGACCTGTTAGAGGGAATGGAAAAATAATTCAAGAACTTGAAGGCAGTTTTAGAGGGTCTGGTTGGAACGTGATTAAAGTAATTTGGGGTTCCTATTGGGACTCTTTATTGGCTAATGATAAAGAAGGCCATTTAGTTAAGCTTATGAATGAGACAGTTGATGGAGAATATCAAGCAGCTAAAGCAAGGGATGGTGCTTATGTAAGAGAAAAGTTTTTTGGAAAATATCCTCAAACTTTAGAAATGGTTTCAAGTTTATCAGATAAAGATATCTGGAGGTTAAACAGAGGTGGACATGATCCACATAAAGTTTATGCAGCATATGATAAAGCAACCAAACATAAAGGAAGCCCAACTGTTATTATTGCTAAAACTATTAAAGGATATGGTATGGGAAAATCTGGAGAAAGTGTTAACACAACCCATCAAACAAAAAAGTTAGATGTAGATGACCTAATGTATTACAGAGACCGTTTTGACGTACCTTTGACAGACGAACAAGTAAGAAATATTGAATATTTTAGACCGGATGAAAAATCTCAAGAAATTAAATACTTAAAAGAGAGAAGAATCAAACTAGGTGGATTTTTACCAGAAAGATCAACTTTTGCAAAACCTATTAAAGCACCCTCAAAAGATATTTTTGATTTTATGAAAGTATCAACTGGTGAAAAAGAAATGTCTACAACAATGGCTCTTGTTAGAATGTTAACTAATTTAATGAGAGATAAAAATATTTCTCCAAGATTAGTTCCTATAATTCCAGATGAAGCAAGAACATTTGGTATGGAAGGATTTTTTCAAAAAATTGGAATTTATGCTCATGAAGGTCAAAAATATGAACCAGAAGACTCCGCACAATTAAGCTCATATAGAGAAGAAAAAAGCGGACAAGTTCTAGAAGAAGGAATTAATGAAGCAGGTGCAATGTCTTCATGGATTGCTGCAGCAACAGCTTACACAAATCATGATATTGAAATGATTCCAATCTACACTTTTTATTCTATGTTTGGTTTTCAAAGAATTGGAGATCTTGCTTGGGCAGCTGGAGATAGTCAAGCCAGAGGTTTTTTGATTGGTGCTACTGCAGGAAGGACAACATTGGCTGGAGAAGGTCTACAACACCAGGATGGTCATAGTCATTTAATTGCCTCTACTATTCCAAACTGTGTAACTTATGATCCAACATTCCATTATGAACTGGCAGTAATTTTTAGAGAAGGTTTGAGAAGAATGCATGAGAAAAAAGAAAATGTCTTTTATTATATTACGACAATGAATGAAAATTACTCTCATCCAGAGATGCCAAAAGATAAAAATACAGAAGAAGGAATATTAAAAGGGATGTATAAAATAAAAGATTTTGACAAACATAAAAAAACTAAAATTCAACTTCTTGGATCAGGCACAATACTTCGGGAAATGATTTCGGCAGCTGAAATTTTGCAAAAAGATTATCAAATTGATAGTGAAATCTGGAGTGTTACTAGTTTTAATGAACTTAGAAAAGATGGAATGGAGGTTGAGAGGTATAATTTGTTAAATCCTGACAAAGAACCAAAAAAATCTTTTGTTGAGCAATGTTTAGGTAAAACAGAGGGTCCAATTATGGCTGCTTCAGATTATATGAGAATGAATTCAGATCAAATTAGACCTTATACTAATAAAAGTTTTTACTCTCTGGGGGCTGATGGTTTTGGTAGGAGTGATACAAGAAAAAATTTAAGAAAATTTTTTGAAGTGGATAAAGAGCACATAGTTGCATATGGATTAAGTATTTTAGCAAAAGAGCAACTTATAGCCTCAAAACATGCAAAAGAAGCAATGAAAAAATATAACATTGATGGCAACAAGCCAATGCCTACTAAATTATAAAATGAAAGAGATTGATATTAAGGTTCCAAATATTGGTGATTTCACAGACGTAGAAGTAATAGAAGTTTTGGTAAATGAGGGACAAGATATATTAAAAAATGATCCATTAATAACAATTGAGAGTGATAAATCTAGCGTTGAAATTCCATCAAACTTTGAGGGAAAAGTCAAATCTCTTAAATTAAAAGTCGGCGATAAAGTTTCGGAGGGTGATTTAATTTTAATATTAGAAAGTTTGTCAAGTGAAAGTAAAATTAAAGAAGAAGCAAAAATTGAAAAACAATACGAACCGATTGTAGAAATAAAACAAGCAAAAGAACAAATTTCTATATCCGAAAAGAAAATTAAAGATATTTCTTCAGCAAGTCCAAAAGCTAGAAAATTTGCAAGGGAGCTAGGTGTTAATATCAACCAAGTGGTAGGTAGTGAAAAAAATGGAAGAGTAATAGAGGATGATATTAAAAAATTTGTTTCTTCAAAATCTGCAAATAATTATCAAACAAAAGAAATCAAACCAGTTAAAATCAAGAATGAATATGAGCATGCAGATTTTGGAAAAGTTGAGATTAAAGATATACCAAGAGTAAAGAAACTAGCTTCAACTTATCTTACAAATTCTTGGACAACTATTCCCCATGTAACTAATCATGACGAAGCAGATATAACTGAAATGGAAAGTTTCAGAACTTCTTTGAAAGATATTTATACTGGAGAAAAAATAAAAATTACTCCTTTGGCATTTATTATAAAAGCATTAGTTGCTTCTTTAAAAAAGTTTCCAACTTTTAATTCTTCAATAGATGAGATTGAAAGCGGAAAAATGACTTTAAAGAAATACTATCATATTGGAATTGCAGTCGATACTCCAAATGGATTAATGGTTCCAAAAATCAGAGATGCAAATAATAAAAAAATTTCATTAATTAGTAAAGAGTTAAAACAAGTCAGTGAACTTTGTAGGAGTCTAAAAATAGATAAGAAGGAATTATTTGGTGGATCAATGACAATTACAAGTCTAGGAGGAATAGGTGGATCTTTCTTTACACCAATAATAAATTATCCTGAAGTAGCTATTTTGGGTGTTGGAAGGTCAGAAAAAAAACAAGTTTTTTTAAATGGAAAGTTTCAAACAAGAACAATGTTGCCAATTTCTCTTTCTTATGATCATAGAATTATTGATGGAGCAGAAGCTGCTCGGTTTAATAACGATTTAAAAGAAAATTTAGGAAACAATTTTGCTTATAAGTTAGCTGTATAATTATTTATGACAAAATCTATATCGTTACTCAGTGCTTTACTGTGTACTTTTATTTGGGGAACAACATTTATAGCTCAAGATACTGGGATGGATAATATAGGACCCTTTACATTTAATGCAGCTAGGTTTTTTATAGGTTTTTTAGCTATTATGCCCTTAGTAATCCTATTTGAGGTAAAAAAAATGAAATCTGAATTTAATGTTGATTTTAAAACATTTGCAATTTTCTCTTTTTTGATTGGTTCGTCTCTTTTTTTAGGGTCTGGTTTGCAACAGGTTGCTTTACTTTATACCGATGTTGCCAATGCAGCTTTTTTTACAATTTTTTATGTTCCAATGGTACCGATTATAATTTTTTTGTTTGGAAAAATTTCTATTCATTGGAGTATATGGCCGTCTGTAATTTTATGTTTAATAGGAGGGTATTTATTAACGAATTTTTATGATGCTACGATTAGGCTAGGAGATGGTTTAGTTATTTTAGGGGCACTTTTTTGGAGCACTCATATTATTTTTGTGGGAATTATAGTAAAAAAATATAACCTACCACTCACTATAGGTGCTGTACAAACATTAATAGTCTCAATATTTTCATTTGTTATTGGTTTAGTTTACGAGGAATTTATTTTAGTAAATATATTAAAAGAATTAGACTCCATACTATATGCAGGAATTTTATCTGGAGGATTAGCATTCGTATTACAGATTTATGCACAAAAAAATATATCACCCGCACCAGCAGCAATTATTTTTTCACTTGAGGGTGTTTTTGCCACAATAGCAGCTTGGTTTCTATTGAGTCAGATTTTAGATATTAATAACTTACTTGGATGCTTTTTCATTTTGTGTGGAGTATTATTATCTCAGTTACTTCCTTTAATGAAAAAAAGATACGCTTAATAAATTAAGCTAAATAAAATTAAAGCTATTATTATTCTGTATATTACAAAAGCATTCATAGAAAATTTATTTATATAAATTAAAAAAAATTTGACTGTCATAAAAGACAATATAAAGGATGAGATTATTGCAACAAACACCAAGTAATTTAATTCAATAGGTTGATTTACAATATCCTTCAAACCCAAAAAGCTTGCTCCACTAAGTGCAGGAATAGAAAGTAAAAAAGATATTTTACTAGAGTCCACTCTATTAAATTTTAAAATTCTAGCAGCAGTTATAGTAATACCTGCTCTACTTACACCTGGCACAAGTGATAAAATTTGAAAAAGACCAATGAAAAATATTGTTTGAATATTTAAATTAGCTGAAATTTTTTTATCAAATCTATTTCTATCTGCAATGTATAAAATTATTGCAAACACAAGCGTAGTCCATGCAATTACTTTTATATCTCTTAGAGCGTAAATAAAATTTGTAGCGTATAAAATATATCCAACAATCATTAATGGAATAGAACCAAGAACAATTAAACTTAATAATCTTTTGTTATTTTTAACATCTAATAATTCTTCTCTAAAAAAATAAATTATTGCTAATAAAGATCCTAAATGAAGACTAATATCTATTAACAATGAATTAGATTTAAACTCATATAAGCTTGAAACCAGAATTAAGTGTGCTGAAGAACTTATTGGCAAGAACTCAGATACACCTTGAATTACTGAAAGGATTAATACTTCTATTATATTTTGAAACATCATTTCTTCGTAACTTATAAAATATCGATTTAAAACAATTCGATTTGATCATATTAGGTATGCATTTTTTAGAAAGTTGTTTAAATTCGTAGAGAGTTATTCAGTTAAGGTCATAGTTTATGACCTATTTTAGACTTTATTTAATAAAATCAACATATAACTTGCCAGAAATTATAAAATTATTATGCCTGATAAAATGTTAAAATTTGTAAAAATAGGTCAACAAACACCACCTAAACGGGAAGTTGGGACCAGAAAACAAGATTTTAAAGAGATTTACGACGAATATATAAATGAAAAAGCTAAAGAGCAGTCTAGTAGATGCTCCCAATGTGGAGTTCCTTTTTGTCAAGTTCATTGTCCTTTAAGCAATAATATACCAGATTGGTTAAAACTTACTGCAGAAGGAAGACTCAAAGAAGCTTATGAGTTGTCTCAAAGTACAAATAATATGCCTGAAGTTTGTGGAAGAATATGTCCTCAAGACAGACTGTGTGAAGGTAATTGTGTCATTGAACAATCTGGTCATGGAACTGTAACCATTGGTTCTGTAGAAAAATATATTACTGATAATGCATGGGAACAAGGCTGGGTGAAACCAATTCAAGTTAACCAAGAAAAAAATCAAAGTGTAGGTATCATTGGAGCAGGTCCAGCAGGATTAGCAGCTGCAGAGCAATTAAGAAAAAGTGGATATAAAATCACTGTTTATGATCGATACGATCGAGCAGGTGGTTTGTTAATATATGGAATTCCAAATTTTAAATTAGAAAAAGAAATTGTTGAAAGAAGAACGAAACTTTTAAAAGATGGAGGAATAGAGTTTGTTCAAAATTTTGAGGTTGGTAAGGATGCAACTTTAGATCAATTACGTAAAAAGCACGATGCAATTTTGATCGCAACTGGAGTTTATAAAGCAAGAGAAGTTGCGCTAAAGGGAAATGATTTAGATAATATTTTTCCAGCTATGGATTTTTTAACTGCATCAAATAAAAAAGGTTTAGGAGATGAAGTTGAATTATTTGACAAAGGAATTTTAAATGCTGAAGGTAAAGATGTTGTTGTTATTGGAGGTGGTGATACTGCTATGGATTGTGTAAGAACCTCTATCAGACAAAAAGCAAAATCTGTAAAATGTTTATATAGAAGAGATAAAGAAAATATGCCTGGTTCAGCTAGAGAGGTTGCTAATGCTGAAGAAGAAGGAGTTCAATTTGTTTGGCTATCAAGTCCTAAAGAATTTAAAGGTACAAATAAAATTGAAAAATTAGTTGTAGATCAAATCAAACTTGGTGATCCTGACGAAAGTGGAAGAAGGAAACCACAGGTTCAGGAAGGTTCAAGTTATGAAATCAATGCTGATATGGTTATAAAGGCTTTGGGTTTTGACCCTGAAGATTTACCAAAAATGTTTGAAGCAAATGAGTTACAAGTAACAAAATGGGGAACAATTAAAGCTGATTTTGATACTATGGAGACAAATATTAAAGGTGTATTTGCTGCTGGTGATATAATTAGAGGTGCTTCTTTAGTAGTTTGGGCGATTAAAGATGGAAGAGATGCAGCAACTTCAATTAAAAATTATTTAGAGAACAAGTCTTTAAAAGAGAGAAAAGTAGCTTAGTGAAAAATTATATTAAGAATAAAGAATTATTAAAACAAAATCATGTTTACTCTGATGATATGGAGCATGATGCATGTGGAGTTGGAATTATTGCATCCACTGAAGGTAAAAAATCTCGTAAAGTTGTTGAGTACGGTATTGAAGCTTTAAAAGCTGTTTGGCACAGAGGTGCAGTAGACGCAGATGGAAAAACAGGAGATGGTGCAGGAATTCATGTTGAAATTCCAAAAGATTTTTTTATTGAAAAAATAGAGGTGACTGGTCACACCCATGATAACTCTGAAATAGGCGTAGGTATGATTTTTTTACCTAGAAATGATTATGAAGCTCAAGAAAGCTGCAAAACAATTGTAGAGAGTGAATTAACAAAAAATGGTTTTAGTATTTATGGCTGGAGACAAGTTCCAATTAATCCAAACGTATTAGGTGAAAAGGCACTACAGACTATGCCTGAAATTATTCAGGTTTTGTTTAAATCATATGATCTAGAACTTACAAATAAAGATCTAGAAAGAAAAATATATGAAACTAGAAGAAAAATAGAAAATGAAGCATTTAAAAAATCCTTAAATCATTTTTACATTTGTTCATTAAGCTCTAAGTCAATTATTTACAAAGGTATGTTTTTAGCCGAGGCAATTTCAGACTTTTATTTAGATTTAAAAGACGAAAGATTTATTTCAAGATTTGCAATTTTTCATCAAAGATTTTCTACTAATACGGCACCAAGTTGGAATTTAGCTCAACCGTTTAGAGCAATTGCTCATAATGGTGAAATAAATACATTCAGGGGAAATAAAAATTGGATGAAAGTTCATGAACAAGAAATGAATAGCAATCTTTTTGAAAATATAGAAAATTTAAAACCAGTTATCCAACAAGGTACTTCAGATTCTGCTGCGTTAGATAATGTGTTTGAATTGCTTAACATTTCTGGTCAGCCAGCACCTCTAGCTAAGTTAATGTTGGTTCCAGACGCATGGTCTAAAAAAAATGAAACTTTACCTAAAGATCACCAACAATTATTTAATTTTTTAAACAGTACAATGGAACCATGGGACGGTCCCGCAGCTATTGCAGGAACAGATAACGAATGGGTAATTGCAGCTAATGACAGAAATGGATTACGACCATTAAGATATGCAATTACAAAAGATAATTTGTTATTTGCAGGATCAGAGACCGGCATGATTGAACTTAATGAAAAAAGAATACTTTCTAAAGGTAGATTAGGACCAGGAGAAATCATTGGTGTTAGAATTGAAAAAGGAAAAGTTTTTAAAAATAAGCAAATTAAAGATTATCTAGCAAAAGAGTACAAACATTTTAATTCACAAATTATTGACTTAGATGAAAAATTAACAATTTCTAATGAGAAAAATTCTTATTCTGGAGATGAATTAAGAAGAAGACAATATGCATTTGGAATTAGTCTAGAAGATTTAGAATTGATATTACATCCGATGGCAGAGGATGCCAAGGAAGCTATAGGATCGATGGGGGATGATACTCCTCTTGCAGTATTATCAGACAGATATAGACCTCTATATCATTTTTTTAGACAAAACTTCAGCCAAGTAACAAATCCTCCAATAGACTCTTTAAGAGAAAATAAAGTGATGAGTCTAAAAACAAGATTTGGAAATCTTGGAAATATCCTTAATTTTGACAATCTAACAAAGCAAAATATTTATGTTTTAAACAGTCCAATTTTATCAAATTCACAATTTGAGAAATTTATCAATTTTTTTGGGAAAAATTCTTCAATAATTGATTGCACATTCTCAGACAATGAAAATTTGCATGAGTCTATAAAAAGAATTCAAAAAGATGCGGAGATAGCAGTAAGACAAGGAGTTACACAATTAATTTTAAGTGACAAAGAACTTTCAAGTATGAAGCTTCCAATTCCAATGTTGCTTGCAGTTGGTGCAATTAATTCATTTTTAATTGAAAAAAAATTGAGAGGGTACGTTTCTATTAATGTTCAGTCAGGTGAAGCAATGGATACACACTCTTTTGCAACTTTAATTGGAGTTGGTGCAACTACAGTAAATCCATACATAGCTTTTGACAGCTTATATCATAGGCATGAAAAGAAATTGTTTGGAAAATTTAGTTTTGATGAGTGTGTTGAAAGATATATCAAGTCGGTAAATGCAGGACTTCTAAAAATAATGTCAAAGATGGGTATTTCTGTCTTAAGTTCTTATAGAGGCGGATGTAACTTTGAAACGGTTGGTTTAAGTAGAACAATTGTTGCAGATTATTTTCCAGGAGTAGTGTCAAAAATTTCAGGCATAGGACTAACAGGAATTGAAAAAAAAATTAGAGAAATACATAAAGAAGCTTTTGAAAGTAGTGACACAGTACTACCTATAGGCGGAATTTATAGATATAGAAAAAATGGTGAAACTCATCAGTATCAAGGAAAATTAATTCATTTACTTCAAAGTGCAGTGGGCTCTAATTCTTATGATGCTTACAAAAGATATGCAGAGGGTATTTATAATCTACCACCAATAAATTTAAGAGATTTAATTGACTTTAGAACAAAAAAATTAAAAGAACAAATTGATATTTCGGAAGTCGAGCCTCTAGCAAATATATTAAAAAGATTTGGAAGTGGGAGCATGTCACATGGTGCCTTGTCAAAAGAAGCTCATGAAACATTAGCTACTGGAATGAATAGAATTAAAGGTGCCTCTTGCAGTGGAGAAGGAGGAGAGGATGAAAAAAGATTTAAGGTATTGGAAAATGGAGATAGCGCAAATTCTAGAGTAAAACAAATAGCTTCTGCAAGATTTGGAGTAACAGTTAATTACTTAAATAATTGTAATGAAATTGAAATTAAAATTGCACAAGGTGCAAAACCAGGAGAAGGCGGACAGCTTCCAGGATTTAAGATTACGAAGGAAATCGCAAGACTTAGACATTCTACACCAGGAGTAACATTAATTTCCCCTCCACCACATCACGACATTTATTCAATCGAAGATCTTGCGCAATTAATTTATGATTTGAAACAAATTAATCCTAAAGCAAGAATAGGGGTAAAACTAGTTGCTTCCTCTGGTGTTGGAACAATTGCAGCTGGTGTTGCTAAAGCTAAAGCAGATATAATTTTAATATCAGGACATAATGGTGGAACCGGAGCAACACCTCAAACAAGTGTTAAATATGTTGGAATACCATGGGAAATGGGTTTGACTGAAGCTAATCAAGTTTTAACTTTAAATAACCTTAGACACAAAGTTACTTTGAGAACTGACGGAGGAATTAAAACTGGAAGAGATGTTGTTATTGCAGCCATGATGGGCGCTGAAGAGTATGGTGTTGCTACTACAGCTTTGGTGGCAATGGGCTGCATTATGGTAAGACAATGTCATTCAAACACATGTCCAGTAGGTGTTTGTACTCAAGATGAAAAATTGAGAGAAAAATTTACTGGTACACCAGAAAAGATAGTCAATCTTTTCACATTCATTGGAACTGAAGTAAGAGAAATATTAGCAAAACTAGGATTTAAATCTTTAAATGATATAATTGGTAGAACCGATTTATTAAAACAGGTTAGTAAAGGATCTCCAAATTTAGATGATTTAGATTTAAATCCACTATTTGTTCAAACTGATACGGGAAATAATAAAAGGTATTGTGATAATCCAGAAATAAATAGTGTACCAGATACTTTGGATCAAGAGATTTGGCCTGAAATAGAAAAGTCTTTAGACAGTTCAGAAAAAATTGAAAAAGTTTATCCAATACAAAATACTCATAGAGCTGTTGGAACAAGAATTTCTCATCACCTCTACAAAAAATATGGATATGAAAAACTTAATGATGATTTTTTAATTTTAAATTTTAAAGGCTCTGCTGGACAATCTTTTGGAGCATTTTCTTCTAAAGGTTTAAAATTAGTTCTTAAGGGAGATGCTAACGACTATGTTGGAAAAGGTTTATCAGGTGCAACAATTTCAATTAAATTGCCAGAGGAAAGTAATTTAGTTTCTAATGAAAATACAATTTTAGGAAATACAGTTCTTTATGGCGCAACTTCGGGTAAACTTTTTGCGGCAGGTCAAGCAGGAGAAAGATTTGCTGTAAGAAATTCTGGAGCTACAACAGTGATCGAGGGATGTGATTCAAATGGTTGTGAATATATGACAGGTGGAATGGTAGTAATTTTAGGAGAGGTAGGAGATAATTTTGCAGCAGGAATGACAGGTGGTATGGCTTTTATTTACGATAAATCGCGCCAATTTACAAAAAAAGTAAATCCTGAGTCAGTTGTTTGGCAAACTGTAGAAACAGATTATTGGAAAAAAATTTTAAAGAATTTAATATCTGAACATTCTAAGGAAACAGGATCTGAATTTTCAAGAAATATAATTAAAAATTACGACGAAGAGTTAATTAATTTTGTTCAAGTTTGTCCTAAAGAAATGTTAGATAAACTAGACAACCCAATAACTCTTAAAGGCATTAAAAAAGTTAGTTAGATTATTAGTTTCAACTCTTTAAGTATTATTTTTAGACCTTTCTTACTAGACAAACTATGATCACCATTTTTGACTACATTTAATTTTTTCTTTGCATTTGGAAAAAGTTTTAAAACTTTTCTAGAATAGGAAACCTTAACAGCCTCATCTTTTTCTCCATGAACCATAGTAACCTTAATTTTTAAATTAATTTTTTTATTTAAAACTTTGTTTTTTCTTCCATCTTTAATTAGTTGATATGTTATAGGATATTCATAATTTCCATGTTTTAAATTATAAATCCCTTTTGCAATCATTTCTTTTTTAATTTTTTTTGAAAATTTTTTCCACATAATATTTTCTAAAAATTCAGGAGCTGACCCAATTCCTAAAAAACCAGTTATTTGATTTTTAAAAATTTTAAATTGTTTTAAAGCAATCCAAGCACCCATACTTGAACCTATAAGTATTATTTTCTCATTTTTTACGTATTTTTTAATTAATTTTGAAGTTTCGTCACTCCATTTTGAAATATTACCCTTTGTAAATTCTCCTGAAGATTTACCATGTCCAGAATACTCAAGTGCTAGGAAGTTAATTTTATTTTTTTTTGCAAAATTTAATATTGCTTTAGGCTTTTCTCCTTCAAGATCTGACATAAATCCATGCAGAAAAACTATGCACAAACTATTTTTATAAATGTTAGAAATATATCTAATTTTCTTGGTTTTTGAGATCTTATGATATCTGAAATTTGCCATTTCGTTTATATATTTTGTCTAATAATATATAAGTTTATCAGATGGCAACTAATTTAAAAGTTTTACAAGTCATTCCCAAATTAGGGTATGGGGGGGCAGAAACAGGCTGCTTTGATATAGCCCATTATTTGCCTGAAAATAATTGTGAATCATTTATTGTCACTAGTGGTGGTGAACTACTTAAGTTTGTTGATAAAAAAAAAGTAAAAATTTTCAAGCTTCCAGTACAAAGTAAAAATCCTTTATTGATTTTTATTAATTCAATCATTTTAATTGGAATTATTTTAGTTAATAATATTTCAGTAGTTCATGCTCGAAGCCGAGCACCAGCATGGTCCTGTTTATTAGCATCAAAAATTACTAGAAGAAAATTTGTAACAACTTTTCATGGTACTTATAATTTTAAAAGTAATCTTAAAAAACTTTATAATTCTGCAATGGTAAGATCTGATTTGATTATTGCAGGGTCAAATTTTATTTTTTCTCATATTAAAGAAAATTATTCTAAATATTTAAATAATAATAAAAAATTTTTAGTAATCTTCAGAGGTATTAATGTAGATTATTTTGACTCATCTACACTTCTTGAAAGTGATGAAAAAAAATTATTAAAACAATGGGATATTGAGAAGGATAAAAAAATAATACTTTTGCCTGGAAGATTAACTTCATGGAAAGGTCAGGAAGTATTTATAGAGGCGATTAATTTGATTAATATAGAACTTGGATATGAAGCATTTTATACAGTTATTTTAGGAAGCGATCAGGGTCGTGAACTTTATAAAAAAAAATTAATTAGACTCTCTGAACAATATAGAATGTCAAAACAAATACGATTTATAGATCATTGCAAAAATATGCCTTTGGCTTACAAAGTTTCAGATATGATAGTTTCAGCTTCCAATGAACCAGAGGCTTTTGGAAGAGTGTCAGTAGAGGCACAATCAATGGGAAAACCAATTATAGCAAGCAATATTGGTGGTTCTAATGAAACAATCATTAATGAAAAAACAGGTTTTTTATTTGAGACAAATAACGCCAAATCTTTAAGTAAACAGATTTTGAGAGTTTTTAATATGGATGAGACATCTTTAAAAATGCTTGGAATAGAGGCAAGAAAAAATGCTACTCAAAGATTTAATGTTGAAAAAATGTGTTTTTCTACTTATTCAGAGTATAAAAGATTATTAAATTAAATGCCTACAATAACATTACCAGACGGAAACAATCTAAATTTTCCAAAAAAAGTTACTGGAGCTGAGATAGCTGAGAAAATAAGTAAGTCTTTAGCTAAACAAGCAATGGTTATAAGTGTTGATGGCGAACTTAAAGATTTAGATCATTTAATAGAAAAAGATTGTTCAGTAAAAATTTTTACTTCTAAAAATCCAGAAGGTTTGGAAACAATTAGACATGACACAGCTCATATTTTGGCAATGGCTGTTCAGGAATTGTTTCCAGGCACACAGGTTACAATTGGTCCAGTTATTGAAAATGGATTTTATTATGACTTTGCCAGAAAAGAGTCATTCACTGAAGAAGATTTAGTGAAAATTGAAAATAAAATGAGAGAAATTGTTGATAGAGATGAAATTACCAAGAGAGAAGTTTGGGAGAGGAATAAAGCTATTGATCATTTCAAAAAAAAAGGTGAAATTTATAAATCTGAGTTAATTAAAGCTATCCCAGAAAATGAAGATGTCTCAATTTATTTTCATGGAGATTGGCATGATCTTTGCAGAGGTCCCCACCTATCCTCAACAGGTAAAATAGGAAAATATTTTAAACTAACAAAAGTTTCGGGCGCTTATTGGAGGGGGGATTCAAAAAATGAAATGCTTCAAAGAATATATGGTACTAGTTGGGCTACTCAAAAAGATTTAGATGAACATCTTAAAAGAATAGAAGAAGCAGAAAAAAGAGATCATAGAAAATTAGGAAGAGAAATGGATTTATTTCATTTTAGAGAAGAAAGTCCAGGGTCTGTTTTTTTGGCACGAAAGAGGCTGGGCGTTATTTCAAAATTTAATTAATTATATGAGACAGAGGCAGGATACAGCTGGTTACAAAGAAATTAATACACCAGAGGTATTGGATAGACAATTATGGGAAAAATCAGGTCATTGGGGTAAATATGGCGACAACATGTACACATCCGAAACTCCAGATGAAAAGGTGTTTGCAATAAAACCTATGAATTGTCCAGGACATGTTCAGGTATTTAATCAAGGACTAAAAAGTTATCGAGATCTTCCTTTACGATATGCAGAATTTGGAAAAGTTCATCGATATGAACCGTCAGGTGCACTACATGGTTTATTAAGAGTACGTGCTTTTACTCAAGATGATGCACATATTTTTTGTTCTGAGGATCAAATTACAAGTGAGTGTTTAATTGTCACTAATTTAATTTTAGATATTTATAAAGACCTTGGGTTTGAAAATGTAATTCTTAAATATGCAGATAGACCCAAAGTGAGAGTTGGTGAAGACGAAGTTTGGGACAAAGCAGAAGCATCCTTACTTGAAGCAGTGAAAGCATCAAAGTTAGAATATAGTATTAACAAGGGAGAAGGAGCATTTTATGGCCCTAAAATTGAGTTTGTTTTAAGGGATGCAATTGGTAGAGATTGGCAGTGTGGAACTTTGCAAGTTGATTTAAATTTACCTGAAAGATTAGGGGCTTCTTATGTTGATAAAGATGGAACCAAAAAAATTCCTGTAATGCTTCATAGAGCACTATTTGGATCTTTAGAGAGATTTATTGGAATATTGATTGAAAACTACGCAGGTAAATTTCCTTTCTGGATATCACCTCTACAAACAATGGTAATTCCTATTTCAGAAGAATTTAATGATTATGCTATTGAGATATCTAAGAAAATTAAAAATGTAGGCATCAGTTCTTCTGTTGATTTAAAAAATCAAAATTTAAATTATAAAATAAGAGATCATTCGTTGGCCAAAATACCTCTTTTATTAATTTGTGGTAAAAAAGAAGTTGACTCCAAATCTGTAACGATTAGAAGATTAGATTCTAACAAACAAGAAACTATGGACATAGACACATTCTTAAAAACTTTCTCTGCTTTAAACAAAGCATCCCTAAACTAAGTGGCAGATTTTAAACAAAATTATTTTCAAAGAAGAACTAAGGACAGAGGCCCAAGATCTAACAATAGAATTTCCTCTCCAGATGTTCAGGTAATAGCAAGCGATGGTAAAAATCTTGGTGTGCTAAATACCAACGAAGCTATCTCAATTGCAAAAAATCAAGGATTAGATTTAATTGAAATAGCTCCTAACGCTAACCCGCCTGTTTGTAAAATTATGGACATGGGTAAATACAAATATGATGCCCAAAAAAAAGCAAATCTTGCAAAAAAGAAACAAAAAATAGTTTTATTAAAAGAAATTAAAATGAGACCTGTAACGGAAACTCATGATTATGATTTTAAAGTTAAAAATGCAAAAAAATTCATCGCCAAAGGAGATAAAGTAAAATTTACTATAAGGTTTAAGGGTCGAGAATTACAACATTCCCACCTAGGAAATGAACTGATGGGTAAAATTAAAGAAGATATGAAAGATATTGGCAAGGTGGAGCTCCATCCAAAATTTGATGGCAAGCAAATGATTATGGTTATCCAACCTTTATAGTGTTTAATAGAGGTTGTAAAATTATATCATTCTTTGTATAAGTCCGCTGAATTATGCCAAAATTAAAAACAAAAAGCTCAGCAAAAAAAAGATTTAAAATATCAGCTAAAGGTAAAGTGATGACTGCCCAAGCTGGTAAAAGACATGGCATGATTAAAAGAACAAATTCTCAAATTAGAAAATTAAGAGGCACAACAACAATGTCCAAGCAAGATGGAAAAATTGTTAAATCTTATATGCCTTACAGCTTAAGAGGTTAATAATGGCAAGAGTTAAAAGAGGAGTAACAAGTAAAGCTAAGCATAAAAAAGTTTTAAAAGCTGTCAAAGGTCAATGGGGCAGAAGAAAAAATACTATAAGAGTTGCAAAGCAGGCGATGGAAAAATCGATGCAATATGCTTATAGAGATAGAAGAAATAAAAAAAGAGACTTTAAATCATTATGGATACAAAGGATCAATGCCGGTGTAAGAGCTGAAGGCATGACATATTCTAAATTCGTAAACGGATTAAGTAAATGTGGTATAGCAATAGATAGAAAAATTCTTGCTGAAATTGCCTATGATAGCCCAGAGGCGTTCAAAACAATTGTACAAAAAGCTCAATCAGCATTGAATTAATTTTCATTGTTGTTTTTCTGAGGTTAACAAATATTCTACTAATATGTCTGATATTAAAAAAATTAAAGACGAATTTTTAGAAAGATTAAATGGGGATTTAAACATAGAAAGTGTTAATCAAATTAAATCTGAATTATTTGGTAAAAATGGTAAAATTTCAACTTCTTTTAAAAATCTCGGATCTTTACCAGCTGAAGAAAGAAAAAAATTTGCATCAGATTTAAATTTTGTAAAAGATGAGTTACAAGTAAAAATTAACAAAAAAATTGAACAAATAGAGATTAAAGAAATAAATTCTAAGCTAGAGAATGAGAAGATAGACGTAACACTGCCCGAAAGAAATATTGTACAAGGTAAGATACACCCTGTTTCTCAAGTTATAGATGAATTATCCTCAATCTTTTCTGAAATTGGTTTTAGCGTTGAAGAAGGACCAGATGTGGAAAATGAGCATTATAATTTTACAGCATTAAATACACCAGACAACCATCCAGCAAGAGACATGCATGACACTTTTTATTTAGATGATAAAAAAGAATTACTTTTAAGAACTCACACATCTCCAGTTCAAGTACGAACAATGTTAAAAGGTAAACCTCCTTTTAAAATTATTGCTCCTGGTAGAACGTATAGATCTGATAGTGATCAAACTCACGCCCCAATGTTTCATCAAGTAGAAGGACTTCATATTGATAAAAATATAAACATGGGACACTTAAAAGGCTGCTTAGATTATTTTATAAAATCTTTTTTTGAAGTAGACAAAATCAAAATGAGATTTAGACCAAGCCACTTTCCTTTTACAGAGCCATCAGCAGAGGTTGATATTGGTTATGAATTGAAGGACGGCAAAATAGTTATCGGAGAGGGAGATAAATGGTTAGAGATTTTGGGTTGTGGGATGGTGCATCCAAATGTACTTAAAAATGTAAAAATAAATCCAGATAAGTATCAAGGCTATGCATTTGGAATTGGTATAGATAGGTTGGCAATGCTTAAGTATGGAATAAATGATCTAAGAGCTTTTTTTGAGACTGACTATAGGTGGCTTAATCATTTTGGATTTGATCCAATAGATGTGCCTTCAAATTATAGAGGTCTCAGTAGATGAAATTTACAATAGGCTGGCTTAAGGAACACCTTGATACAAAGTTCAAGGATAGCGAAATAATTAAGAAATTGACTGATGTTGGGCTTGAAGTCGAGAGTTTTGAAAAGGTTAGTTCTGACTTAGATAATTTTAAAGTGGCAAAAATTATAAACGCTGAGCAACACCCAAATGCAGACAAGCTTAAAGTATGTGATGTTGATATTGGTGCACAAGATACTGTAAAAGTTGTTTGTGGTGCACCCAATGCTAAGAAAGACCTTTTAACTGTTTATGCAGGTCCTGGATCAGTAATTCCAAAAAACAAAATGAAACTAACAGTTAGTAAAATAAGGGGTGTAACTTCATATGGGATGTTATGCTCAGAATCTGAATTAAATTTATCTGATGAAAGTGACGGAATAACAGAACTAAAGTCAAATAAATACTCAGACAAAGTAGGAAAAAATTTTTTCAAAAATAATACTGAAAAAGTTATTGATTTATCAATTACTCCTAATCGACCTGATTGTTTAGGCGTAAGAGGAATAGCGAGAGATCTTGCAGCAGCAGGAGTTGGGAAATTAAAACATACTTCAAATACAAAAATCAAAAATAATGGAGCTCAAAAAATTAAAATTTCTATTACAAAAAATAAAAATCAAGGTTGCACTATTTTTGGTAGTTGCTTAATTAAAGATGTGGCAAACAAAGAAAGTCCAAAATGGCTAAAAGATAAAATCGAGTCATTAGGTCAAAAATCTATTTCAGCAATTGTCGATATAACTAATTATGTAATGCTAGATTTGAATAGACCCCTTCATGCATACGATGCAGACAAAATTGATAAAGAAATTATTGTTAGAAATTCAGTAAAGGGTGAAACTTTTGAAGCTCTTGATAACAAAGAGTATAAATTAGATAATGATATGTGTGTTATCTCAGATAAGTCTGGTGTTTTAGGTTTAGGTGGAATAATCGGAGGCACACGTTCAGGCACCGAATTTAATACTAAAAATATTTTATTAGAATCCGCATATTTCTTGCCTAGGTCTATTAGAAAAACTTCAAAACTATTGAACATTGATACGGATGCTAAATTTAGATTTGAAAGGGGCATTGATCCTCAATCGGTTGAACTGGGTCTAAAAAAGGCATCCAAATTAATAACTGAAATTTGTGGAGGTAAAGTTAGCAAGTTTGATGTTCAAAAAATTAAAAAAGATAAAAAAAATAAAATTAAATTTAACATTTCTTTATTTGAGAGAATTGCAGGCTTTAAGGTGAAAGATAAAGAAATTATTAAAATCTTAACAGATTTAGGTTTTGAAGTTTCTAAGAAAAAATTAGAATTAGAATTAAAAATTCCTTCTTGGAGACCAGACATAACTCAACCTATAGATATAGTTGAAGAAATAGTAAGAATTAAAGGTTACAATAATATAAGAACTTTGGAACCAGATAAAACAAGACTTAAAGCTACACTCAATAAACAACAAAAACTTTTTCATTTTTTGCAGCGCTCTGTAGCATCTAAAGGATATTTTGAAACTGTAACTTGGTCCTTCACAGATTCAAAATTAAACAGTCTTTTTAAAGAAAATTATAAAGAAATTAAAATAGTAAATCCAATAAGCTCAGACTTAGATGTTTTAAGAAATTCAATATTTTCTAATTTGACATCCTATCTCAAGAAAAATTTAGATAGAGGTTTTAAAGACGTTTCTCTTTTTGAAATAGGACCGATTTTTAAGGATAACAAACCTGGTGAACAATTAACGGTGATAGGAGCTATAAAATCAGGAAAGATATCAAGATTAAACTGGAATGAAGAAAATAGATCGGTTGATGTGTTTGATGCAAAAAAAGATGTAATTCAGACTTTAGTAGAAGCTGGATATGAGAGGCAAAATTTATTTGTAAGAGAAAAATCACCTTCTTATTATCATCCAGGAAAATCTGGCTCTGTATATCTTGATAAAGATGATATTGATCCGGTGGCTTATTTTGGAGAAATTCATCCAAATATCACAAAAAAAATTGATATAAAAACTGAAGCACTTGTTGGTTTTGAGATTTATCTGGATTATCTAAAAGATAAAAAACTTAAACTTAAAGACTTAAAATCTCAATTTAAGATCTCAGACTATCAAAAATCAGACAGAGACTTTGCTTTTGTAGTTGATAAACATTTTAAAGCTCAAGATTTAATAGATATAATATCTTCCATTGATGAAAGTTTAATTAAGTCAGTTAAAATTTTTGATGTCTATGAAGGTGAAAATATCCCTAAAGACAAAAAGTCGATAGCTCTCAATGTAACTATTCAATCTTCAGAAAAAACATTAGAAGAAAGTGATCTTGAAAAAATTAATAAACTTATAATTTCAACTGTTGAGACTAAATCAGGCGCGAAAATTAGGTCCTAAATGTCCAGTGAAATTGATAATATAAGAAATTTTGCAATAATTGCACATATTGATCACGGAAAATCTACTATTGCTGATCGAATAATTCATAGTTGTGGAGGATTAACAGAACGAGAAATGAAAGCCCAAGTTCTTGACTCGATGGATATAGAGAGAGAAAGGGGGATTACAATTAAAGCTCAAACTGTAAAATTAAATTATAAAGCAAAAGATGGTAAAGAATATATTTTAAACATCATAGACACACCTGGTCACGTAGATTTTAGCTATGAGGTAAGTAGATCACTTTACGCATGTGAGGGCTCTATTCTTATTGTCGATAGTACCCAAGGTGTTGAAGCACAGACCTTAGCAAATGTTTATCAAGCTTTAGATACAAACCATGAAATTGTTCCAGTATTAAATAAGGTTGATTTACCAGCATCTGATTTAGAAAAAACAAAAAAACAAATTGAGGATGTTATTGGTATAGATACTGAAAATGCTATTCCATGTTCTGGTAAAACTGGAGAAGGTATTGAAGACATTTTAGAGCAAATAATAACTACCTTGCCTGCACCTAAGGGAGAAACTACATCAGATTTAAAATGTTTACTTGTTGATAGCTGGTATGACACTTACTTAGGTGTAGTAATTTTAGTTAGAGTGATTGATGGAAAATTATCGAAAAATATGAAAATTAAAATGATGTCAACCAACCAAGAATATATTGTAGAAAAAGTTGGGGTTTTCACACCTAAACCAACAGACATAAACGAATTAAATACAGGTGAAATAGGCTTTATAACAACAGGGATTAAAGTCCTCTCAGAAACAAAAGTGGGTGATACGATTTGTGATGCAACAAAACCGTTAAAGGATGCTCTGCCAGGATTTAAACCTAGCAAGCCGGTCGTATTTTGTGGCTTGTTTCCTGTTGATAGTTCAGAATATCAAAAACTTAAAGATGGACTGGCTAAACTTCAATTAAATGATGCAAGTTTTTCATTTGAACCCGAGTCATCTTCAGCTTTAGGTTTAGGTTTCAGGTGCGGTTTTCTAGGATTGCTTCATCTTGAAATAGTGACTGAAAGATTAGAGAGAGAATTTGATGTAAACTTATTAACCACTACTCCCGGAGTTGTCTACAAAGTGTATCTTAATAATGGAACTACAGTAGATTTGCAAAATCCGTCCAGTTTGCCGGATCCAACATTAATAAAAATGATAGAAGAGCCTTGGATTAAAGCTACAATTATTACTCCAGATCAGTATTTAGGATCAATAATCAAAATGTGTCAGGATAAAAGAGGAATACAAACAAATCTAAGCTATTCAGGAAATAGAGCAGTTGTTAATTATGAGCTTCCTTTAAATGAGGTAGTTTTTGATTTTAATGATCGTCTTAAATCAATGACCAGTGGTTATGCTAGTTTTGATTATGAAATAATAGAACATCGAGAAGGTGATTTAGTTAAATTAGGTATATTAGTAAATACTGAGCCTGTTGATGCTTTAGCAATGATGATTCATAAAGATTTTGCTCAAAGAACTGGTAGGGAAGTTTGTGAAAAACTGAAAAATCTTATACCGAGACATAACTTTATGATCCCTGTGCAAGCTGCAATTGGTGGAAAAATTATTGCAAGAGAAACTATTAAGGGTTTTAAAAAAGACGTTTTGACAAAAATTCATGGTGGTGGTGCTACAGACAGAAAAAGAAAATTATTAGAAAAACAAAAAAAGGGAAAGGCTAGATCAAAACAATTTGGACGTGTTGAAATACCCCAAGAGGCTTTTATTGGTGTTCTTAAGATTTCTAAAGAAAAGTAAATGGAGAGGTGGCCGAGTGGTTGAAGGCGCACGCTTGGAAAGCGTGTAAAGGAGCAATCCTTTCATGGGTTCGAATCCCATTCTCTCCGCCAACAAATAAAGCTTAATTATCAATACTTATTCGTGCTTTTATTATTTTTTTTGTAAAGATAAATCAGCATTTTTTTTAAAAAATGTTATAATTTGATCCTTTCCAAATATTAAAAAATGATAAATAAAAACACATATCAGGCAGACTCGATCAAAGTTTTAAAGGGCTTAGAGGCAGTAAGAAAAAGACCAGGGATGTATATTGGTGACACAGATGATGGCACTGGACTTCACCACATGGTCTATGAAGTTGTAGACAACTCTATTGACGAAGCTTTAGCTGGTCATTGTAAAAATATAAATGTTAGAATTAATTCAGATGGAACAGTAACAGTTAGTGACGACGGTAGGGGAATACCAGTAGATATTCACAAAAGTGAAAAAAAATCTGCAGCAGAAGTTATTATGACTCAGCTTCATGCAGGGGGTAAGTTTGATCATGATTCATATAAAGTATCAGGAGGTTTACATGGCGTTGGTGTTTCGGTTGTAAATGCACTTTCTAAAAATTTGCAACTAGAGATTAATAGAGAGAGTAAAAAATATTTAATAGAGTTTGAAAATGGTGAGGCAAAAGCACCTTTAAAACTAATCGGAAAATCAAAGCAATCTGGTACCAAAATTACTTTTTTACCATCTACAGAAATTTTTTCTACAATTAAATTTAGTGCCAATATTTTAATTAAAAGATTGAGAGAGTTGGCATTCTTAAACAAAGGTATCAAAATTATTTTTATTGATGGCAGCTTAAAGAAAGAAAAAATATCTGAATTTAAGTTTGATGGAGGTGTAATAGAATTTGTAGACTTTTTAGATGAAAAAAGAGAAAAATTGAAAAATAAAAATGGAAATGAATTATTTAGAAAACCTATATTTATAGAAGGAAAAAAGAATAATATCGAAATAGAGTGTTGCCTGAAATGGAATGCTGGTTATGGTGAAGAAATTTTTCCATATACAAATAATATTTATCAAAAAGATGGAGGAACACATTTATTAGGATTTAGAAGCGCATTAACTAGAGTTGTTAACAAATATGCTAATGAGCATAATTTGTTAAAGAAGAGCAAATTAACTATTTCTGGAGATGATATAAAAGAAGGTTTAACGTGTGTTTTATCAACTAAAATTCCTGATCCAAAATTCTCATCTCAAACTAAAGATAAATTAGTATCTTCTGAAGTGAGAATGATTGTAGAAACAGTAGTAAATGAAAAATTATCAACATGGTTTGATCAAAATCCAACTGTCACAAAAATAATTTTAGCTAAAATTATTCAAGCAGCGATGGCAAGAGATGTAGCCAGAAAAGCAAGAGAAAACGTTAGACGAAAAGGAGCTCTTGAATTGAGCGGTCTTCCTGGAAAATTAGCAGATTGCCAGATAGGAAAACAAGACGGGACAGAATTGTTTATTGTTGAGGGAGATTCGGCAGGTGGTTCAGCAAAGCAAGGAAGAAATAGGTCAAATCAAGCTGTTCTACCTCTTAGAGGAAAGATTTTGAATACTTATGTTGAGGATTTGACGGTCAAAAAAAATGGCAATGGAAATGGATCAGATAAAAGGACTAAAGCTTTATCAAAAATGATATCTTCAAATGAGATAGTGACACTAATCAATGCATTGGGCTTAGATCCTAAAGCAGAAGAGATAGATTTAAAAGATTTAAGATATGGTAAAATAATAATTATGACGGATGCAGATGTTGACGGTTCACATATTAGGGCTTTATTATTAACTTTTTTTAATAACGAACCATTTAATAAATTAATTGAAAACGGGCATATATATTTAGCTCAACCACCGTTATTCAAAATAAATAAAGGAACTAAAGGTATTTACATAAAAGATGAAAAAGAATTAGAAGATTATATTTTAAATAACAATAAAGAAATTAAGAAAATAAAAAAAGGAACAAAAGAATTCATAAAAGCTTTAGACCTAGAAAAGTCTAAAATGAATATTCAAAGATTTAAAGGTTTAGGAGAAATGAATCCCGAAGAATTGTGGAGCACTACACTTGATCCAGAATCTAGAAATTTACTTCAAGTAAAATATTCAAAAGATCTTAAAAAAGACCAAAGTTTAATACACACACTTATGGGTAATGATGTTGCATTAAGAAAGGATTTTATTGTTTCTAATGCAATTAATGTTCAGAATCTTGATATATAAAAATGAGGTTTTTTGAAACTTCAAAACAATACTCTTTTAAGAAATCAACATATATAAATTTAAGATGGATTGGGATTTTCGGCCAACTCATAGCTGTAAACTTTGTATATTTAATTTTAAATTTTAAATTTAATTTTTTATTATCAAATCTAATAATAATTTTTGGTGTTCTTAGTAATTTTTATTTAATTTATGTTTATAAAAAAACTCAATTATCAGATAGGTCTGCTTTTGTTTTTTTATTTCTTGATATAATTCAATTAAGTATTTTACTTTATTTGACCGGAGGTATTGTTAACCCTTTTGTAATATTTTTATTAATTCCGAGTGTATTCTCCTCTTCAAACTTAAGTTTCAAAACTAATTCACTACTAGTAATTTTAAGTGGTATTTCCATTATAACTCTTACATTTTATTCTACAGATTTGCCTTCTCCTTTAAGTGATCATTTTCATGTAAGCCCCTATTATTATTTTTCTATACCTATTGCTTTAATTGTTGCTTTAGTTTTTTTAAACTATTTTGCAATGACATTTGGATCACAATCTCGTTTGAGAAAAGATGCTTTATCAAAAATGGAAGAGGTGATGGCAAAGGAACACGAATTATTGTCGTTAGGTGGTCAAGCTGCTGCAGCTGCACACTCTTTAGGCACTCCACTTTCTACAATCAAAATAATTACTCAAGACCTAGCTAAACAATTGAAGAATAACAGAGAATTTGAGAAAGACATAGAATTATTAAATAGTCAGGTAGAAAGATGTAATCAAATTCTAAAACGTTTGAGCTTAAACCCAGTTGAGGAGGACGATTTTATAGATAAGGACCTAACAGTAAGAGAATATTTGTCAGAAATTATTTCATCTTTTAGAGAAATAAGTAATAAAAATTTTGTGTTTAACTTTGATCAAGACTCTAATCCAAAAAAAATAACTAAGTCTATTGAGATTGTTTATGGATTAAGAAATTTTATTGGTAATGCAAATAAGTTTTCAAGGGATAAAATTTTTATAAATTTGAAAAGTGATAGTGAAATGACTGAAGTAACAATAGAAGATGATGGAGATGGATATCCCAGAGATATTCTGCCAAAAATTGGAGAGCCTTATTTGAAAACAAGTAATTCAGAAGAAAAATCTAAAACAGGTTTAGGGCTTGGATTGTTTATCGGTAAAACTTTATTAGAAAAAAATTTTGCCTCATTAAATTTTAGAAACTCAAAAACGAGAAGTGGAGCAGAAGTTATAATTAGTTGGCGAAATTCAGATTTATTTAATATCTAGTGATATTTTTTTTTGTTAACAAAAAGAGAACCTAATTGTGAAATCATTACATCTCCTAACTCATTAACATCGGTAATCTTAATTGCTTTATCATAATATCTTGATACATCATGACCTATTCCAATTGCTAAAACTTCAATATCAGATTTATTTTCAATATGTTTAACTATTTTTTTTAGATGTTTTTCTAGGAAGTCACCTGAGTTGACAGAAAGAGTTGAGTCATCAACTGGAGCTCCATCTGAAATAACCATTAAAATCTTTCTTTCTTCTTTTCTCTTTCTAATTCTACTGTACGCCCAGGATATTGCTTCTCCATCAATATTTTCTTTTAGCAGACCCTCTTTAAGCATCAGCCCCAAGTTATTTTTTGCCTGTCTCCAGTGAGTATCTGCACCTTTGTAAATTATATGTCTTAAATCATTTAATCTTCCAGGAGTTTTTGGTTTTGAATTTTTAGCCCATAGTTCTCTTGACTGACCACCTTTCCAATTTTTAGTGGTAAAACCTAAAATTTCGACTTTAACAGAGCATCTTTCAAGAGTTCTTGATAAAATATCTGCACAAATTGCAGCTATTGTAATAGGTCTCCCCCTCATTGAACCTGAGTTATCTATTAACAAAGTTACAACAGTATCTTTAAAATCTAAATCTTTTTCTTTTTTAAATGACAAAGAATTGTAAGGATCCATTATTATTCTTGGTAATTTTGAACTATCAAGCAATCCCTCCTCTAAGTCAAATTCCCATGCCCTGTTTTGTTTTGCTAGCAACTGTCTTTGTAATTTATTGGCAAGTTTCGTAATAACATCTTGAAAACCTATTAATTGTTGGTCCAAGTTTTTTCTTAATTTAGTTGCCTCATCTGCATTTTCTAAGTTTTCTGCCTTAACAATTTCATCAAATTGTGAAGTGAAAATTTTATAATCAAGATTAAGATTATCGATATTCTTTTTTAGAATTTGTTCTGTGCTTTGTTCTTCTGTTTCTATTTCTGATAGTTGTTCATCTAAATTAAAGTCATCAACCTCATAATCTGCATCCAAAGTAGCTTGGGCTTCCTGATCATTATTTTCATCTTTAGCATCCTCATTGTCGCTGTTTTGGTCATCATTCGATGGATTATCTTGCCCTTGATCTTGATTTTCTTCATTAGTTTGATCTTCTTCACTTTGAAAAATATCCATCTCCTGTAAAATTTGTGAAAAACGAGAGCTATAAGTATTTTGATCTTCAAGATTATCCATTAAAAACTCTTTGTGTTTCTCTATAGATTTTTCAAAGTCCTTTTCCCAAAAATTAAGCATTTTTGAGGTTAATGGGTTTAGTTTTACTTTGTGAAAATTTTTAAGCATGTAGAGTTCAAATGCTTCAGTAACACTAACATCCTCTTTAGTTTTTAATTGATCTCTTCTCTTTTGATTAATTATCTGAGAATAATTTTCATGAAAATTTTTTTTAATTCCTTTTAACATTTGGCCACCTAAAGCCTCATATCTTATTTTTTCTGCGATATTGTAAAGTGATCTCGAAGAGTTATTTCCTGGTAAATTTTTTTGATAAATAACATCATTTGAAAATTTTTTTTTTAAGGCTGAGGAGTCTGTCACTGCTCTTAATTTTATAAAATCACTTGGACTATTTATACTATCAATTTCTATAGGTTTTTTATCCTTTGACTTATTTTTTTCAGAAACTTTTTTATTTAAATTAAAGTCATCAGAAATAACTTTTGCTGTTGAAGTTAATGCAATTCTGAATTTTTCTTTTAAGGTGCTTTCTCTTCTACTCATTTAAATTTGAATATTTATCAATGACTCAGGTAATTCTTCACCAAAACATCTTTGATAATACTCAGCGATAGTATTTTTCTCTATATCGTCACATTTATTTAGGAAAGTTACTCTGAAGGCGTAACCAATATCTTTAAAGATCTCCGAATTTTCAGCCCAGTGCATAACAGTTCTTGGACTCATTACTGTTGAAATATCACCTGCAATAAATCCTTTACGTGTTAAAGAGGCTACTTTGATCATGTTAGAAACAACTTCTTTTCCTTTTGAATTATTTAAGATTTTGTTTTTAGCTAATACAATATCCATCTCTTTATCAAGACTAAGATAATTTAGCGTAGTCACTATATTCCATCTGTCCATTTGACCTTGATTTATTTGTTGAGTGCCATGGTAAAGACCACTAGTATCTCCTAAGCCTACAGTGTTTGATGTTGCAAATAATCTAAAAAATTTATTTTGCTTTATTACTTTATTTTTATCTAGTAGTGTAAAATTACCTTCAGCTTCTAAAACTCGCTGAATCACAAACATAACATCAGGCCTTCCTGCATCATATTCGTCAAACACAAGAGCAATTGGATTCTGAATAGACCAAGGTAAGATCCCCTCATTAAATTGAGTGACTTGTTTGCCCTCTTTTAAGACAATTGCATCTTTTCCGATTAGATCTATTCGGCTAACATGGCTATCTAGGTTTACACGAATACATGGCCAATTTAGTCTAGCAGCTATTTGTTCAATATGAGTAGATTTACCTGTACCATGATATCCTTGAACTAAAACTCTTTTATTAAATGAAAATCCAGAAATGATTGCTAGTGTGGTGTCTCTGTCAAACTTATAACTTTTATCAATTTCAGGAACATAATCATTTTTTTTTGAAAATGCATCTACTTCCATCTCTGAATCTATGCCAAACGTTTGTTTTAAGGAAACTTTGATATCTGGTTTTATGTCAAGATTTGGTGTCAATTTTATCTCTATATGTATTTTTAAGCTGTGTATAAGCTAAAGTTATTAATTTAAGTTTTTCCTCGTATTTTTTATTTCCAGAATTCATATCAGGGTGGAATTTTTTCACAAGCACTTTGAATTTGTCCTGTATTTTCTTCCACTTTAGACCTACGGAAATACCAAGAATACCAAACGCTTTGATATCTTTGTGATCAAATTTAAATTGACGCATATGATTATAATCACCATTTATTTTATCTTTATCTAATTCATCTTTCAAAGTTGTATTCCAAAGAACTTTAAAAAAATTATCTGAAGAGCTGAAACTTTGAGTAGGCTTATGCCATATCATGTCAGACTTTAAAAAATCCATTACTTGGTCATCATTCATACCTGAAAAGTAATTCCAATTCTTATTGAATTCCTTGACATGCTCAAGACAAAGCATTCTAAATTTTTTACTATTATCTTTTTCAACTGGTGCTTTATATTCACCAATTTCATTACAATTATTCCAGTCACAAATATTTTTCATGATATATAATAAATTCTACTTATGGATATAAATGACTTAATTGCAATTGTAAAAAAAAAATTACAAAATCAGATAAATATTGAAAATATTAAAATTGAGGACAAATCCTTTCTTCATAAAAATCACGCTGGCAATCAGGAAGGTAAATTTCATTTGAAAATAAGTTTAATTTCGAATGAACTTAAAACCATGAATAAAATAGAAAGTAATAAGAAAATTTATAAAATTTTAGATAAGGAGATGAAAGAATCTATTCACTCAATACAAATTTTAATTTCGTAAAAAAATTTTTAAAAATAAACCTATTTTTTTTTTAGAATATTCTTTATTAATTATTGGGGCTCCAATTTTTTTGAGTAAGACCAAATTAATATTATTTGATCTATTTTTTTTATCTTTTGCCATAAAACTTAAAATTTTGTTTACATCTTTTGGACTAAAAAATTTACTTACAGAAGATGGTAAATCAGAGTTATCAATATGATCTATGATTGAATAATACTCTCTTTTATCCATAAATTTTGTCTTAAGACTAAAATTTAGTGCAGTTTTCATTCCAAGTATTACAGCTTCTCCATGATTTAACTTTTTGCTAAATCCTAATGTTGCTTCATAAGCATGGGCAAACGAATGACCAAAATTTAAAATTTTTCTTAAACCCTTTTCTTTTTCATCTTTTTCAACTACGCTCTTTTTAATCTTACAACTTTCATAAATAGCCTTTTCAAGAAACGGAGAAGTAAGCTTTAAAATTTTGTTTTTATGGTTATTTAAAAAATTATAAAATTTTTTATTCCCAATAATAGAATGTTTTAAAATTTCTCCATATCCACAAACTATTTCTCTCTTAGGCAATGTTTTTAAAAACTCAGTATCAGAAATAACAAGATTGGGCTGGTAAAAACTTCCAACTAGATTTTTACCATACTTAGTATTTACCCCAGTCTTACCACCAATTGATGAGTCTACTTGGGACAAAAGAGTAGTAGGTACGTTTATAAACTTAAGTCCCCTCTTAAAAAGACTTGCAGCAAAACCACTTATATCTCCTGTAATTCCTCCACCAACAGATATCAAACAATCATCCCTAGAAAAATTTTTATTTAACAAAATTTCTAAAATCTTGTTTATACTATTCATATTCTTATTTAATTCATTAGCTTTAAAATAATGAATATAACTTATTTTATTTTTTAAAGATTTTTTAATAATTGAAACAAATTTTTTAGGAACATTGCCGTCTATAACTAAAAGATATCTGTTAAAATTTATTGAGTTAGATTTTATAATCTGAGAAATATTCGATGATAGTTTTTTTCCAATATAGATAGGATATTTTTGTGTTTTTGTCTCTATATTTAATTTAATTTGACTCATAAATTTTAATTATCTTATTAACTACTTCATTTTTACTTAAGTTATCACATTTAATTTCAAACAAAGCTTTTGCATAAACGGTAGAGCGTTTTTGAATTAAATCAATTATTTGATTATCTGATGAGTTTATTGCAAGAGGTCTTTTTTTACTATTTTTTATCCTCCTTAATAAGATATTATTATTCCAGTTTAGCCAAAACGATATATGACTTTTTAAAACTTCCTTTCTAATATTTTCATTCATGAAAGCTCCACCACCAAGAGAAATCACAGAAGAGTGTAGTTTTAAATTTTTTAATGTCACTTTCTCTTCAATTTTTCTAAAAAAATCTTCACCTTTATCCTCAAACATTTTGCTTATGGTTGTTCCAACTTTATTTTCAATCTCATTGTCTATATCTATAAAATTTAATTTAAGTTTTTTTGCGACCAGCATGCCTATAGAACTCTTTCCAGATCCCATCATTCCTAAAAAAACAAGATTTTCTTTTGATTTCATAAGTTTCTTTATTGAAAAAACACAAATATGTCTTAATTTGAAATTATTTAAAGTTATATGCAATTTACTAAAAACACAAGTTCAGGTAAGGCTAGTATTACAGGAATTGTAATTAAATCAACACTTGGATTGATTGTTGTAATAGGAATTGTATTTTTTATAAACTCATTAGATTTTCCTGCACCTAAAAAAGAAATAGAAAAAATAATTCCAAATGAAAATTTTAAAATTGTTAAATAAGAAATATTTTTCAATTTTAATATTTTTTTTATTAACAGCTACAAATACATTCGCAGACGATAAACCAGTTGATATCTGGAATTTAGAAAAAAAAGAAACGGATATTGTTGTAGAAACTAATATTTCTAATCAAAATGAAAACAATAGCACTGCAAGCAGTATTTATGACATACAATCAAACAAGAAAATTGATCCGATTAAACTAGACCAAGATGTTGCGTCGAAAGAAATTAAAATTATAGGATTATATGACCCGGCTGAATATGGATTAAGTATTGATATGTGGTTAAATTCTGATGGTTCTAAATTAAAAAGTCTTTTTGAAAACATTTATAAATATAATCTTTCACAAGATGCTTCAGAAATAATGAATATTTCCTTGTTAACCAATGCCTACTATCCAAATCAAAATATTAGCGAGCAAGAGTTTTTGAAATTTAAATCTGATTGGTTAATTAAAAACTCTAATCTTGACTTAATTGAGGAATATTTGATAAAAAATCAGACTATTAATTTGCACCCTGAGCTAACTAGGTTTCTAGTTGACACTTATTTATCTGCCTCAAACATAAAAAAATCATGTGAAATTTTTTCTAATATTACTAAACCGATTGAGGAAGAATATTTGTCCAAGTTCAATTTATATTGTTTAATCAATTATGGTAAAAATGAAGAGGCTCAATTAATTTTAGATTTAAAAAAAGAACTTGGTTTTCAAGATGACTACTATGAAAATAAAATAAGTTATTTATTTGGATATGTGGAGGAAGCAGATAAAACAATTTCTGAAAACTCTATTTTGGATTTTCATTTAGCGCACAGAACTGATCCTGAATTTTCATTTGAGCCAAATGTGAATACTCCAAAATTTATTTGGCAATATTTATCTGCATCAAATCTTCTTTTTAACATTAGAGATGTAGAAATCACTGATTTAGATAAAATTTCAACGATTGAAAAAGCAGTTCATGATAAAAATTATTCAGAAAAAGATTTATTTGAATTTTATAAAAAGTTTCAATTTAATATTAGTCAACTGTTAAATGCCCAAGAAGTTTATAAGTCCTTATCACCAATAGAAGGAAGAGCGCTATTATACCAGCGAACACTTTTAACGGAGGAGCCTAATTCAAAGTTAGAGCTGATGAAAACTTTAAAAGATGCATTTAATAAGGATGAGATTGGTAATGCTTTTGATGTAGAATTAAAACGTTTTTTAAATCAAATTCCAAAAGATGACGTACCTTCAAATTACACAACTTTTTATAATAGCTATTCTAAAATCGAGCAAGTAAGTGATAAAAAAATTAAATTTAACAATAAAGTTTTGCATCAGTCCAAATTAGTAAATTATTTTAACGGAGATTATGCGAAATCTCAGATAGAACAAGATCTTGAAAAATTTTTAAAGAAGATCAAAAAAGACAAAAAATATTTTTTATCCAAAAAAGATATTATTTTCTTAGAGGCATTGAAATCCGATGGGGTTCAAATCCCAAAAAAATACGACAGTCTGTATGAGATTAACCATTCAGAAATGCCAGCAGACATTCAGTTCATGATTGAAAATAAAGAAATTGGTGCTGCATTGCTTAGGGTAATTGAAGTTATTGGTCCAGAAAAAATAGAAAATTTAGATGAAGATACAGTTTATTTTATTATCAATACACTCAATCAGCTAAATGTTGATTTGATTAGAAATAAACTTTTGTTAAAAATTCTACCTTTAAAAGTATAAAATTTATAATAAAATAAACATAATATGGCTATAAGAACTATTATTACAGAACCCAATAAATTACTCAGACAAGTTTCAAAACCAGTAAATCAAGTTGGAAAAGAAGAGCAGAAACTAATGAAAGATATGTTGGAGACCATGTATGCTGCCAACGGAATTGGTCTTGCTGCAATACAAGTTGGAATACCACAAAGGATTATAGTCATGGATATTTGCAAAGAAGAAAATAAAAAAGAGCCAAGATATTTTGTAAATCCTATAATTAAAAATAAAGACCCTTTAAAAGCAACTTATGAAGAAGGATGCCTTTCGGTTCCAAACCAATTTGCAGATATAGATAGACCAAGTAAATGTGTAGTAGAGTATTTAGATTATAATGGACAAAAACAATTATTAAAGGCTGAAGGTTTACTTGCTACATGCATTCAACATGAAATGGATCACTTAGAAGGTATATTATTTATCGATTATCTCTCAAAATTAAAAAAATCGATGATAATTAAAAAATTATCAAAATTAAAATCAAGTACAGCCGAAGTTTAATTCATGGCTAAGAAAATTATTTTTATGGGTACACCCATGTTTGCTGTACCAATTTTGAAATCTCTTTATCAAAATGGATATCCTGTGACATGCGTTTATACTCAACCTCCACAAAAATCACATCGTGGACAAAAAATTAATAAATCTCCTATTCAAGGAATTTCTGAAACTTTAAATTTAGAGTACAGGGCACCATCAACTTTAAAAAAAAATAAAGAAGAATACGAATTTTTTAAATCAGTAGATGCAGATCTAGCAATTGTTGTAGCCTATGGACAAATTATACCTAAAGAATTTTTAAGTTTAACAAAAAAAGGATTTATAAACATACATGCATCTATTCTACCCAAGTGGAGAGGAGCGGCACCTATACAAAGAGCTATAATGAATTTAGATAAAGTAACTGGGGTCAGTATTATGAAAATAGAAGAAAAATTAGACGCAGGTCCAGTTTGCAATACCTATAAAATCAATATGGAGAATAATTTTAATTCTTCTGAGATTGCTGAAAAGTTATCTTTTTTTGCCGCAGAAAAAATTTTAGATAATATTGATGACATACTTGAAGACAAAGCAATTTTCGTGGATCAAGATCATTCAAAAGCTACTTATGCTCCAAAAATTCAAAAGATAGAGGGTTTAATTGATTGGACCAGTAATGCAGAAAATATTATAGGGAAAATAAATGGTTTATATCCGGTCCCAGGTGCTTTTTTTATATCAAGTGGTGAGAGATATAAAATTTTAAAAGGAGAAATAAGCAATGGGATTGGAAATCCGGGAGAGGTTCTTAACGATTATTTAGAAATTGCTTGTGGAGATAAGCAATCAATTAAAGTCACGGAGATACAAAGACAAGGAAAAAGGCCTCAAAATATTGGTGAATTTATGCTTGGTTCAAAAATTAGAAAAGGCCATCAGATTTAAATGGCGAGGTATCAAGTTCTTATTGAATATGTTGGAACGAGTTTTAGAGGTTGGCAGATTCAAAAAAAAGGCTCTACTATTCAAGGATTAATTCAACAACATTTATCAAAACTTTTAAAAGAAAAAATAATTCTAAATGGATCTGGCAGAACAGATGCAGGTGTACATGCTCATGCTCAGTCAGCTCACTTTGATTGTCAAAAAAAAATTTTAGATTTAACAAAATTTTTAAAATCAATTAATCATTTTCTTAATAATAAAGGTATAGCAATTACTCAAATTAAAAAAAGAAGTGAAAAATTTCATTCACGATTTTCTGCTAAACAAAGAATTTATAGATATATAATTTTTAATCAAATAAGTGCTCCTGTAATTGAAAATGGAAGAGGGTGGCATGTGAGGAAAATACTAAATGTTGATTTAATGAAAAAAGGAGCAAAAAAATTATTGGGAACGAATGACTACTCAACCTATAGATCATCAAGTTGTCACGCTAAAAGTCCAATCAGAACAATTAAATCAATCAAAATAAGAACATTAAAAAATAAAATTGAAATAGAATTTAAGTCACAATCATTTTTACAACAGCAAGTAAGATCGATGGTAGGTTGTCTAAAATATTTGGGTGAGAAGAAATGGGATCTAAAAACTTTTGACAAAGTATTTAAATCTAAAAAAAGAGTACTGTGTGCTCCACCAGCGCCACCCGAAGGGCTTTTTTTATATAGAGTTATTTATTAATTTTTTTGTTGCTCATTGCAAACTTTTTATTAATTCTCCATCTAGACTCAGCTCTTACTATATAGCCACAACAGTTTTTAGATTTGCATTTACATGGAAATTGTTTGTAATTTTCATCATAACCAAATCCATAATCACAAGTAAATTCCTCACCCTTTTTAATATCTCTTATTGCTTTAACCCAAATTTTTAGTCCCTTACCATCATAGTCACAGTTGTTATCACATGAATGATTTATTAAACCTGCAGTATTCCATGGAAAATCTCCATCAAGATCGTATCTTTTATTTATAGTAAATAAATAAATGGGTTTACCATTGTCGTATTTATCAGATTCTTCAGTTTGTTTTTTCGTAATTAATTTACCGATGTAATCAATTACTTTAGTTCCAGTTTTAATATCTTTTGTTGCGTAAAGTCCTCTTCCTTTTTTATCTATAGCTGACTTTTTAATTCTGAAAAGCTTCATTTAGATTGTGTTTAGATAATTATATTTAATTATCAATTAAATTCTATGAGAGCATCAACATGTCTCTTGGTACTTTCTTGTAAAGCTTTAAGATCATATCCACCCTCAAGTATTGAAACAACATTTCCATTACAAAATGGTTTTGAGATCTCCAATGTTCTTTTAGTAATTTTATAAAAATCCTCAGAACTAAGCTGCAGTTGGGCCAAAGGATCGTCAATGTGTGCATCAAAACCTGCAGAAAACAACAAGAATTCAGGCCTAAACTCTCTCACTTTATTTAGAACATTTTCGTAAGCGTTTAGATACTTTTCTGCAGATGTTCCAGCTTCAAGAGGGATATTTAATACGTTGTTAAAATTACCTTTTTCTTTTTCAGAGCCAGAACCTGGATAGTAAGGATATTGATGAGTAGAAATAAATAAAACTTTTTCGTTATCATAAAAAATGTCTTGAGTACCGTTTCCATGATGAACATCAAAATCAATAATTGCTATTTTATTATATTTATGTTTTTCGATTAAGTAATTTGCTCCAACAGCAACATTATTGAAGATACAAAAACCCATCGCTTTTTCTTTTTCCGCATGGTGCCCAGGTGGTCTTACTGCACAAAATGCATTTTTAAACTCTTTATTCTGCACCCCATCAATTGCAGTAATAATTGAACCTACAGCATCCTTAGAAGCATCTTTACTACCAGGAGAAACTATGGTGTCGCCATCAAGAAAATTATATCCTTTTTTTGGAAAAGATTTATTTACTTGATCTATATAATTTAATGTGTGAGTTTTAATTAAAAAAGAATTCTCAAATTTATTTGGTTTCTTCCAAATTAGTTTTTTGTTGTCTATTTTTTTAAAATTATCTATTACAGCAGTAACTCTATCAATTTTTTCAGGATGTCCATCCCCAGTATTGTGATTTTGATATGTATCTGATGTAATTAACCCTGTTTTCACTTAAAATAATTTTTCAATATATTTAAATATATTAGGGTCAATTTTTTTAAATCTGACAGTGAAACTGCCTCATCTACTTTGTGCATGGTTTTACCAACTAAACCAAATTCTAAACAAGGTGCAATTTTCCTAATAAACCTTGCATCTGAAGTTCCTCCTGTTGTTGAAAGTTTAGGTTTAATTTTTGTAATTTTCTTAATTATATCTTGTATCATAAAAGTTGTTTTATTAGGATTTGTTAAAAAAGCTTCTCCAGATACACTATATTCAATTTTATATTTAGATTTATTTTTAGCTGATATTTTTTTAATAACTTTATTTACCTTATTCCTCAGGGAAGTAGAGGAGTGTTTATTATTAAATCTTATATTAAATGTAGCTGCAGCGAGACCTGGAATTACATTATCAGCGGTGTTATTAATATTTATTTTTGTTATTTCCAAATTAGTTGCTTGAAAATCCTTTGTTCCTTGATCAAATTTGATATCTTTTATTTCTTTAAGAATTTGTACAAGCGCTGTTGAAGGATTATTTGCTCGTTGAGGATAAGCTACGTGCCCCTGTATTCCAGTAATAGTTAATCTACCGTTCATACTTCCTCTTCTCCCAATTTTAATCATTTCACCCAATTTACTTGGGTTAGTTGGCTCACCTACTAAACAAAAGTCGATTTTCTCTTTTCTTTTTTTTAAATACTCCACAACTTTTTTCGTCCCATTAATAGCGACACCTTCTTCGTCTCCGGTAATTAAAAGACTAATTGAGCCTTTAAAATCTGAGTAATTTTCAATAAAATTGCTAATTGCTGCAACGAATGCTGCTATTGAACTTTTCATATCATTTGCACCTCTTCCAATTAAATGGCCTTTTTTAATCGAGGGTTTAAATGGATTGACTGTCCAGTCCTTAAGGTTTCCAGCAGGCACCACATCTAAGTGACCTGCATAACAAAAGTTAGGACTTTTATTACCAAGTCTTGCGTAAAGGTTTTTTACTGGTTTGCTGTTCTTTTCTCTAAATTCAAGTACTTTAGTTTTAAAACCAAGTAGTTTTAGCTTTTTTTCTAAAAAACTCATTACACCTGCATCAACAGGGGTTACTGAAGGAAACCTAATTAGCTCTTTAGCTAATTGAAGTTCGTTGATTTTTTTCATTTTTATTCTCTCAAAAGATCGTTTACTGATGTTTTTGATCTAGTTTTTTCATCAACCTGTTTAATAATTACCGCACAATAAAGTGATGGCGCTGTGGGATTATTTTTATCTGGTAAAGAACCAGGTACAACAACCGAATAAGGTGGTATTTTTCCATAAGTAATTTCACCAGTTTTTCTATCAACTATTTTTGTAGATTGACCAATATACATTCCCATACTTAATACAGATCCTTCACCAACTATTACACCTTCAACAACTTCTGACATAGCACCGAGAAAAACATTGTCTTCAATTATCGTGGGTAATGCTTGAGCAGGCTCCAATACACCTCCAACACCAGAGCCAGCTGAAATATGACAATTTTTTCCAATTTGACAGCAACTTCCTGCTCTTGCAAAAGTATCAATCATAGTGCCCTCATCTATGTACGCACCAATATTAACATAGCACGGCATTAGTACTGCATTTTTGCCAACAAAAGATCCTTT
>CACNRD010000004.1 GCA_902622795.1 uncultured Pelagibacteraceae bacterium | reverse complement strand
TATTATGATGGAACCATATAATGAAATAACTAATCCGTTAGTAAGTCAGATGAGTTCTGATGAGGATAAATACTTTACTATTCCAACTAGCAGAACAATTAAAGATTTAATCAATATTATTGAAAAAAAATATTCAAATATTTTAAAAATAAACTTTGAAAAAAAACAAAATTCACAAAATTTTTGGTTTATTTCCAAGAATAAAGAGGAGCCTAGATTAGCTGATAGATTTGAAGAAGGCGGATCTGAATTAGAACAACCACTTGCAATAGCTAGAGATGTAAAAAAACTGCATAAAAAATTATTAGATATGAAAAATAATTCTACTGTTGCAGAATTTTTGTCTAAAAATTCTGAGCTTAGACACATTGTTAGGAGAGTATTTATTGTTGAAAAATTTCCATACTCTGAGATACAAGATAATACTATTGGTAAAAATATAATGCCTATAGATATGCTAAGGTTAAAGCTATCTTTTTTTGGAGCCTTAAAATTTGATCCACGATCAGATAAATGGTTAAGAATTTGTATGTTCCAAGGAGCACCACTACCTGATGAATTAAAAAACTATGACGAACAGTGGGTCTATAGGTCAAGTAATTAAAAAATGAAATCTTTAAGCGAGATTGAAACTACGGCTAAAAGAGCGTCAAAAGCTGCTGGATTTTCATGGGGTGAAGCTGAGGAAATTGGAAAATGTATAAGACAATTAGAGATGTTTGGTTTACCCGGTATCAAACATTTAAATTCTTATTTTAATGATAAGAAAAAAAATAAGTATGAGAACTTAGGTTCAATAAATCAGTCAAATTCTTCTTCCCCAAATCCTTATTGCCCAATCATTTTAGGAATTAGTTTTTTAGATCAACTAAAAATAGTCGAAAATTATGAAAAAATTTATATCTCCAATATTGCATACCCAATTATTTTTATATCATTTTTGAGCAAATCCTCAGAAATTAGTGGAAAAAAAATTAATGTTAAATTTGATGAGAAAGAAATCTTATTAAATTTAAATGTAAATATTTATTCTAACTTCTTAAATGATGAATTTCCAAAAAATTCAAAAAACTTAGAGATAAATTTTATTGATAATAAAGATAACTTTAATGAAGAAGAATGGAAAAGTTTATATAGATTATCCGAGAACACTTTTGTTGAAGAAACTGATAGTCTAAAAAAAGGTGCTGCTGGAGCAGGTTTAACAGATAATGACTAAAGATTTAGATAAAGATTTTAAAGATAATAATAGCAATGATTTAGATAATATTTGTGATGAATGTAGAAAAGAGGATGAAAGTGTATTTCAAAATCTTATAATGACAGGGTTCAAACTTTGTAAATCTTGTAGGGTTTCAAAAACTATTTTTCCACTTTAACTTATTTGATTAACTGGCAGCATATTCATTCTGCTCATCACAAAAGAAATAGATAAAAAAGCTATAATTAAGAAAGATAAAAGAATAATTCCAAAAGATTTGAAATTAGATTTTAAATTTAGAATTTGTTTTGTTGAAATAATTAAACCAGCAAATATCCAAAATTGTGTAAGAAAAATTATTGGTATCATTAAGTCTGGAGTTACTGCAAAGAATCTTAGTAGTCCTGGAGCATGCGCATAACCAACTGCAGTTAAAACTTTTTTAAATGAAACTTTAGTTTGTTTGTCTGGAAAAAGTTTTACCCCTATTACATAAATAAAAATTGCCCAAATCAACCAGGTAATAATTGCAGTAAGGCCAGACATTGCAATTGCAGTTTTAATGATTGTATTTGCTGCAACTGCTCCAGCTATACCATCTAAAATCATTATAATACCTGCAAAATAAATTGAGGCTTCAGCAAAATTTTTATTATCTGAATAAAGTGTTTTGTCTAATTTTATTGATCTGACAATTATATTTAAAAATTCTCCAAACATTAATTTCTATTCTTTTTATTCTTTTGTGCTTTATAAGAAACTATCAAAGGAAATAATATTAAAGCAATCGCAATAGTAATGCAAATTACAATTAAAAAACCTTTTGTCATTGATTTTGTGGGGAAGCTAAACTTAACTTCCCCATAATATTTTTAGCCTTTTACAACTTCTCTTGTGTTAGCGTTAAAAGACTCTTTAAATGGAATATCAACTACAACTGCGTCAACTGGAACTCCAGCTTTTTCAGAGTATTGTTCAGGTAAGTGCACTTTAAATTTTGTCCCAACCTTACCTTTTGGAAAACCATTCGCATTTAGAGTTCCATCAAATGGCACATATCCCATTGCAATATTTTGTTTTTTTTCAGGATGATACCAAGGAGAAGTGATAAATCCTACAGGATCACCACCACTTTCAGGAGAAACTAACCAAAAATCAGGTGCATAATCCTCAATTGGTTTACCACCAAACTCTAAACCAACTAACTGAAGTTTATATGGTTTTTTTCCATCAACAAGATCTGCTTTCATTTTTTCTAAAGCTGATTTTCCTACATAATCTCCTTTTTTATTCCACTCTCCTTTTCCAGATAAAGAAACCTGATATCCCAGGTTACACTGAAAAGGATTATGTTGCTGGTCCATGTCTTGTCCCCAAGAAAGAATACCTGCTTGAATTCTTCTATGGTGTGCTGGTGCAATAACCATGAGGTTATGTTTTTTTCCTGCTTTAAGAACAGAATTCCACATATCTTCAGCATATAGAGTTGCATTTCTTAAATATATTTCATAACCAGCCTCCCCAGAAAAACCAGACTGTGAAATAACACAACTTCTTCCGCCTATATTTGCTTCCGCCAATCCATAAAAAGGCATATTATCAAAGTCTACTTGATCTCCACAAAGGTCTTTCATTAAAGCTTTTGATTTAGGTCCTTGGATTTGCACAGGACAAGCATCTATTTCTTCTACTGTGCAATTAAATCTTCCATCCGCGTTTACGCCTTGCAAATACATTCCAATATCAGAATCTGACAAAGAAAACCAAAATTCATCTTCAGAAATTCTTAATAAAATTGGATCATTTAAGACACCTCCATAAGCATTACATAAAATTACATATCTTGCTCTCATTGGAGAAATTTTCGTTGCATCTCTTGTGATTACATAATCAGTAAATTTTTCTGCATCTGGACCCTTTACTCTTATTTGTCTTTCAACAGCAACATTCCACATAGTTACATGATTAACAATCGCATCATATTCTACCATTGCTCCACCATCTTCAGGTTTTACATAACCTCTTGGATGATAAATACGATTATAGACAGTTGCTCTCCAGCATCCTGCCTGCATTGATAAATGCCAATATGGTGATTTTCTCACTCTTGTTGAAATTAACATTTCAACTTTTGTTGGCCCACTTTGTCTTAAATTGTATGGTACTTCTCTGTCTGATTGATCAACAGAAGTAACATGTTTTAATTTAGTATAGTCAAATTCATTAGACATAACTATTCTCCTTCAACCACTTGTTAGTTTCCTTCAAGCCGCCGAATGTATAAATGTGGAAGTTATCAGTATGCGATTTAACTTTCCCAATTAAATCATTAGGGTCTTTAGGTTTCAATAAATCTAACGCCTTAGTAAAATTAGATTTAAGAAAGTTAATAGAATTTTTTGCCCCAACAATATTAGCAAACTTGATTAAGCTAGATATTTTTAATGGCCCAGTAATTCCAACATGCACTGGTACGCTTTGTTTAGAAATAAAATCTATAATAGGCTGAGGATCAAGCAACCATTGAGTTACGATATAATCAGCGTAAGGCTTTTTATCTATCATAGCTTTTTCTAATTCTGAGTCGGATATATCAGGACTTCCCTCAGGATGTCCAGCTATTCCTATTTTCATTTTTTCGAAATATCCTGTTTCTAAAAGTTGAAATGAACTGTCAAATTTTCCTGCAGGCTCTCTACCACCACCAATAATTAAAACTTGCTTAACTCCACCGTCCTTACATCTGGAAACATAATCTTTAAGTTCCTTTTCATCTTGCATCGATCGAGCTGGAAAGTGGGGCACTGGATTAAATCCTTTTCTAACAAGTTCTGAAGCCTTTTCGGCAGTTTCTCTATAATCTCCACCTGGCAACATAGTGATGTAAACATCACTTAATGCAGGAACCACATCAACTTCCGTCTTTGGCCCAATTTCTAGAGAAAAATTCATTTTTCAGATCATTATCTGTTTTCAAAAAGCTGTCAAAGAAATTCATCTATCTATCTTAATGAAATTTGTTGCCAAAATTTATGCGAATGATAATTTTTTTTGTGCATCAGAATCTTAAAAATTTACCCTTATCAAAGATACTAGATATTGAAAAAATCAACAATGTAGACAAGCCAATAGAAGTGGCAAATGGCTTACCTAATGAGTGCTATACAAATCAAGACTATTTGGCTCATGAAAAGGAAAAAATTTTTTATAATAAATGGACAGCAATTGGGGTTGGAAGCTCAATTCCAAAAATTGGAGATGCCAAACCCTACAATCTACTCGGGATTCCTTTGATATTAATCAGAGACAAAAACATGGATGTAAGAGTTTTTCACAATGTCTGTAGTCATAGGGGATTTAAACTTCTGGATAAGGCCTGTACTTTAAAAAATGTTATTAGATGCCCGTATCATTCTTGGGCATATGATTTTAATGGACAATTAGTTGCAACTCCTCATATTGGTGGCTTAAATAATCATCAGTCTACAAACTTCAATAAAACAAAGAGTAATTTAAAAGAAGTTAAAACTAAACTTTGGATGGATATAATATTTGTCAATATCAATTCAAATGAGTTAGATTTTGACCAGTACATCAAACCTCTCGAAGAAAGATGGTCGAAATTCATAAATAAAGATGATCAAAAGTTAATAGTAAAATCAAATGACTATGGTTACTTCAGCCTAGAAGTAAAAACCAATTGGAAATTTGCTATAGAAAATTATTGCGAAAGCTATCATTTGCCAACAATTCATCCTGAACTAAATAAAATATCAAACATTAATGATCATTATCACATTCAAGGTTTACCAAATCGATTTGCTGGACAAGGAAGTAAAAAATATGATCAAATTGTTAAAGGTAATAAAATTTTTGATACATTTCCTAATTGGGAAAAAAGTATGTTAAAAAATTCTGAATACATAGCTCTATTCCCAAATGTTATGATTGGTTTGCATGTAGATCATTTTTATGTTTTTTGGCTAGAACCTTTATCAATGAATAAAACAAAAGAACACATGCAAATGTACTATGTTGGAGAAGAGAGTGCAAACGGTGAACAATTAAAAGAAATGAGAAAACAAAATTTAAAATTTTGGAAAGATGTAATGTTTGAAGATATAAATGCTGTTGAAGGTATGCAAGAAGGTAGAAATTCACCTGTTTACAATGGAGGAAATTTTTCACCAATAATGGATCAACCAACCCATCAATTTCACAAATGGGTAGCTCAAAATTTAATAGGATAAAATTTTATGGCACTAAAAGATGTGGGAAATAAAGTTCCAATTTACAAACTCAAGACTACCGAAGAAGTGATGAGGTATTATGATGAGTGGGGAGAAAAAGATAAATATAATAGAGATATGGTTGAATGGAACTATACAGGCCCCAAAGAAACTGTTGAAGTAATAAAAAAATATTTAGCTAATAAAGATGCACTTTTTTTTGATGCAGGATGTGGAACCGGATTAGTAGGACAACAACTTAAAAAATTTGGTTATAAAAACTTTCATGGTGCTGATCTTTCACAGAAGTTGTTAGATACAGTTCCAAGAAATTTATATCAAAAATTATTTAAGATTGATTTAAACAAACGTATTGAATTAAGTGATAATCTTTATGATAGTGTTATGTGTGTTGGAACTTTTACGTTTGGACACGTGAAATCTGATGCATTAAATGAATTTATAAGAATAACAAAACCTGGTGGTTTAATTTGTTTTACAATTAATGAAGGAATTTATAAAGACTATGGTTTTGATAAAAAAATTTTAGATTTAAAAGCAAACAACAAATGGTCAGAAATTGAATTTTTTAAATCTGATTATATAGCGAGTAAAGATGTAAATGCTTGGTTAGGATTGTATAAAGTAAAATGAAAATAATTTTGGTAATGGGATTACCTGGTGCAGGTAAAACAACTTTAGCAAATGAAATAGCGCCGTATTTAAATGCTAAAAGATTAAATGCTGACGAAGTAAGAAAAGCAGCAGATGATTGGGATTTCTCAAAAGAAGGAAGAATTAGACAAGCAAAAAGAATGGCTGAGTTTGCCCTTAAGTTAAAGAGTGACGGTCATTATGTTATTGCAGATTTCATAGCACCCACTCCAGAAGCGAGAAGCTTATTCCCAGCAGATTTCATAATTTGGGTAGATACAATTAAAGAAGGACGTTTTGATGATACAAATCAAATGTTTGTAAAGCCAAAAACATTTAATTACCATGTTACTACTCAAGATGCTAAGAATTGGGCTTTAAAAATCGTTAAGGAGATCAAAAAATGACATATCAATGGGATAATAAAAAACCAACAGCACAAATGCTTGGAAGATGGCAACCGTTTCATGATGGTCATTATACTTTATTTAAGGAAATTATTAAAAAAACAGGTCAAGTTTGTATTCAAATAAGAGATGTACAGGGTGTAGATGATAATCCATTTGATTTTGAGACAGTGAAAAAAAATATTGAAGATAGATTAAATCCAGAATTTGAAGGTAGGTTTAAAATTATGGTAGTGCCAAATATTACAAATATTTGTTATGGCAGAGGAGTTGGATATAAAATGGAAGAAATAGTATTGGATGAAGAAACGCAAAAAATTTCAGCGACAAAAATTAGAGCTAAAATGAGAGAAGAGGGCAAACTAAAATAGCTATAATGACTAGTAATATTAAAATTATAAAAATTAATAGTGAAATTTCGTCAATAATACTTAATGAACCAAAAACATATAATTCATTATCATTTAAAAATCTTATCGACTTATTAAAAGTATTAAAGAAATTAGATGCTGACAATAAAGTCAAAGTTATAATAATAGAAGGCGCAGGCAAAGGGTTTAGTGCAGGTCATAATTTAAAAGAGGTAAGAGGATTAAAAAAAAGAGATAGATATCAAAAACTTTTTAATCTTTGCTCAAAAGTTATGCTTCAAATTGTAGAAGGCAGAAAACCTGTGATCGCAAAAGTTCATGGTGCTGCATTTGCAGCTGGTTGTCAGTTAGTAGCCAGTTGTGATCTAGCGTATAGTACAAAAGATGCTTTATTTGCAACTCCAGGAGTAAATATCGGATTATTTTGCAGTACACCTATGGTCGCTGTAAGTAGGAAAATTAATCGAAAGCCTATGATGAAAATGTTGTTAACTGGCGAGCCAGTAAAAGCAAATTATGCAAAAGAAATAGGATTAATAAATGACTGCTTCTCAAAACAAAAACTAAAGAGAGAAGTACTTAGTATTGCTAAAAAAATAGCATCTAAATCTAATTTAACAATAAAGATAGGTAAACAAACTTTTTACAAACAATTAGAGATGCCTTTAAGAAAAGCATATGCACACACAAGTAAAATGATGACTGTTAATATGATGGCAATGGATGCTAAAGAAGGTATTTCAGCTTTTTTAGAAAAAAGGAAACCTGTCTGGAAAAACAAATAATGATGAATAAAAAAAATTTTTTCATCATAATCTTAATTATTTTTGGAATGTTTATAGTTTTTAATTTTAATGATTATAACACTAAAAGAGCTGTGGATGCGTGTTTAGCTGCGAGCCAAAAATTGTCTGAAACTAAAATTACCGACTTAGATGAGGCAAAGAAATTTTGCGAAGAACAAATCAAAAGTGATAAATAATTATGAGTCAGATCAAAGATATTCTCTCAAAATATAAAACTATTGCTATGATAGGAGTTAGTAATGATCAAACTAAACCATCTACTATTGTGATGAAGTATATGCAGAAATATGGGTATAAAGTCTTTCCCGTTAACCCATCTGCTAAAGGTCAAAAAATTTTGGGCGAAGAGGTATACGCTAAAATAACTGATATAAAAAAAAATATAGATATTGTTGATGTATTTAGACCATCTAGAGAAGTATTGGCAATTGCAGAGGACACTGTGAAAATTGGTGCTAAAGTTTTATGGTTGCAACTTGGAATACGTGACGAAAATGCAAAAGAGTTAGTTGAAAAAAATCATATAGGATATGTTGAAAATAAATGTACCAAAATGGAATATCAAAAACATTTCTTAAAAATAAGACAAGCCTTTCCAGTTCTTAGTGACTAATGAACAAAGTATTAAAATTTTTAGATAGCACTTTCTTAGATTTAGGAAGAGAATTTAAATGGACTTATCTTCCGCCATTAATGGTCTATATGGCTGCTGGTATTTCAGGTTTAACTGGAATAGTTGGAACTTTCTTCGTTAAAGATTATTTAAATTTATCAGCTGCATTTCTTGCAGGACTTGGATTTTGGGCAGGGATTCCTTGGGCATTAAAAATGCCTTTAGGACATCTTGTTGATCTTATATGGGAAAGAAAAAACTATATGGTTTATTTAGGTGCCAGCCTAATAGCCTTAAGCTTGATGATTATGTATGGGTTAATTATTCATACAGAAACTATGTCAGAAATATTTTCTGTCGAAACTTGGTTTGTAATAAGTGTCATTTTAGCTCCAGTTGGATATGTAGTTCAGGATGTAGTTGCAGATGCAATGACTGTTGAAGCAGTTCCCTTATCAGATGAACAGGGAACAGATTATAGTAAAGATCAAGTAAAAATAATGCATACCACAATGCAAACTCTTGGTCGTTTTGCAATAATAGGTGGAACAGTTCTTGTGGCATTAGTAAATGTCATTTTATTTAGAGATGTTGAAAGTTTAGAGCAATCTGAAAAAATAAATTTATATGGAACAATTTATTTATATGCTCTTGTAATACCTCTAGTTTCGATCTTCGGTGTAATTTTAGCAAATTACTTAAGACAAAAAAAAATAAAAATTTTAAAATCTCAAGGATTAGAATTTAAGGAAGAAAGAGGAAATGAAAAAACAGAGATAAACTGGTGGATTTTAGGTGGTAGTTTAGTTTTTGTAATTTTCACACTCTCAGTAGGATCTTTTAACGTCCCATTTGCACAAGAGATTGTTTTTATAGGCTCAGTAATAATTATTTTATTTTTAATGTTTAAACTTATTAAAGAACTACCTCAGGAATTAAGATTAACAATAGTTGGTACGGCTGTAATTATATTTATTTTTAGAGCAATGCCAGGACCTGGACCAGGTTTAACTTGGTTTGAAATTGATCAACTTGGATTTAATGAACAGTTTTTTTCAATTTTATCATTACTTGCATCAATTTTAACTTTAGCAGGGATTGTTTTGTTAAGACCATTTATGGCAAAGAATTCAATTGCCAAAATAATTGTTGTTTTAAGTATTGCAGGTGCAATTTTATTTTTACCAAGTGTTGGAATGTACTACGGCTTTCATAATTGGACATCCTCATTAACTGGAGGAGTGGTTGATGCTAAGTTTATTGCTTTAATTAATACAGCTCTTGAATCTCCTTTGGGTCAAGTATCAATGATTCCATTACTTGCTTGGATAGCAAAAAATGCTCCATCTCATTTAAAAGCAACTTTTTTTGCAGTTTTTGCCTCCTTCACCAACCTCGCATTGTCAGCAAGTGCATTAGGAACGAAATATTTAAATGAAATATTTACTGTTACAAGAGAAGTTAAAGATAAAGTTAGTGGTGAAATTCAAACAACAGCTGATTATTCTGAACTTGGGATTTTATTAATTGTTGTGACACTTTTGACATTAATTCTTCCAATATTTTTTGTATTTATAGTAAATAATAGTAAATACAAAACTTCAGAATAAATACTTCTCAAATGAAAAATATTTTTAAAGTACTAATCTTACTTTTAATAACTATCTCTTTTTCAAAAGCTGAATTACTTAATCCAAGTAGTGCTATTACTCCAAAAGAAGTGGTAAAAATTCAACTAAGTGGGTTGCAACAAAACGATCTTGAATTTAAGGATAGTGGTATTGAGCAAACATGGAATTTTGCTCATCCTAATAATAAGAAGGTTACAGGACCTTTAAATAATTTTAAAAGGATGATTAAAGGTGCCTCTTATCAAATGATGATTGATCATTTAAGTCATACAATTACTGAGGTTGGAGGCAGTAATAAATTGGTTCAATTTGAGGTAATTATACTTGATAAGAATAAAATTTATCACAAATTCAATTGGCAAGTAGAAAAATACACTGAAGAAGGATCACTAAAAGATTGTTGGCTAACCACAATGGTATCAAGCCCAATTCCTCTTGGAAGCTCAATTTGACTATTAACCTAAATTTTTGTTTCGTAATAATTAAAAATTTAGTAGGAGTCTGATAATGAAAACAAAAACCAAAGTTGTAGTAGTTGGAGGTGGCGTTGTAGGAGTAAGTGCTCTTTATCATCTGGCAAAAAAAGGGTGGTCTGATGTTGTTCTAATTGAGAGAAAAGAGCTAACTTCAGGTTCTACTTGGCATGCTGCTGGCTTATTACCTTTGTTTAATATGAGTTACTCCGTTGGACAGCTTCATAAGTATGCAGTTAATCTTTACAAAACTTTAGAGGAAGAAACTGGAAAGAATGTTGGTTTTAGTGTTGTTTCAAATATTCGATTGGCTAGCACTAAAGATAGAATGGATGAGTATCATCAATATGCTGGTGTTGCACAAACCATCGGGGTGGATGTAAAATTTTTAACTCCTCAACAAGTAAAAGAAATTTGGCCATTGTGTCATACAGATGATTTAGTTGGCGCAATACAACACCCAGAAGATGGATATATTCAGCCAGCAGATTTAACTCAAGCTTTAGCAACTGGTGCAAGAAATAGAGGTGCTGAAATTTATAGAAATACAGCTGTAACAAGTATGAAACAAACTAAAGATGGCTGGATAGTAGAAACAGATAAAGGTTCAATTGAATGTGAGCATGTAATTTCATGTTCTGGAAATTTCGCAAGACAAACTGGTGAAATGGTAGGTTTAGATATTCCAGTAATTCCAGTTGAGCATCAATATATTGTAACTGAACCCCATCCTGAAATTCAAAAAAGAAAAAAAGAAGGTCTTCCTGAAATGGGAGTTCTTAGAGACAGTGATAGTAGATGGTATATGCGAGAAGAAGCAGGTGGATTGATATTAGGACCTTATGAAGATGGTGCGCCAGCTTGTTATGTTGAAGGTCCATCAAAAAACTCAGAGTACGAATTGTTTCAAGAGGATCTCGATAGATTAGCGCCGCATATTGAGGGAGCAATTCACCGTGTGCCTGCTTTTGGAGAAGTTGGTGTAAAAAAAGTTTATAATGGTGCAATCTGTTACACACCTGATGGAAATCCTATAGTTGGTCCAGCGTGGGGATTAAAAAATTTTTGGATTAATGAAGGACACAGTTTTGGGATAACAGCAGCAGGTGGAGCTGGTTGGCAATTAGCGGAGTGGATTGTAGATGGCGAACCTACTATTGATATGTTGGGAGTTGAACCAAGACGTTATGGAAATTATGCAACTAAATCATACTTAAAAGCAAAAAATGAGGAAGCGTACAGTCATGTTTTTATCACTCACTATCCTGATGAAGAAAGACCAGCAGCAAGACCTTTAAGAACAGCACCATGTTATGAAAGAATGAAAAATTTGGGTGCAGTTTTTGGACAAAAATTTGGTTGGGAAAGACCAAACTTTTTTGCAACTGATGGCATGGAACAAAAAGATGATTGGTCGTTTAGACGATCAAAATGGTTCGATGCAATTAAAAAAGAGTGTCAAAATGTAAAGGAAAATGTTGGCTTGTTAGATATGACAGCATTTGCCAAATGTAGAATAAAAGGACCTAAAGCTGAAGAATTTTTAGATTTTTTAGTTGCAAACAAATTACCAAAAAAAATTGGCAGAATAAATTTATGTCACGCTTTAAATACTAAAGGAGGTGTTCATTCAGAATTTACAATTATGAAAGAGGCGGAAAATTCTTATTACCTTGTTTCTGCAGGAGCAAATTTAAGATTAGATCATGATTGGATACAAAAATGGATGCCAACTGATGGCTCAGTTATATTTGAAGACTTGACTAATAGTACAGGTGTACTTGTGGTCGCTGGTCCAAAAGCCAGAGATTTAATGCAAAAAGTTTCTACAGATGATTTTTCAAATGAAAATTTTAAATGGTTAACTGCTAAAAAGGTCAATGTTGGTTATGCTCCAGTTAATGCAATGAGAGTAAATTTTGTAGGTGAGCTAGGGTGGGAATTGCATCACCCAATTGAGTATCAAAATCATATTTTTGATAAATTAATGGATGCAGGTAAGGATTTAGGAATAAAACCTTTTGGCATAAGAGCTATGAATAGTTTAAGATTAGAAAAATCATACAAACTTGTAGGCACAGAATTATCAATTGAATATTCACCTTACGAGTCTGGGTTGGATAGATTTATTCATCCAAATAAAGGAAATTTTATTGGATTGGAAGCCTTAAATAAATGGCGAGAGAAAGGATTCGATAACAAATTAGTTACTCTTGAAGTGCATAATACAAAAGATGCAGATGTATTAGGAAATAATCCTATATATAAAGACAGTAAAGTTGTTGGAAGAGCAACTGGCGGTGAGTTTGGTTTTAGATTAGATAAATCAATAGCATTAGCAATGGTTAAACCTGATTTTGCAAATGTAGGCGACAAATTACAAGTTGATATCTTGGGAGAAATGTATGACGCTACCGTATTAGAGGAAAGTCCATACGATAAAGAAAATAATTTATTGAGAGCATAATGAAAATTTTAGTCGCTGTAAAAAGAGTAATTGATTATAACGTCCAAATAAGAGTAAAAGAGGATGGATCAGGTGTAGTTACAGATAATGTTAAAATGTCAACTAATCCTCCTGATGATAACGCTATTGAAGAAGCAGTTAAAATAAAAGAGGCAGGTAAAGCAACAGAGATTGTTGCAATAACGGTTGGAGAGGAAAAAGCTCAAGAGACTGTTAGAAAAGCTTTAGCAGTTGGAGCTGATAAAGGAATTCATGTAAAGACAGAAGGTGTTTTGGAACCCTTAGCTGTTTCAAAAATTATTCAAAAAATTGTAGAAAAAGAAAAACCTGATTTAGTTTTTATGGGTAAACAAGCAATTGATGATGATTGTAATCAAACAGGACAAATGCTAAGTGCTTTATTAAATTGGCCACAAGCAACTTTTGCATCGAACATAGAAGTAAAAGATAATTCTTTAGAGGTTACTAGAGAAATTGACGAAGGTCTTGAAACTGTTGAAATTAATATACCAGCAATTGTAACCTGTGATTTAAGATTAAATGAACCTAGATACGCATCATTACCAAATATTATGAAGGCAAAGAAAAAACCTATAGAAGAAATAAATGTTTCTGATTTAGGAATTGATATCACCCCAAGAGTTCAGCAATTAAAAGTTGAGGAACCACCAAAAAGAAAAGCTGGTATTAAAGTAGCAAATGTTGCTGAATTAGTTCAAAAATTAAAAAACGAGGCAAAAGTTATATAATGGCCGTATTACTTATAGCAGAACATAATAATAAAGAGTTAAGGCCTTTTACTTTAAACGCTGCAACTGCTGCATCTCAAATCGATACTGAAGTTCACGCGGTAATTATTGGTCAAAATAGCGAGAATGCTGCAAAAAAACTGTCTGAATTACCAGTGGTTAAAAAAGTAATTAGTATAGAAGCACCACATTATGAAAATTTTACAGCTGAAAACTTTGCACCAGCAATAGTTAAACTTGCAGAAAATTATTCTCATATAGTTTGTTCTGCAAATACTTTTGGTAAAAACTTAATGCCAAGAATTGCTGCTCATTTAGATACTTCTCAGGTGAGTGATATTATAAAAGTGATATCACCTGATACTTTTCTAAGACCTATTTATGCAGGAAACGCTTTTGCAACAGTAAAAACAAATGATACTAAGAAATGTGTAACGATCAGACCTACATCTTTTGAACCATGCGAAAGTTCTGGTGGAACTGCAACAATTGAAAAAGGAGAGGCTGGTGAAGAATTTTCTAATACAAAATTTATTAAGAGAGAAGAAATTAAATCTGACAGACCGGAACTAGGAACTGCAAGAATTGTTGTTTCAGGTGGTAGAGGGATGCAGAGTGGAGATAATTTTAAATTAATAACAGAAGTTGCAGATAAACTAGGAGCAGCCATTGGTGCATCAAGAGCTGCCGTAGATGCAGGTTATATAAGTAACGATCATCAAGTTGGTCAAACTGGAAAAGTTGTTGTACCAGATTTATATATTGCGATTGGAATTTCAGGGGCAATCCAGCATTTAGCTGGAATGAAAGAGAGTAAAGTAATTGTCGCAATCAATAAAGATGGAGAGGCTCCAATATTTAGTGTTGCAGATTATGGCCTTGAAGCTGATCTATTTGAAGCACTTCCACAGTTCATGGAAGAGCTGAACAAATTAAACACTATACAAAAATAATCCTTACAGTTAAAAACTAGTCTATGTCTAGGGAATCGATGGAATATGATGTTGTTATCATTGGTGGTGGGCCATCAGGTTTATCAACAGCAATAAAACTAAAACAATTAGATCCAAATCTAAATGTTTGTCTACTAGAAAAAGCTTCAGAAATAGGAGCACATATTCTAAGTGGTAATGTTTTTGAGACACGTGCATTAGATGAATTATTACCCAATTGGAGAGAACTAAATTCACCGATCAAAACTAAAGTAACAAAAGAAAAATTTTTATTTTTAGGAAAAACAAAATCATTAAGCTGGCCAACTTGGTTGCTTCCCAAAGTTCAACAAAATCATAAAAATTATATTATTAGTTTAGCAAATTTATGCAGATGGCTTGCTGAGCAAGCAGAAAATTTAGGTGTAGAAATTTTTCCAGGATTTCCAGCAAGTGAAATTTTATATAACGATGATGGATCTGTAAAAGGAGTTGCTACTCAAGATATGGGTATAGATAAAGAAGGAAATAAAAAAGATAGTTTTGAACCAGGTATTGAACTATTAGGTAAGGTAACAGTTTTTGCTGAGGGTTGCAGAGGCCATCTTGGGAAAGAATTAATTCAAAAATTTGAATTAAATAAAGGAAAAGATCCACAACAATACGGGATTGGGTTTAAAGAAATATGGGAAATTGATGAGAAAACTCATGAAGAAGGTCTAGTAATGCACACAGCTGGATGGCCATTAGATAACAACACTTACGGTGGAAGTTTTATGTATCATGCAGAAAATAAACAGGTTTTCTTAGGATATGTCATAGGTTTAGATTATAAAAACCCTCATTTATCTCCATACGATGAGTTTCAAAGATTTAAAACTCATCCAGCTATCAGGAAAATTATAGAAGGCGGAAAAAGAATTTCATACGGTGCAAGAGCTTTAATTGAGGGAGGTTTTCAGAGTTTACCTAAGATGTTTATGCCAGGAGCATTGTTAGTTGGCTGTGATGCGGGAACTTTAAACATGCCAAAAATCAAAGGCTCTCACACAGCTATGAAAAGTGGGATAATAGCTGCTGAAACTATAAATGAGCATTTAAAAGATAATAAAGATTTATCTATATTTGAGCAAAAATTTAAAAATAGCTGGCTATATAAAGAATTGTTTGAGGCAAGAAATGTCAAACCTAGTTTTAGTTGGGGATTAATATTAGGAATAATATTTACAGGTATAGATCAAATTTTATTTAGAGGAAAAATGCCTTTTACTCTTAAGCATAAGCACGCTGATCATGAGACCTTAAAACCAGCTAAAGATATGCCAAAAATAGATTATCCAAAATATGATAATGTTTTAACTTTTGATAAAACGAGCTCTGTTTACTTAACTGGTACAAATCACGCAGATAATCAGCCAGTTCATCTGAAACTTAAAGACCCTAATTTACCAATTAATTATACTTTAGAAAAATTTGATGAACCTGCTCAAAGATATTGTCCTGCAGGAGTTTATGAAGTTCAAAAAGAAAATGAAGTAAATAAATTTGTCATCAATTCACAAAACTGTATTCACTGTAAAACTTGTGACATTAAAGAACCATCACAAAATATTATTTGGGTAACTCCTGAGGGTGGGGGTGGACCTAAATATGGAAATATGTAAATTACGATAAATCTATTGCAAACTTTTTTAATGTTTCAATCGGAACATATTTTAAGGTATTTTGATGAGTTCTTTTCAAAAATATAGGACAAGCTTTTTCAGCTTCAACAGCTTTTGCATACCAACTAGCACATAAGCACCATCCATCACCATCTTTTAACCCAGGAAATCCGAATTCTGGATGTGGTGTGATTAAATCGTTACCTGCTTCTTTTAACCATTCTAAACATTCAGTTGTTACTTTTGCGCAAACAGTATGTACGCCATGATCATTTTTATCTGTATTACAACATCCATCTCTTAACCATCCAGTTAAAGGATCATTAGAGCATTCTTCCAGATCTTCACCTAGAACATTTTTTTGCTTTTCTTTCATTTAAATCTTAGTTGGATTTGGTTGACCTTTGTAAACTTCCTCAGGATCAAATTTTTTTTCTTCTTCTAAAAACTTCATTTCAACTTTTCGACCATTTTCAATTGGACCTGTTGGAATAGATCTATAAAAACATGATCGATAACCAACATGACAACTAGCTCCATCACCAATATCAACAGTTAACCAAATAGAATCTTGATCATCATCAATTCTAATTTCAGTTACCTTTTGTGTAAAACCACTAGTCTTACCTTTATGCCAAATAGCTTTTCTAGATCTACTAAAATAGTGAGCCTCTTTAGTTTCTATAGTTTTTTTTAATGCTTCAACGTTCATATAACCATGCATTAAAATATCTTTTGTTTGAGAACACATGGTGATTACAGGAATTAGGCCATCATTATCAAATTTTGGTGATAATAGATTTCCTTCTTCAATTTCCTGCACATTTTCTCTTTTTTTGAACATATGTAGTGACTATTTAGCATAAATCTCACTATATTAAATATTTTAAAATTAAGTAATTACTGTATAAAAAGGCGCTATGAAATTAGTAAAAGATACAGACAATAAAATTATTGAAACTAGCGAAGTTACTGACAAAGAAGCTGAACAGGCTTTCAAAACTATTCTAACTTGGTTGGGTGAAGATCCTAACAGAGAAGGGCTTTTAGAAACTCCAAAAAGAGTAATGAAGGCATACAAAGAATATTTTGGCGGGTACAAAGTTGATCCAGATAAAATTTTAGATAAAACTTTTGGAGATGTAGATGGATATGACGACATGGTTATTCAAAAGAATATTTCAGTTCAAAGTCATTGCGAACATCATATGGCTCCAATTATTGGAAAAGCTCACGTTGCTTATATTCCAAAAGAAAGAGTAGTAGGATTAAGTAAACTTGCAAGAGTTGTAGAAGTATTTTCAAAAAGACTACAAACGCAAGAAAGATTAACAATGCAAATAGCTAAGACTTTAATGGAGTCTTTAGATGCAAAAGGTGTAGCTGTTACAATAGACTCTACACATCAATGTATGACTATGAGAGGAATAAAAAAAGAACAAGCAACAACTGTAACAAATTATTACTTAGGCCAATTTAAAGAAGACCTAAGTTATCAAAATAGATATTTAAGATTTATAAGTATACCAAAAGATTAAAGTGTCTGATCAATTCAAAGCATTAATCGTAAATCAAGAGGGCGAAAATTTTACGAGAGAAGTTAAGTCAATTGATAAAAGTTTCTTAAAACATGGTGATGTAACTGTTCAAGTAGATTACTCTGATTTAAATTTTAAAGACGGAATGATTCTAAAAAATGGTGGAAAATTAGTAAAAGAATTTCCTCACATTCCAGGTATAGATTTTGCGGGAAAAGTTTTAGAAAGTGAAAACCCTAAGTTTAAAGAGGGTGATGAAGTCATTTTAACAGGCTTTAGAGTAGGTGAAATTTTCTATGGTGGATATTCGCAAATAGCAAAAGTAAATGCAGATTTTTTGGTAAAAAAACCTGATAATTTAACAACCAAGCAAGCAATGATTTTAGGAACAGCGGGCTTCACTTCATTAATGAGCGCTTTTGCAATTCAGGCAAGGGAAAGTATTTTATTAGGTGAAAAAGTTAACGATGTACTTGTGACTGGTGCTACTGGAGGAGTTGGAAGTGTAGCAATTATGGCATTAACAAAACTAGGTTACAACGTGACTGCAGTTACAGGAAAAGATTCTAAGTCAGATTATTTAAAGTCTCTAGGTGCTAAAAACATTGTAAATAGAGCTGAATTTGACAAAGATCCAAGACTTATAGACAAAGGATTATGGGACGGAGTAGTAGATACTGTTGGTGGAAAAATTTTGGCAAATGCAATTGTTCAAACTAAACCTAACGGAATTGTAGCAGTTTGTGGCAATGCAAATAACAACGAGTTAAATACAAGTGTTATACCATTCATGTTAAGAGGTATTAAGCTTTGGGGCATGGACTCTGCTAATTGTAGTATCAAGAGAAGAGAATTTATTTGGGGTGAAGCTTCAAATTTAATTGATTTTGATTTGTTAGAAAAATCAATCTTAACTGTAGGTCTAGAAGAATTGTTAGAAACTTATCCAAAAATTTTAAAAGGTGAAATTTCTGGAAGAGTATTAGTGGATTTAAATAAATAATGGATTGGGATAAATTAAAAATTTTTCATGCAGTGGCTGAAGCTGGTAGCTTCACAAACGCTACTGTTAACCTAAATCTAAGTCAATCCGCTATAAGTAGACAAATACAATCTTTAGAACAAGATTTAAAAGTTCAATTATTTGAGAGACATGCTAGAGGTCTAACACTTACTGAAAATGGTGAATACGTTTTTAAAACTGCTCATGAAGTAATTAGTAAACTTAAAGAGGTTGAAACATCATTAGGAGATCAAAAAAATAAACCTACAGGTAAATTAACTATCACTACAGTAAGAAGCTTTGGAACTCATTGGTTAACACCAAGAATTCAGGAATTCATGACGCTGAACCCTGAAATAGAAATAGAATTAGTTTTTGATGATAAAGAATTAGATTTAAGCACTCGACAAGCTGACATTGGAATATTTATGAGAAGACCTAAACAGCTTAACTATATTCAAAAAAAGTTAGTTGATATTAAGTACTATATTTATGGTTCAAGTAAGTATTTAGAGAAAAATGGTATGCCAAAAACTGTGAATGATTTGAACAAACATAAGTTCATTTCATTTGGAAAAGGTGCACCTTCACCAGTTTATAATCCTGATTGGGCTTTAAAACTTGGAATGCATGATGGAAAAAAAAGAAAAACAATTATGAAGGTGAATAGTGTAATGGGATTATTGCTTGCAGTAGAGACGGGTGTTGGCTTAGCTGCTTTGCCAGAATACTTAGTAACAGGCTCTTCAAAAGTTATAAAAGTACTACCAAAATCAGAAGGACCAATTACAGAAGCTCATTTCGTCTACCCTCAATCCCTAAAAAATACAGCTAGAGTTCAAGCTTTTAGGAATTTCTTATTCAGCAAGATTGGTGACTGGAAATAATACTTAAAAGACAAATATTTTCTTTTAATCTCGAAAAATCATTGAAAACTGCGACATTATATGCGATTGATAATCATTCGCATTGAGAATAATTCTCATTCGCAAATTAACATAAATATAAAGGGAGACATGAGAAAAATATCAATTTTAGCATTAATATTTTCTGTATTTGCATCATCTTTCGTGATTGCAAATGAAGTTAATATATTTAATGCAAGACACTATAAAGCCGACGCTGAGCTTTATGGAAAGTTTACAAAAGCTACTGGTATTAAAGTAAATTTAATTAATGGTAAATCAGGTGCTTTAGAGAAAAGAATCATTAGCGAAGGTGCAGATTCATCTGCTGACCTATACATCACAGCTGATGCTGGAAGATGTGGTGCCATGGATGCAAAAGGTCATCTTCAAAGAGGTTTAACATCTGAAGCTATAAGAGCCGCTGTTCCAAAAAGCTTTAGAACAAATAAATGGGTTGGAATAGCAAAAAGAGCTAGAATAATTTATTATTCACCAGAAAGAGTTACCGGTGCCGAGTTATCTGGAATGTCTTATGAAGGTCTAGCTGATCCTAAATGGAAAGGTAGATTAGTAATTAGAAAATCAAGTAATATTTATAATAAATCTCTTGTGGCTTCATTAATTGCGAATAATGGAAAAAAAGCTACAGCCGAATGGGCAAAAGGAGTTGTTGCAAATATGGCTAGAGATTCAAAAGGAAATGACAGAGCTCAAATTATGGCAGTGGCAGCTGGTGAAGCTGATATTGCAGTAGCTAATACTTACTATTTAGCTCTGATGTTATCTGGTAAAAAAGGTGCAGAGCAACAAGAAGCAGCTAAAAAAGTAAAAGCTTTCTTTCCTAATCAAAATGGCAGAGGAACACATATGAATGTTAGTTGTGCTGCTTTAGTAAAAGGAGCACCCAATAAAGGTAATGCTGTTAAACTTGTAGAGTTTTTATTAACTCCAGAGTCTCAAGAGCATTTCACAAACAATACATTTGAGTTTCCAATGATTGAAGGTGTTTCACCAAGTCCATTAGTGGTAAATAATTTAGGATTAGATTTTCAACAAGATATGAGAACTAAACTAGCTACTTATGGAAAAAATCAAGCAGCAGCATTAGAAGTAATGACTGCAGCAGGTTGGAAGTAATAAATAAGTGAAAAAGAATTTATTTAGTTTTGATACAAATAATTCTTCTGATGCGAGTGGTTCACTAGTGGGTCAGATAACATGTGAACCATGCTCGTTGGAAGTTAAAAAAATCAAAAATAAAATAAATAATAGAAGATTATCAGATATTAAAGATCATGAGGTTATTTCAGTCCTCACCCCCTTTAATGATTGACATAATTTTTCTTTTTAATGATTGTGCCCAATTCTAAAATCAGGATTTTTACCCTTTCCTAAATTAGTTTTGGGCATAAAAAAAATTTACTATAGAGGCTGCAATGATTGAAGGATTTAAAATACCAAATGTAACATTTAAGGTCAGAGAAGGTGATACTGCTGAAAATCAAGAAACTTGTTCAATTGGGGGAAAATGGATTGAAAAAAATACAGATGATTTTTTTAAAGGAAAGAGAGTAATTTTATTTAGCCTTCCAGGTGCTTTTACACCCACATGTTCATCTCAACAATTACCTGGCTTTGAAAGTAACTTTACTAAGATTAAAGACTTTGGAATTGATGAAGTTTATTGCTGCTCTGTTAATGACTCTTATGTAATGAATGAGTGGGCAAAAAAAATGGGTATTTCCAACATAAAATTAATACCAGATGGTTCAGGACTATTTACCAAATATATGGGCATGCTTATCGCAAAAGATCATAATGGATTTGGTCAAAGAAGCTGGAGATATATGGCTGTAATTAAAGATGGGATAGTTGAAAAATGGTGGCAAGAACCAGGAATTAATAATTCAGGATCTGATGATGATCCTTATATAGAGACTACACCTGAAAATAGTATTAATTATTTATCATCAACAAAGTAAAGTTATATTAAAAAGATAATTTTATATTATAAACCCATTATGTTTAAGAGCTTAAATATTTGGTTTATATCCTCATTACTAGTTTCTATAAGTGTATTAATTCCTATAGTTACTGTTTTTTACAGTTTTTTTGAAGACACATCTAATTATTTTACCATTCTAAAAGAAACCTTTCTTTTAGAATATATTTTTAATTCATTAGTTTTGTTAATCTCGGTTTTAGTTTTAACATTTATAATAGGAACTCTATCAGCTTATTTAGTTTCATTTTATAAATTCCCATATAGTAATTTTTTTAAGTGGGCTTTAATATTATCATTCGCAGTTCCTCCATATATTTATGCTTACTCACTAACAGCCTTTTTTGAAAATTATGGAACCTTGTATTCAATTTTAAAAAATTTATTTGGACCAGGAAATTACAACCAGCATATTCCAAAATTTGATGGTTTGTTTGGAGCTGTTCTTTCACTTTCTTTTTCTTTGTTTGCTTATGTATATATTCTGACAAGGGCATCATTCTTATATCAATCACAAAACCTAATTGATTTAGGAAGGAGTTTGGGATTTTCAAAATTTAAGTCTTTATATTCTTTAATTTTACCAGCCGCTAGACCCGCTATAGTAGCTGGTTTATCTCTCGTAGCGATGGAAACTTTAGCTGAATTTGGTGCAGTTGATTTTTTTTCAATTAACACTCTAACTACTGGAATTTACAATTCATGGATAGCGTTTGACGATTTAGCTTTTTCGAATAGATTATCTTTTTTTCTTTTAATATTTATTTTTGCTTTTTTTATTTTAGAAAATTTATCTAGAAAAAGAGCAAAATATCACTCCAATACAAAAGGTGGTTTTAAGCAAAAAGAAAAAATACAGCTTTCTGGAATTAAAGCGTTTAACGCATTTTTTGTTTGTTTTATTATATTCTTTTTGAGTTTTTTATTCCCTTTGAGCCAAATGTTATATTGGACAGTCAAATTTCCTGAAAACTTTTTTGATCTTCAAGTAGTTACTCTAACTTTAAATACAGTTTATTTAGTATTTTTATCAAGCATAGTTTTGATAATTTTTTCTCTTATTTCAAATTATGGGAATAGAGTTTCAAAAAATAAAGCTTTAAATATTTTATCTACTCTATCTATTTCTGGTTACGCAATTCCAGGGGTTATTCTAGCTTTAGCTTTCATAACTTTTATAGCATGGTTTGATGAAAATATTGTTCAAGCCCTAGGCTTCTTGTCTATAAAAAAAATGTTTATAGGATCTATCCTTGGTTTAGTTATAGTTTATTTTGTAAGATTTTATTCTTTGGCATTTAATGGAATAAAATCTGGATATGAAAAAATTAATATCTCTGTTGATGAAAGTTCTTATCTTCTTGGTTATTCTAAACAAAAAACTTTCACAAATATTCACGTTCCCTACTTAAGAAATTCACTTTTATTCGTCTTAATCTTAATTTCTCTTGAAATTATAAGAGAACTTCCAATTACACTGATTTTAAGACCATTTAACTTTGAAACATTTGCAACTACAGCATATATATCAGCATCTGAGGATTTACTAGAGGCAGCTGCAGTACCATCTTTATTTTTAATTTTAATTGCAACAACATTTATTATGCTTACATCTAATTATATTTTAAGGGAAAATGAGTAAAAACTTTTTAGAAATTAAAAATGTTGACTTTGCCATAGGTGGGAAAACAAAGGTAAAGAATGCATCTTTTGGGATTGAAAATGAAGGAGAAACTTTATGTATTCTTGGACCATCTGGTATTGGAAAAACAACAATACTTAGAACAATTGCTGGATTAGAGACGATTGACAAAGGCACAATTCAATTAAAGGGTAAAATTTTATCTTCTAAAAAAGAAAATATAGAACCAGAGCACAGAAATATTTCTTTAGCATTTCAGGATAACAGTCTCTTTCCACATTACACTGTAGAAAAAAATATATTAATAGGAGCTGATAAAAATAAAGAAAAAAAAAAGAAAAAACTTAATTTTAAAGAAATAATAAAGTTACTAGATATATCAAAAATATTAAATCAATATCCACATGAGATAAGCGCAGGTGAGGCACAAAGAGCCTCTCTTGCAAGATCCTTGTTAACACAACCTGATCTTTTATTATTAGATGAACCTTTATCTAATGTTGACCAAAGTTTTAAAGAGGAAATTCAAGTAAGATTAAAAAAAATACTAAGCAGATTAAAAATAACAACTATAATAGTTACTCATGACTCTTATGAGGCTTTTTATTTAGGTAATAAATGTGCAATTATATTAGATAGTCAAGTAAAGCAGTTTGATGATCCTTATAATGTTTACCATTTCCCGAACTCTGTTGAAGTAGTAAATTTTTTAAATAGAGGGATATTAATTCCAGCTAAAGTAACAGGTGAAAATTCGCTAGAAAATAAAGATTTAGGAACAATTAAAGGTAATTTTATAAAACATTATCCAAAAGGTTCAGATGTACAATTGTTATTACAACCAGAAGATCTCGAGCATGATGATCGAAGTAATCTTAAGTTAGAGGTTGTTGATAGAAAATTTAGAGGTACAAATTTTATTTATACTTTAAAGACTAATAGTGATTTATTGATCCCTGTTTTTGTTCATTCTCATCACGTACACCAGCATGAAGTTGATGAAAAATTTGGCATTAAAAGACCAATTAATATTGATCATATAGTTTGTTTTTAATACAAACAAAATAAATGCTATCAAAAAAACAACTTTTTATGAGAGGGATGATTGATGTTGCTCCCCATATGCTTTCAGTAATTCCATTTGGTATAATTTGTGGAGCAATTGGTGTTGAACTCGGTTTTAATCCATATTTAGTCTATGCAATGTCTATTATTATTTTTGGTGGCGCATCACAAATTGTATTTTTACAATTGTTATCGGGCGGAGCTTCATCAATAGTAGCCGTTACCTCAGTAGGTGTAATCAATTCAAGACATTTGTTATATGGAGCTGTTATATCTGAATATCTAGAAAAATTATCTTTTATTAAGAAGCTTTTAATTTCCTATTTTGTAGTAGATCAAGGGTTTGCTGAGTCTAATAAATTTTTTAAAAAAAATAAAACAGAGGAATATTTGCATTACCATTTAATTGGTACTGGAGGCACACTCTGGATTTGCTGGCAAATAGCAACTCTTGCAGGGATAATATTAGGTTCATTTGTTCCCGAAGAGCTTGGATTAAAATTTGCAATTCCCTTAACTTTTATTGCAATTGTTGTTCAAGATTTAAAAAAATTGGATCACGTAATTGTAATGCTTGTTTGCGGTATTAGTTCTTTATTATTTTTTGAAGCACCATTTAAATCTTATATTCTTATTTCGCCTGTTATTGCTTTATTCGTTGCAGCATTATTATTGAGGTTAAAAAAATGACTTGGCTATCAATTACAATTGCTGGAATATTAACTTATTTTACCAGAATGACTATGATTGCTCTAGTTAGAAGAGATCTTCTTGGTGAAAAAATTAAAGCTGTTTTAGCTTATGTTCCATCTGCAGTATTTCCTGCAATTATATTTCCTGCAATATTTATTAATGATTATGGCGCTTATATAGAAATGAATGATCCTAAAATATTTGGAGCTTTAGTTGCAATTATAGTTGGTTATTTTTCAAAAAATGTTATTGCAACTATATTCTCTGGCCTTTTATCTTATTGGATAATCATATTTGTTTTTTTGTCTTAACTACTGTCATTCTGTTAACCCCAGTTAACGCATAGCTGTTTTGATCAAATATAGTTATTAAAAATCTCTGTTAACTGTAAAAGTGAATTAATTAATTAAAAAATTCATTTTTATTTTTGATTAATTATCTCTCTTGTTATTTATAACTTATGCCTCTTTTTAAAAGGGGCATAACTAAACATTTCCTAGCTTTAGATTTCTAGAAATATTATGATCTATCATCTTTGGTTTTGATAAATTTAAATTAGACATAATTTCAATATATTGATCTACATTTTCTACTTGAAGTCTTGGGTTATGCTCTTTTTCTTTGCCTATAGTACTAGATTTTTTTCCATTATAATCATGACCAGGATAAAGAATTGTTTCCTCAGGTAATTTTAATAATTTGTGAAAAAGAGAATGATAAGCATCTTTAGAGCTACCATTTTGAAAATCGGTTCTCCCAGTACCATTAATCAAAAGAGTATCGCCAGAGAATAAATAGTTATCCAGTAAAAAACTGTAACTATCTGAAGTATGACCGGGGGTAAACATTGCTCTAATTTTTAATTGATCTATTTCAATAATTCCATCGTCTTTAAGTTTTATATCTACAGTTTCAGCAGGGGAATTTTCACCCATAATTGTTGTACAATTTGTATTAATTTTTAATTTTGAGGCACCAGTAATGTGATCAGCATGAATATGAGTATCTATTACTTTCACTAGTTTTAAATCGAGTTCTTTTAAATGAATTATATATTCATCAACATTTTCTAAAACTGGATCTATAATAATCGCTTCGCGACCTTTTGCCGAAGCTATTAGATAAGTATATGTTGAAGAATTTGTGTCAAATAGTTGTTTAAAAATCATTTTTTATTATTATCAAATAATTATGATTAGCTCCACATTTCATTGGGCATGTAAACATACTTGGAAAAGAAGTGCAAAAAACACTGGTTGGTGTTTGTTAGGCTGCGCTATCGGTGATTTTGGAACTATATTATTTTTTCAATTAACTAAAATACCTTTTCCACTGTTAGGCATAATGATTTTAGCTATTATAAATGGATTAATTACAAGCATAATATTAGAGACTATAATTTTAATACGTCAAGGTTTCTCATTTAATGGAGCAGTAAAAACAGCATCAGGCATGAGTTTAATTTCTATGTTAAGTATGGAAATTATGATGAATTCGACAGATTATATTCTAACTGGTGGTGCAATTCTAACTTGGTGGGTTGTACCTATTATGCTGATTGTAGGTTTTTTAACTCCATGGCCTTATAATTACTGGAGATTAAAAAAGTTTGGAATTAATTGTCACTAAATATTTTAGAGAATTTTTTTCAACAAATTTTCATTAAAAAATAGCTTATGAATTATGACAGCAAAAATATGAAGCGTAATTAGACCTATAATTGTATAATTAGAGAATATATGAATATTATAAAATTGATCAGCTAATACAAAGTTATCTTGGATTTTAATTTCTTTGAAAAATATCACCAATGTTTCACCATTAAATAATTTTTTTAAAATACCTGAAATGGTTATTGATAAAATTGCCACATATAAAAGAATATGATTAAGTTTAGCTATAAATTTTTGACCTTTAAAAATGCTTGGATCTAATTTTGGTGTGGGGTTAAAAATTTTGTTCAGTAATCTTATAATAACTAAGTAAAATATTGATAGTCCGATTATAATATGAATGTTTTCTATACTTAATCTTTCTTCCCCAAAATCAAGATCAACTAAATAAAAACCAAGAGGAATTTGGATTAGTAATAATATTGCACTAAGCCAATGTAACAGCTTTGAAATAATACCATACTCTGTTAAGGTATTTTTAACATGCATACTTTAGTAAAACATATAACTAGTTGCTTTGGTATAGTTTTGTTGTCTCTTTTTTTTACATTAGTTGGAACTCAAAGTATTGCTGATCAGTCTGTAGAAGAAATCATTAAAGGGAGAAAAGCCCTGTTTAGTAAGAATTATAGTACAGCAAAGCGTGTCCAAGCTTTATCTTCAAATGGAGACTTTGACAAAGCAAAAGAGTTAATGATTGAAATGAGTGAAAATTATAAAACATTACTAGGACTATTTCCTGAAAATACCAAAGAGGGATTTAAAACAGAATCCTTGCCTTTAATTTGGGAAGAAAAAGAAGCTTTTAACGCTTTGATGCAAAAATCATCAGATAATATGATAAAATTGACTTCAGTGATCGAAGATAGTGATGATATTCGAGCTACTCTTCGAGAATTTATGTGGAGCAGCTGTAAGGCATGTCATAGCAAATACCGAATGCCTCATTAATTTTTTAAGCAGTGATTTCACATAAAGTAACAGACCATCTTGAGGAATATATTAGTCAGGAAATCTACGTTCAAATAGCTGTAATTAAAGGCAAAGAAAAAGTTTCAACTGAGCTAGCTATAAATAAATATTTTAGTAGCAATCATTTTAGAGATTTGTCGGAAGGAAGACCTTATGATCATTTTATTGAGGGATTAAGGGATAAATGTCTTGGAAAATTAAAGAATTCACCAATGAGAAATAAGCAAACTGATGATCCAACAATAATTGAACTACAAAATAAATTAAACAAATTAAGCGATGAGGAATTGGATAATACTTATTGGGAAATAGAAACTGGTGAATTTTTTACAGGAGAACAAATTAAAGAATTAGAGGAAATGCGTAATAATTTAATTTCTAAATTAATAATTAAAGAAAATTCAAAACAAGATTCTGTATTAAAGATAATTATGGGTTTTTGTGAAACATATGAAAAATTATGTCAAATAAAGTATCCAGAAGCACCACTTCCACTAGAAATTTTAAAATCTGTTAATTAAATTTTAAGGGTTTGCTCTTTAAGATGTTACCTAAAGAGCTCCCTTATATTGCCTCTTTGGCATTTAAATCCAAAAGGATTTTATTTTTTGTTTGTTTTTGAAATATAAAGCTATTCAGCTAAGTGTCAGGTGGTGATAGTTTTAACATAATAACCTCCTCATAAAAAAGTTAATTATAATTAAACAAATTTCAATTAATTTATTTTAATTTTAATAAAATATATTTCTTGAATACAACCTAATGCTTTAGTAGATTCCCGGTATCATAAATCAATACAGTAATTAATTTTATCTTATTAAATTCAACTTATAACTTAACTGTTTTTAGTGAGAATCTCTTGGAATACCCTTTGAAGTAGATACTTTTAAATAAATGCCTCGTGATTTAATACAAGCGCCATCTTCAAGTTGACTTACAGTATCTCTAAAAATTTCTTGCCAAGGTGTTTGGTTATTAATTTTAAACTTTTTTCTTTTTTTTCTTCTATTTTTAAATTCTGCTTGCGAGATTAATAAATCTACTCTTCTTTTATTCAGATCTATTTTTATTCTGTCACCAGTTTTAACAATACCTAAATCACCCCCAATAGCAGACTCAGGTGATACATGAAGAATAGATGGACTTGCAGATGTACCACTCTGTCTTCCGTCGCCCAATGTTGGTAATGTATTAATCCCTTTTTTTAACAATCTATCAGGTGGCTGCATATTAATTACTTCTGCTGAACCAGGATAGCCTACTGGACCACATCCTCTTACAATTAAAACAGAATTTTCATCAATATTTAATTTTTTACTATTTAATCGTCTGTGGTAATCCTCTGGTCCTTCAAAAACAACTGCTTTTCCATTAAAAACATTTGGATGCTTGGGATTTGTAAGGTACCTTTCTCTAAATTCTTTACTTATTACTGATGTTTTCATTATAGCTGTTGAGAAAAAGTTACTTCTCATCACTAAAAATCCAGCTTTATCTGCAAGAGCATTTTTGAAATTTTTTATTACATTAGGATTTACCTTTATTTTTTTTCTCAGATTTTGAGCAATGTTTTTACCCGTCACAGTCAGTAGATTTGTATGAATTTTTTTATTTTTAATTAATTCTTTCATAACTGCAGGAACCCCTCCAGAATTAAAAAAACTTTCCATTAAATATTCGCCTGCTGGCTGACAGTTTACAAGTAAAGGAATATTATGACCTAATTTTTGCCAATCAGATAAATTAAACTTAATCCCCATATGTTTCGCTATTGCACTTAAATGAGTAGTACAGTTACTCGATCCTCCAATAGCACTGGCAACAACAACTGCATTTTCAAAAGCTTTTCTGGTCATAATTTTTGATGGTGTTAGATTTTCATGAACCATATCAACAATTCTTTTTCCTGTTTCAAATGAAATTTGTTTTCTTTCTTTATATGGGGCAGGTATAATTGCACATCCAGGCAAAGACATACCTAATGCCTCTGCAACAGAATTCATGGAGGAAGCAGTACCCATTGTGTTACAATGACCAACACTTGGTGCTGATGATGCAGCCATATCCATAAACTCATCATAATTTATTTCACCTTTTGCCAGTAACTTTCGAGCTTCCCAAATTATAGTACCTGATCCTGCTAATTTACCTTTATAAAAACCATCTAACATTGGACCACCAGATAAAACAATTGCTGGAATATTTACAGTTGCGGCTGCCATCAAAGCAGCAGGTGTGGTTTTATCACAGCCTGTTGTTAAAATTACACCATCAATTGGATATCCATACAGTACTTCTACTAATGATAGATAAGATAAATTTCTATCCAACATTGCTGTAGGTCTTTTTCCAGTTTCTTGTATGGGATGAGTTGGAAATTCCATTGGGATGCCTCCAGCTTTTTTTATTCCATCCTTAATTTTTTTACTTAATGATAAAAAATGTCTATTACAAGGTGAGAGGTCGCTACCTGATTGAGCTATACCTATTATTGGTTTCCCAGATTGTAAGTCTTTTCTTTTAAGACCATAATTCATATATTTTTCTAAATACAATGCAGTCATGTCAGGATTTTTTGGATTGTTAAACCACTGATCACTTCTCAATTTTGTTTTTCTTTTTTCAGGCATTTAAAATTATTGGTTTGTTTAAAATATAAGTTATATAATAAATTTATGTGTAATCTAATAGTTTTAAATCATAATGACAATTTTGGCATCATCTAACTATTCTGTTGGAGTTAAATCATAGAAATGAAAAAAATTGGTTTTATTGGAACTGGTTTGATGGGGTTTCCGATGGCAAAAAATATACTAAAATCTGGTTATAAATTAAAAGCATTTAATAGGTCATCATCTAAAGCTAAGGCATTAGAAGAATTTGGTGCTGAAATTACAATGACATTGAGCGAACTCGTTAAAGATAGCGAAATTATAATAACAATGTTGACTGATGATGAAGCTATTGACGAAGTTATGGGTAGTTTAAATTTCCTGGATAATTTAAAACCCGGATCAATAGTGATTGATATGAGCTCAATTAAACCAATAACAGCAAAAAAGCATGAAAAAAATTTAAGTTTTAAAAAAATTAAATATTTAGATGCTCCAGTTTCAGGGGGTACAATAGGTGCAGAGGAAGGTTCTCTTGCAATCATGATTGGAGGGGAAAAAAAAGTTTTCAAGGAAGTTGAAGATCTTTTAAAAACCATGGGTAATCCTACATTAGTTGGACCTGTTGGAAGTGGACAAGTTTCTAAGTTGGCAAATCAAATTATAGTTGGTTTGACAATAGGAGCAGTTGCTGAAGCTATTACATTATGTGAAAAGGCAGGTGCAGACCCAAACAAAATGATCAGTGCATTGTCAGGTGGTTGGGCAGATAGTAAAGTTTTACAAACACATGGAAAACGAATGATTGATAAAGATTTTAGTCCAAAAGGTAAAACTTCCACACATTTAAAGGATATGAATAATATTTTAGAATGTGCAAATACTTTTAATACTCATTTACCTATTTCAAATTTAGTTAAAGAAATGTATAAAAACCTAGTTGAAAATGGTCATGGAAATAAAGATCATAGTTCACTTTACAAGGAAATTGAAAGAATGAATAATAAATGAGTAAAAGATTAGAAGGTAAAAAAATTATTGTCACAGCTGCAGGACAAGGAATAGGAAAAGCTACAGCTATTGCATTTCATAATGAAGGAGCTCATGTTATTGCAACCGACTTAAATGATAAAACCTTAGCTGATTTAAATAAAGAATTTCCAGATATTCATGTGAAAACATTGGACTCAACTAATAACAATGCAATTTTAGATTTTACAAAATCTCTAGATAAAGTGGATGTATTATTTAATGCAGTAGGATTTGTTCATCATGGAACCATTCTTGAATGTGATGAAAAAGATTGGGATTTTTCTAGTAATGTTAATGTCAAGTCTATGTATTTCATGTGTAAAGCAATATTACCACTTATGGTTAAACAAAAGAGTGGAAGCATTATTAATGTTTCATCATGCGCCTCTAGCCTAAAAGGATTTCCAAATAGATTTGTCTATGGAACTACAAAAGGTGCAGTGATTGGCTTAACTAAATCCATAGCAGCTGATTTTGTTAAACAAAATATAAGATGTAATTCAATTGCACCAGGCACAGTTTTTTCTCCATCATGGCAAGATAGAGTTAATCAAAGCCCAGATCCTGTTCAGGCTAAGAAAGATTTTATAGCAAGACAACCTATGGGAAGATTAGGAACAGCAGATGAAATTGCTGCAGTAGCTGTTTATTTAGCAAGTGATGATGCAACATTTACAACTGGAACAACAATTTCTGTTGATGGTGGGATTTCAATATAATTAAATAACAAAAAGGAGAATTATGAAATTATTAAGAGTAGGACAAAAAGGAAAAGAAAAGCCTGCTGTTTTAGATAAAGATGGAAAAATAAGAGATATAAGCACTCATATAAAAGATTTAAATCCTAATCATTTAAATTTTGACACTATTTCAAAATTAAAAGGTGCAGATCTATCATCACTACCAGAACTTTCAGGCGATGAAAGAATTGGATCATGTATTACTAAGCCAGGAAAATTTATTGCAATAGGATTAAATTTTTCTGACCATGCAGCAGAAACAGGAGCTGATGCCCCATCCGAGCCAATTGTATTTATGAAAGCTACAAGCTGTATTAATGGTCCAAATGATAATATAGAAATTGTATCTGGATCAAAAAAACTTGATTGGGAAGTTGAGTTAGGAATTATTATTGGAAAAGAAACCAAGCATATATCTGAAGATCAATCTCAAGACCATATTTTAGGTTATTGTTTAGTAAATGATATTAGTGAGCGAGAGTGGCAAATAGAAAAAATGGGTCAATGGGTCAAAGGAAAATCTCACGATACTTATGGACCAATTGGACCATACTTAGTTACAAAAGATGAAATCTCAGATGTTAATAATTTAAACATGAGTTTAGATGTTAATGGAAATAAAATGCAAAGAGGAAACACGAATACTATGATATTTAATGTTAATTTTATTGTGTCCTATTTAAGTAAGTATATGTCTCTACAACCAGGTGACATCATTACAACAGGAACTCCCCCGGGAGTAGGCATGGGAATGAAGCCTCAGCAGTTTTTAAAAGCTGGAGATACCATGAGATTATCAGTTGAAAACTTAGGTGAGCAGAACTCTAAAGTTATTGCTCTCTAATTTTCTGTGAAAATTAAAACATCAACTCCAAAAATTTTATGGAAATTAAAATCAAAATTGGGCGAGGGAACACTTTGGGTTAAAGATCATAATTCAATTTATTTTGTAGATATTAAAAAAAAAACAATTAATTCCTTAAATATAAAAAAAAATAAAAAAAAAATATATAGAGTTAATAAAGAAATAGGATTTCTTGCACATGTAAAAAATAATATTTTTGTATTAGGATTACAAGGTGAAATCAGAATTCAAAATCTAAAGACTAAAAAAATTTTTGATTCTATTCCTATAGAACCTAAAATTAAATTAAATAGAATTAATGACGGTAAAACTGATACAGCTGGAAACTTATGGTTTGGAACAATGGATAACCTTGAAAGAAAATTGGAAAAAGGTTCATTATATAAATTAAATAGAAATTTAAAGTTAATAAGGGTTGATAAAAAATATAGAATTACAAATGGACCAGCATTTTTAGATCAATTTAATTTCTATCATACAGATAGTTCGAAAAAAAAAATTTATAAAATAAAAATTGATAGTAAAAATAATATAATAAATAAAAAAGTTTTTAAAAAATTTTTGCCTAAAGACGGTTCACCAGACGGCATGACTTTGGACAGAAATAAAAATCTTTGGGTAGCACATTATGGTGGTGCATGTATTTCAGTATTTAATCAAAAAGCAAAGTTAATCCATAGAGTAAATTTTCCAGCAAAAAATATTACTAATTGTACATTTGGTGGCCAAAATAATAATGAACTTTTTGTGACTACAGCGACCAAAGGTATGAACAGTGCAGAATTGCGAAAATATAGATACTCTGGCTCTTTATTTAGTGTAAAAACTAATTCTAAAGGAATTTTACAAAAAAAATTTGTTCTAACAGATGAAAAAACGAGATCTTTATTATGAGAGAATACCTACAAAGTTGCTTAGAGAAGACATCAGTTATCTTGGAAATATTCTTGGCGAAGTAATTAAAGAGCAAGAAGGTATAAAGTTTTTCAATTTAGTCGAAAAGGTAAGGAAACTCTCAAAAGCCAATAAAATAAATCTTAAAAATAAAAATTCTTTTAAAAAACTAGTTAAAACAGTAAGAAAAAGCAATCCAAGAGATACACTTAGACTTACTAGAGCATTTACTCATTTCATAAATTTTATAAATCTAGCTGAGTCAATTGATACTGCAAGAAATTTAGATGAATATGAAACTAAGAGGAAAAATCTAAAATATAATATTTTCATAGAGGAAATATTTGAAAAACTTTTTAAAAATAAGAAAATATCTAATAACAAAATTTATAATCTTGCTAAAAATTTAGATATAGGAATAGTTTTAACCGCACATCCAACGGAAGTTAAAAGAAGAACATTAATACAGAAATATCACAAGATAATTGAAATTTTAGAGCAAAAAGATCTCTATAAATCTAATTCATCTAAATTAATACAATTAAACAAACAACTATATGACGAGTTTACAATTATTTGGAATACAGATGATCTTAAAAGATCAAAACCTTCTCCATTTGATGAAGCAAGATGGGGTTTAGCTATTATAGAAGATAGTTTGTGGGATACTATTCCAAAAGTTTATAGAAGATTAAACTCTATTTTTTTGAAAAATATGAATAGAGGATTGCCAAAAAATTTTAATCCAATTCAATTCGGTTCGTGGATGGGTGGGGATAGAGACGGAAATCCTAATGTAACTTCTCAAGTTACTAAAAAAGTAATTTTATTATCAAGATGGGAAGCAGCAAAATTATATGAGAAATCTCTAACTAAAATTATTAGATCTTATTCTATGAAAAAATGTTCAAAAAAAATAAGTTCTAAAGTTGGAAAAACTTTTGAGCCGTATCGAGTTTTTTTAAGACCTTTAAGAGATAAACTGAGATTAACCCATAGGTCTATAGAACAATATTTTATTAATAAAACACCTTTAGATAAAAAAATCTTATTAACCTCAACTGAAGAAATTTTAAAACCTTTAAGAGTTGTAAGAGAGTCTTTAGAGCAAAATCAAAACGAAAATGTTGCAAGCGGAGATTTATTAGATCTTATGAGAAGAGCAAAATGTTTTGGTATAAATCTTGCAAGAATAGATATTAGACAAGAGTCTTCTCGACACACACAATTGATTGCTGAATTTGTTAAAAAGAAATTTAATAAAAACTATTTTAAATTCACTGAAGATGAAAAAATTAATTTTCTAAAATCTAAATTAACCTCAAATAATAATATTATTAATAAATTTAAATTTTCTAATAAAGAAAACAATGAAGTTTGGTCCACTTTAAAAATACTTGCTGATGAACCCCCTGAGTGTTTAGGTGCTTATGTAATTTCAATGACAACATCTGTGTCAGATATTCTGTCAGTTTCATTTTTACAAAAAGAGGCAAAAATAAAAGATAAATTGAGAGTCGTTCCATTATTTGAAACATTGGATGATTTGATTAATGCAAAACCAGTTATGGAGAATTTATTTTCGAAAAAATGGTACAGAAAATTAATTAATAGTAAACAAGAGGTAATGATAGGATATTCAGATTCTAGCAAAGATGCTGGAAAAATTTGTGCTAGTTGGCATCAATATAAAGCTCAAGAAGAAATTGTTAAATTAGGGAAAAAATTCAAAATAGATGTAACTTTTTTTCATGGAAGAGGAGGTTCACCTGGAAGAGGGGGAGGTCCAATTCAAGCTACTTTAAGATCTCTACCACCCAATTCAGTAAATGGAAAAATAAGGATTACTGATCAAGGAGAAGTTATTCAGCAAAAATATGGTTATGAACCTATAGCTGAATATAATCTCTGTAGTTATATAGGTGCAGTGACTGAGGCAACACTTAATCCTCCACCAATGCCCAAACAAAACTGGAGAGAACTTATTGAAAAAATGGCTGATATTTCTAAAAGTTCGTATAGAAAAAATATTAATCAAAGTTCAGAATTTATTAAATATTTTAAAACCGTTACCCCAAGTGCAGCTCTTGGAAAACTATCTATTGGATCTAGACCATCAAAAAGGAAAAATATTGATAATATAAAGAGTTTAAGAGCTATACCTTGGGTTTTTGCTTGGACACAAATAAGGTTGATGTTGCCAGCTTGGCTAGGTAGTGCAGAAGCTTTAAGATATGGGTATATAAAAAAATTTAGAAAAACATTAATTGATATGGAAAAAAATTGGCCTTTTTTCAATTCAATGTTAGATATTCTTGATATGGTAATTACTAAAGTCGATCCAGAAATTTCAAAAATTTATGAGGAGTATTTAGCAGATAGTGCACTAAAAAGAGTTGGAAAAAAACTAAGATTTCAATTTGATGCAATAAAAAACTTAAATAAAAAAATTACTACAAAAGAAATTATTTTAACTCGTAAGCAATTTAGAACTTTGATAATGGTCAGAGCTATATACTCTGAAGTACTTAATATTATTCAACCAATAGTTATATTTAAACTTAAAAAAAATAAAAAAATGTCTGAAAAAAAATATTTAAATGATGCTCTTTTAACATCAATAGCTGGAATATCAGCTGCCATGAAAAATACTGGATAGATGTTTGAATATTTAATTGCATTTGGTGCAGGTCTTATAAGTTTTTTATCACCATGTGTCTTACCACTTATCCCTGGGTATGTTTCCTATATCTCAGGTCAATCGCTTCAAGAAATAATTGAGTCTAAAAAAACTAACTTTTTTCCTTTAGTTTTATTTTGTTTAGGGTTTTCAACTGTATTTGTACTTTTGGGAGCATCAGCCTCTTTTCTTGGTCAAGCACTCTTGCAAAATTCAGAAATTTTAAGAATTTTTGCAGGGATAATAATTGTTATATTTTCATTTCAATTATTAGGGATTATAAATATTCCATATCTTAACTTTGAAAAAAGATTTGATGCAAAAGAATCTAGAAATATTTTATTTCCATATATAATTGGACTTGCATTTGGTTTTGGATGGACTCCTTGTATAGGACCAATTTTAGGTTCTATTCTAGCATTAGCCTCGATTGAAGAAACATTATCTAGAGCGATAATATTATTGATATCTTACTCATTAGGTCTTGCTATACCTTTTGTATTATCAGGATATTTAATTCAAAGATTTTTATTATTTTCTAAAAATTTTAGAAAAAATATAAATTTGATCTCAAAAATAGGTGGAATAACTCTTTTAGTTACAGGTATTTTAATTTTAACCAATCAGTTACAAGCAATTGGCTTTTATATAATTAAAGTTTTTCCTTTTATGCAAAATTTCGGCTAAAAAGGAAGAATGAAAATCTATCAAATAGACTCAAGTGCTAGGAAAAAAGGCTCAACATCAAGAGCATTAGCTAAAAAATTATTGGATAAAATAAAAAAACCTGGTGATGAAGTGCTTTACAGAGACTTAGATGAGGAGATGCTTTTTGTGAGTGGATTAACAGAGTCAGGGATGAAAATTGATGAAAAAGATCAAACAGAACACCACAAAAAAATGTTTGAGTTGTCAGACCAGCTAGTAAAAGAGCTTAAAGAAAGTGATGTCATTATTATCTCAGCTCCAATTTATAATTATGGTCCACCAGCAACCTTAAAGGCTTGGACGGATTTAGCTGCTAGAATTGGAGAAACATTTAAATTTAAACCAAATGGAAGAAGGGAAGGATTATTAAAAAACAAACATGCTTATTTAGTCATTACTTCTGGTGGTACCAAACTTAATAGTGCTGAGGATTTTTTAACACCCTGGTTAAAATTTATTTTAAATTTCTTTGGGATAGAAAAAGTAGATGTAATTAGCGCTGATCAAATGGCTTTGGATTATGATAAATCTATTAAAGATGCAGAAGCTCAAATTGAAAATTTGTTCAAAGATTAAAAAAATAAAATTAAAAATTAACTTTAATAGATATTAATTTAATAGTATGAACTCCTTGTGAATAATTTTGACACAAAAAAATATCCAATATTTGCTAAGTTCTTAAACCAGTTAGCTAAAGATCTTACTAGTTTTTATTATTCTAAATTAAATAGGACCTTTAAAGTTTCCAATAAACTTAAAGGAAAGGGATACGACCCAGTGACAACATCCGACAAAGCATTTGAAAAATTTATTAGATCTAAAATTAAAAAAAAATTTCCAAATCACCAAGTTATAGGTGAAGAGTTTGGACATAAAAAATCAAAAAGTGAATTTACATGGGTAATCGATCCAATTGATGGAACAAGGTCGTTTGTAATAGGAAATCCAACTTGGAGTAATCTTATTTCATTAAATTACAAAGGCTATCCAATTTTAGGATTAGCAAATTTCCCAATCTTAAAAAAATATTATTTAAATCATACAGAGAAAGCTGCCTATGTAGTAGAAAATGGTAAAAAAAGAAAACTTAAGGTCAATAAAAAAGCAACTTTTAAAAATGTAAAAGTTTCTGCTGCATTTCATGGGGCGCTATCTCTAAATAAACAAAAAAAAGTTCCTCAAATTTTAAAATTAATGCAATTTCCTTGTAGCGATGCTCTAAGTTATTCACACTTGGCTGAAGGAAGACTGGATATAGTAATTCAATGTTCAAATAAAATTTGGGACATTCACCCTTTGATTCCCATCATAAAAGCTGCTGGTGGTTATCTTAATACCTGGGATAACAAAGATGCAATAAAAGGTGGAAATATTTTAGTTTCATCAAACAAAATTATTCATAATAAATTTTTGAAATTATTAAAACCTGTTTGCTAAGAATCTTTTATCAATGAATCTAAAGTATATTTTTAAAATTTTAGATAAAGAAGAGTGGAATAATGCCAAAAAAAAAGGGAATTACTCTGGTTCAGCGCAAGATTTAAAAGATGGATACATCCATTTTTCTGAGGAAGAACAAATTCATGAGACACTTAAAAAACATTATCACAAGCAAGAGAATTTAATTCTGCTAAAAATTCATACATTAAATCTAGAGTATCTAGTATGGGAAAATGCATCTAATGGAGATATGTATCCCCATTTGTATTCTACTTTAAATATTGATAATGTTGAAGATGAGTTTGAACTAATTTTAAACAAAGACGGAACTCATCAGTTACCAAATACTTTTGAAAAATAATTATTATTTACTAATCTATTTGTCCTAAATAGTTGACCATTATTACACCAACAATAATTAGAATTATTCCAATAATTCCATAAATGTTTGGGATTTGATTAAATTTTAATACTGCAAACAGAACAACGCCTGTCACAGTTAATCCACTATAAATCGAATAAGCAAACCCAACAGGAATAGCTGACATAGCCTTTGCTATTGAGAACATAGTAATGCACATAAATAATATACATAGAACAGACGGAGTTAATTTAGTAAACCCTTCAGAAATTTTTGCAAAACTATTTGAAGCTATTCCAAAAATAATACCATTTGCTAAAAATAAATATCCTAATAAAGGTTTCATAATTATTCCTTAGATGCAATTTTGTGAACTATAGGTCTTATAATAGGAGCTAATAAAAAAGCAGCTACCAAGGCAACTGGAAAAGCAAACATCCAAGAATAAAACCATCTATTAACAAAACCATTCTCTATGCCTGTATTTACAGCAACTATGATACCACTCATTATAAAACTCATGCCAAAAGACATAAAAATAATAAAAAATATTTGTGCATATTTTTTTGGAAACATAATTAATTTTTTCCTAATAAGTTTACCATTAATACACCAGTGATTATAAAAGCTAAGCCAATTAGTGAATATAAATTTGGTACTTGGTTAAATCTAATAACACCAACAACAACAGTTGCTATAATAGTCAGTCCTGCAAATGACGCATAAGTTATACCCATTGGTATATTTTTCATAACTAAAGAGAGTGCATACATACACAAGACTATAGTGATTGCAGTAATTAAACTCGGTATGAAAAGGGTAAAACCCTCAGCACTTTTTGCAAAACTATTCGAAGTTACACCCAGGAAAACAGCAATTCCTAGAAATAAGTAGGAAGTAGCGAGACTCATTTTATGACTTTAAATGATATCTCGCTAAATTTATATAATTATTTAGGTATTGGAGTAGCGCCTGTCTCCAAGCTTGCTATTTTTCCATCTTTATATTTGTAAACAGCCATTACAGCTTCAACATTACCATCATTAAATGTTACAAAAGCATGATGAACTCCTACTTCATCATTTTCGTAAACTATTCTTACTTTATCTTGATTAATGTCACCGCTCATAGCCCATTTCATTACGTCACTTTTAGTTAAAACATTTCCTGACTTGTGCATTGTAAATTTAAAATCATCATGCAAAAGTTCATTCATTGCTTTTTCATCTTTGTTTTTTAAAGCAGCGCTATATTTTTCTAATATCGACATTTTTATGCTCCTTGTATTATTATCCCATTAGTATTTGCATTCACTAATCGGATTTTTTTTATTGGTTGATATTCTTCCGAATTGTACCATTCCAATGCTTTTTCATAGGAAGGAAACTTTATTACAACAGTTCTGCTATATTGCCAAGTTCCTTCTATGATTTGGTTTGTACCACCCCTAATTATGTAATCACCACCAAATTTTTCTGCAATAGGTTTAACTTTTTCAACATATTCTTTATAATCTTCTGGATTAGTTACCTCTATGTTAAAAATAGCATAGCCAGCCTGCATTTTTTTTTAATTAAGCATTAAAATCTATAATATCGTCTGTACACTCGGCAAATTTGTGAGGTTCAAAGAAATCATTCATAGGTGTTAATTGTTTGTTGATTGATTCAGTATCGTTACCTTTCCACCAACAAAACATAGTTAAATTATCACCTGGAGTATTCCAACTCATTTGACACTTTGCATTTTCTCCAGACATTGATTTAACCATATCCTCCTTAGACATTGAACCAACGACTTCCATCATTTTAGCCTTAGCCTCTTTAGACTTAAATGTATGAGTTACTATATAGTTTTTCACTTTTTCTCCTTTTTTAAATTAAAGACTTATCTCTGACATTTCCCAAAGCTGAGCACTTTCTATACATTCTTCATAAATCGCTTTTGCAGTAGGATGCTTCCCAGATACAAATTCTTTCATTCCAGGTTCATTATGAACTGAAACTTTAAACAACATACCTGTTTTATCTGGTTTCATTGCCCCAATAGTTTTTTCTGGATAGGCAACACTTTTTCTGACACCCATACCTTCATCAGACTGCATCCATCCCATAAAGGTTTCCATTTTACCTTCTTTGAAATTTACTAATGCTAACATTTCTTTTTCCATTTTTTTCCCTTTCGTAAATTTAATATAAAGTCTGCACTACTTTTTTTACTCGTTCTTCACCGTCTGGAACAGCTGAGTTCACAAAAGTATGACAAGCTTCTGTTTTTGCTTCATCATATTTTGAGCCATAAAACTTATCGACAGCTTTATTAACTCCATCGTCCCATTCCTTTTCAGGAATTCCTATTTCTAAAGCATATGATTTAAGAACCTTAACAGATGCCATTGATTTTTCTTTCATACTGTATTCAAAAGTTTCACCAGATGGCAAAAAGTAATTAGCCATATAAATCCCACTGCATTCCCAAGCTTTAGATTTATCGCTATCTGACATCCCTGCAATTGCAGTTGATGAAATAAGAACACTAAATAGTAGTACCAATGTCGTTTTTCTCATTATTTATCTCCTTGTTTTTTAATTAATAAGTAAAATTTCCACTCATTTGATTTAATGAATGAGCCATTCCAGCTTTACCTTTTAAATTTTGTCTACTAGAGAAACCTGTTCCAGAAATTTTTTCATATTTCCCAGTTCCACCAACAATTACAAACTCTCCAGATCCACCTTGGCCTCCAGTTCCTTTACCTTTGTAGTTAATGAAAACCTTTTCACCATCCATTAAGTAAAAAGTACACATACCTGTTTCGTCATCAAATTTACCTGCAACTAAAGTTAATCCTCCAATACAGTGCATTGTAGATTTATCAAAAATGCTTCCTTCTTTATCTGAAAGTCCAGCATTACCATCATAAGTAATACTCATATTTCCGTTACCAGCATTCATAATATTCATTGCCCAAGATCCTGCTCCAGAGGCATTAAATTTACCTGTATCAGCTAATGAGTAAGTTGTTAAACATGTAAATATTAAAGTTAATAGTATTTTTTTCATTTATTTTTCTCCTATTTTTTCATTGCATTAAACATACTCAATGTATCATCGTATGTTGTCATTGAAGATATTTTGCCGTTGTCTGCAACTTCAAAAAAATGTCCAAACATTGTATCCATTCCGCTTGCTTTTCCTGTACACTTAACAAATACCTTGTTACCTTCAGAAATCATTTCACCTGGAATAACTTGAAAATTATCCCATGCTGCAGGAATTTTTTGAAAAGTTTCCATCATAGCTTGTTTACCTTTATGGACTCCTGATAGAGGGTGTTTACCTACTTCACCTGGAAAGGTCCAAATACACTCATCATGTACTAAGTCATTAAACATAGTTTCCATGTCACCTTTACCAAATGCCTCATAGGCTTTTTTTACAACATCTTTTGCTTCCATAAATATTCCTCTAGTTTGTTATGAGTTAAAAATTTATGCTATCTTCAATGACATAGTGTTACACATTCATTAAAACGTCATGCGTCAAATGTGTATATCAAATATGCAAAACCTACATCAACTTACAATTGAAATGTGATTTATTTATTTAATAAATAAAGTGTATTCAAAATTTATTTTTGATATTGTTTAACTATGATTGAAAAATTTAATGGAGTTTTTTATTTAATCCTTTTTTTAATTCATTTTATAGGCTTTGCTTATTATGGATTTAGATGTGTGTTTCAAACTCAATCTTTTTTAAATCAATATGGGATGGATGCTACAGGCGCTGGTGTAGTTAGATTTTTCGGATCTATATTTATTGGCTCAACATTAATGGCAATCTATGTGGGCTTTATAAGACCTAACGGTTTAGAAGCAACTTGGGGTTTCTTTAATGTAATTTTCTTACAAAACTTATGTGCATTTATTGTTGGTTTTTATAGCACAAAAATAAATAAACTAGGTCATACTGATAAAACTTCAGATGAAGCAATTTATGCTCCATTAGTATTAACAATATTAAGTGGTGTTCTTTGTTACGGATTAGCTGACAAGATTTATATTTAAAACCAACTAGGTACTGGTAATCCTTTTTCTTCTAAAAACTTTTTATTGAACATTTTGGTAGCATATTTATCGCTTCTATCACAAAGAATAGTAACAATTGTTTTGCCAGGACCAAGTTCTTTGCCCATTTTAATAGCTCCTGCAATATTAATTCCACAGCTAGTACCTAAGCTCAATCCTTCATTTTGAATTAAATCATACAGAATTGGTAATGCCTCTTTGTCATCAATTGAATATGCGTCATCAATTTTAGCATCTTTAAAGTTTGCTGTTATTCTACTAGATCCTATACCTTCTGTTATAGAGCCACCCTCAGATTTTAACTCACCGTTCTTTATATAATTATAAAGAGCAGAACCTTTTGGATCAGAAAGGAAAATTTTTATATCTTTATTTTTTTCTTTAAGAGCATTACTAACACCTGAAATTGTTCCACCAGTTCCAGATGAACACACAAATCCATCAACTTTACCTTTAGTTTGATCCCAAATTTCTTTACCAGTTCCTTCATAATGACCTTTAGCATTTGCTACATTATCAAATTGGTTAGCCCAAATTACTCCATTATTATTTGAAGGTCTTAGTTCGTCAGCTAACCTTGCTGCTACTTTAACAAAATTATTATCATCTTTATAAGGTTTAGCTGGAACTAATTTTAATTCTGCACCTAAATTTCTTAAAAGGTCTTTTTTTTCTTGGGTTTGATTATCATTCATTACAATGATTGTTTTATAACCCAGTGAATTTCCTAACAGACCCAGTCCAATCCCTGTGTTACCAGCAGTTCCCTCAACAACTGTTCCACCTTTAGCAATCAATTTTTTTTCTTGAGCATCTTTAATTAAAGCAAGAGCTGCTCTATCTTTGACAGAACCTCCAGGATTTAAAAACTCAGCTTTTCCAAAAATATTACACCCTGTAATTTCAGAGGCTGCTCTTAATTTTATTAAAGGAGTATTTCCAATTCCTGAAATAAAATCATTTTGTAAATCATTCATTAGTCTGATTTTTTATCACTATCAGGAGTAATACCATATGGTTTAAATTCGCTATCAGCGATACCAACATTTTTAGCAGGTATACCAACCATTACAGCTTTTTCTGGAACATCTTTTGTAATTACAGCATTAGCTCCAATTTTTGCACAACATCCAACAGTCACTGGTCCTAATACTTGAGCACCTGAACCAATAACAACTTCATTTTCAATTGTCGGATGGCGTTTAACATTTCTTTGATTGTCTGAATTTATGCTAGGAGCTATTCCTCCTAAAGTTACCATATGATAAATAGTGACATTGTCTCCAATTTCCGAGGTTTCTCCAATAACAACCCCCATACCGTGATCAATAAATAAATTTTTTCCTATTTTTGCTTTAGGATGAATTTCAATACCGGTCAAAAATCTTGAAAATTGAGAGATGATTCTTGCAATTAAATCAAATTTTGCTGTAGAAAAAAAATTTGCAATCCTATGAAAAAAAACTGCTTTAACACCTGGGTAAGTTAAAATTAAACTTAATTTTGACTTAGCAGCAGGATCTCGGTCAATTATTGATTGTAAAAAATCATTCATATTTATGCTAGTTGAATTTAAAATTACAGGTTATATAATGATTATATTTAGTAATTAAAGGATAATTTATGTACAAAAATACTAACTGTTTTCACTTGGCAATTCCATGTGGAGATTTAGAGATAGCAAAAAAATTTTATAGTGAAACTTTAGGATGTAGATTGGATAACTCAGCTCAAGAATGGGCTGATGTTGATTTTTGGGGAAATGAATTAACTCTCCATAAAAGTGAGCATAAACTGGATAGCGAGAGACATGATGTTGATATGGGAAATGTGTCAGTACCTCATTTTGGAGTTCATTTGTCTAGAAAAGATTTTGATGGTTTAAAGCAAAGATTAAAAGATAGTGGTACAAAATATTATGATGAGCCTTATTTGAGATTTAAAGGCACTAAATATGAGCAAGAAACTTTCTTTGTTAAAGATCCTAACGAAAATATTTTAGAAATTAAAACACTTACAGCAAATTCAGAATAATTTCTTAAATGAAAAAAAATCTGGATTCTTAGAGTGAAACTCTGTTTCATTTAATTATTTCAACTATTGGAGCTCATTATTTAACACACAATACTAAACAGGGGGAGTAATTGGGATAGTGTTTGGAAGAATACATGACAAAAAAAAATTAAGGAAATTACGAAACCTTTCGCAAAAAAGAAATTAGCCAGCCTATCTAAATTTTTACAGGAGTTTAAAAAGCATAAAGCTTTAGATCAATTGTTAAACTTAAAAGATTAAAAAAATTTTAAAAGACTACATTTGCAATAAATGCAATCCAGTTAACCCAAAATGAACAAGCATTTTCTTTGACTCGTCTTTCTTAATTTAGTTAACTTGACTAAATTAAATATAGGGGAAAATATGAAAATAATTAAAACTACACTTGTAGCTGGATTAATTTCTCTTTTTGCAATTGTTTCATCATTTGCAGAAAAGGTAAAAATTGGAGATCCAGGTTGGACAGGTGCAACAGCAATTGCAAATTTATTAGCAGCAGTTGTTACAGACAAGATGGGCGGTGAAGCTGAACTTGTTCCAGGAAACAATACTGCTATTTATGGAGCAATTGATAGAAGTAAAGGAGAAATTGAAGTTCATCCTGATATATGGTTACCAAACCAACAGGCTTATACTAATGACTTAGTTCCCAAAGGTACTTTAAAGTTAAGTAGCAAGCCTTATGAAGGAAACCAAGGTTATTGTGTTTCACAGAAGTTTGCAAAAAAAATGAATATTACCGCAATTGAAGATCTGGGTAGACCTGAAGTTGTTAAAGCTATGGATAGTGATGGCAATGGTAAAGGTGAGTTCTGGATTGGTGCAGATGGTTGGGCATCAGCAAACGTAAACCAAGTTAAATTAAGAGATTATGGTTTATATGATGCAGGTATTGAACCAATAAGAGCAGCTGAAGCGGTAAAGAATGCAAGAGTTTTAGATTCTATTAAAAAAGGTGAGGGATATGCATTTTATTGTTACAAGCCACATGCAATTTGGGGTATGGCTGATGTAGTTATGTTGGAAGAACCAAAATTTGATCCAGCTAAATACAAAATGGTTCAACCTAAAGAAGATGCTGATTGGTACAAAAAATCTTATGTAGCTTCAAAAGATGCACTTAAACAAATTCAAATTGGTTGGGGAACTTCTCTAGAAAGTAAATCTCCTGCAATTGTTGAATTCTTTAAGAACTTTCAATTAACTGCAGATGATGTTTCATCAATGGCTTATGCAATATCAGTGGAGAAAAAAGCTCCAGCTGACGTTGCAAGAGCTTGGATGGATGCAAATAAATCAACTGTTGATGGTTGGTTAGGGCTTTAATTTAAGAAATCTACTTATACTCGGCAATAAAATATTGCCGAGTATACCTACCTATAATACAAAAAGACATGGGATCATTAAGTTCAGCGATAAAAATTGAAAATGTTTGGAAGGTATTTGGAAATAACTCGAGTGAAGCTTTAGATGCAATTCAAAATCATGGTATTTCAAAAAATGAAGCCCTAGAAAAATATAATTCAGTAATTGGTGTATCAGATGTTTCTTTTGATGTTAAGCAAGGAGAAATTTTCTGTGTAATGGGCTTATCTGGAAGTGGAAAATCAACTTTAGTTAGACACATTAACAGACTTTTAGAACCAACTTCAGGAAAAATTTTAATTAATGATCAAGATGTAATGAAGCTTGATCGTGAAAATTTACAAGAGTTAAGAAATAAAAAGATAGGTATGGTATTTCAAAACTTTGCATTAATGCCTCATAGATCAGTAGTTGATAATATTGCTATGCCACTAGAGATTAGAGGAGTTAGCAAAAATGATCGATTAGATGCTGCAAATAAAATTTTAGACATAGTTGAATTACAAGGATGGGGAAATAAATTCGCACATGAATTATCAGGAGGTATGCAGCAAAGGGTTGGGTTAGCAAGAGCATTAGCTGCTGATCCTGAATTTCTTCTAATGGATGAACCTTTTAGCGCTTTAGATCCATTAATTAGAAGACAATTACAAACAGAGTTTATTAAACTTTCCAAACAAATGAAAAAAACTACAGTATTTATTACTCATGATTTAGATGAAGCAGTAAGGGTAGGTCATCGAATTGCTATAATGAGAGATGGTAAAGTTATTCAAATTGGCACCCCAGAGCAAATAGTTGTTAGTCCAGCAGATGATTATGTTGCAGATTTTGTAAAAGGAATATCGAGACTTAAAGTGGTTCAAGCTAAATCTATTATGCAAACAATTCAAGATTATGAGAAAAAAAATAGTGCTTTATCTGATGATTTAGAAACTGTTCATGAACATGATCTATTAAGTAGGCTGATAGAAATCTCAAAATCAAAACAAAAACCCTTGGTTGTTAAAGATGAAAACAAAAAGTCAGTAGGAGTGATAACACAATCAGACCTTTTAAGAGCAGTGGTTGAGGGCGGCGATGGAGAATAATCAAATTAATAACCCCACAAGATCTGAATTAATTTCAGATTTTGTTAAATCTAATCCTGATTATTATATTAAAGAGTTTAAAAAAATTGGCAGTAAGCCTTCCTTTTCTTTCTCTTTTAACTTGTATGCTGCAATTTTAGGGCCTGTTTGGTTTGGCATGAGAAATATTTGGAATTGGTCCTTAGCTTTCTTAATTATTGAAACTTTTTCAATAGTACAAATAGTAAGAGGCTTATTTGGAAATATTACCAAAGAAGCAGTTCAAAAAATTGAACAAGTTCAATCAACTATAGCATTTAGAAACCAACAGCTGGAGGCAGCAATTACTAACAATCCAGATAAAGTCGAAGTTTATAAAAGAAATATAAAATCTTTAGAAGATGCTATGCAAGGGTATATTGATGAGGTAGCAAGAATTGAAGCTTCAGCAATTTGGATTACTATTCTTGGAATTAGTCTTTTATTTTTTATAAAAATTATTCAAGGAATATTAGCTAACTCTATTCTAGAAAAAAGATATTCTGAATGGCTATCAGATAAAACAATTATGCCAGGTATGCAAACTAAAAACTTAATTTCAAGTATCATATTTAGTTCTGTTATAATGTTTTTTTCTGTAGTTCATTATAGTTTTCCTGGTTTAATTAATGTCATGGATGATTTCCCTACTCATCCAGACATAAGATTAACTTCTATTAAGTGGGTAGAGACTATATTTGATTATGCAGTTCTAAAAGGAGATGCATTGTTTACTGCTATTACAATTGGTATTAGATCAGTTTTAGATTTTTTAGAATTGTTATTTGTTAAAACTCCATGGATAGTAATTATAACTACCATAGTGACCTTAACTGGATTAGCAGCTGGTCCAAGAGCTGCAATATATTCTGCAGGATTTCTATGTTATATGGGTTTTTTAGGTTTTTGGGTTAAAGCGATGACAACGTTGGCGCTATTGGGTACTGCAGCAGTTTTAAGTATTGTAATTGGTATTCCCCTAGGTATTTTTTGTGCAAGACGTCAAAGATTTTACTCAATGATAAGACCTATAATGGATTTTATGCAAACGATGCCTGCATTTGTTTTTATGATTCCTGTTATTGCTTTCTTTGGTACCGGTAAAGTTGCAGCAGTAATTATAACAATGATATTTGGAGGAACTCCAGTTGTAAGATTAACTGTTCTTGGATTGAGAGGAGTTCCCGAAACTATTCGAGAGGCAGCAATAGCTTATGGAGCATCTAAATGGTATTTATTGAGAAAAGTTGATTTACCTTTAGCAACACCATCCATATTAGCAGGAGTTAATCAAACAGTAATGTTAAGTTTAGCAATGGTAGTAGTTGCATCCTTAATTGGCGCAAAAGGTTTGGGTCAAGATGTTTTAGAAGCTTTACAATATGCAAATGTTGGTCAAGGAATCTTAGCAGGAGTTGCAATATTATTTGTTGCATTAATTTTAGATAGGGTTGTTCAAGGTAAGAAAAGAGTTTAATTAAACCTAATGGAATTTCTATTATTAGGTTTTTTTACCAGCCTTAGTTTAATTTTAGCTATTGGAGCCCAAAATATTTTTGTAATAGAGCAGGGATTAAAAAAACAATTTACGTTTACAGTTTGCTTTATTTGCTCAATTTCAGACTGTTTTCTTATATTTATAGGAATTTTTCTATTTTATTACTTTAATCAATATTTTACTCCAACAATTGAATTAATCTTTAATATTCTTTTACTCTTATTCTTAATTTACTTTATTTACTCAAAAATTAAATCAGTTAGTCAAAAAATTGACTTTAATAAAAATTATAAAAAAACAAACTTAGTTAGTATAATTTTTAAAACTTTAGGATTTACCTATTTAAATCCCCACGTTTATTCAGATACTGTATTTTTTTTAGGGAATTTTTCTAAAAACTTTTTATTGGCTGATAAAATAATATTTGGAATTGGAGCCTCATTCGCTTCTTTTTTATTTTTCTTTTTTGTTGGTTATCTGTCACAATTTTTTTCCCGATACGCTGATAATTTAAAAATATGGAAAATAATTAACTTATTTATAATTATTTTTATGAGTGGTTTAGCGGTTTATGTATTGCTAGATATTATCTAGACAGCACAGCTCATATCTTGACCACAGCACAATGGTGATTTAATTTTACCATGATCATCAGGGCATTTAGATATTTGTACCTGATTACCATCGTCTAATTTTAGTATGTCATCAACTAATGGTTTGTTACATTTTCCACAAGTAGCATTTACAGACATACCACATTTTGAACATTCGTAAGTTGCCATAAGACTCTCCTTTTAATTACTATAGCTTTATTTCTTATAACAAGCATCAATTTTTCTATTAATTAAGGATCGTTTTTGTCACTTTTTATATTGTGGCATAACTAATCATTGAATTATTTATTAATTTTAATATTTATTTTTAATGAGTAACAAAAGAGATTTTATTAAACTATTTGGTTTATCCTTGTTAACTTATGTGATTGCTCCTTATAAGTTTGCTTTTTCTGAGACAAAAAAAATTATCAATAAAAATCTCACCAAAAAACAAAAGGATATTATGTTTAATGAGGGAACGGAAAGAGCTTTTACAAGTAAATTACTTAATGAGAAAAGAAAAGGATTTTACCATTGTGCTAATTGTGGAGCTAAATTATTTTCATCTGATGCAAAGTTTGATAGTGGAACTGGCTGGCCATCTTTTAGTCAAGCATTACCAGGTGCTTTTAAAACTAAAATAGACTATTCCTTTGGTATGAGAAGAATGGAATATCATTGTGCAAATTGTGGTGCTCATCATGGACATGTTTTTCTTGATGGCCCAACTGCTACTGGAAAAAGATTTTGTAACAATGGTTTATGCTTGTTGTTCGTTCCTGAAAGTTAAAATTTAAAAATATTTTTCAGATTTTTAAATATTTTTCTAGTTAGCAATTGATATAATTCATATATTAAATCATATAAATTTCTATGTTCTTATAAATAAAAATTAATATGGCCAATATAAAATTTAATGGTGTTCACAAATCTTTTGGATCTAATAAGATAATCACAGATTTTAATCTTTTAGGAAAAGAAGATGAGTTTCTTGTTTTAATTGGACCTTCAGGATGTGGAAAATCTACATTGTTAAGAATGATCGCTGGCTTAGAACAAATTGATGAGGGTGAAATATTTATTAATAACCAATTAGTAAACAATCTACATCCATCTAAAAGAGAAACAGCAATGGTATTTCAGTCCTACGCACTTTATCCACACATGAATGTTTTTGAAAATATGTCTTTTGGTCTAAAAATTGAGAAAAAACCAAAGGATGAAATACAAAAAAAAGTAATGCAAGCTGCAAAAATACTAAAAATTGAGGAGTTATTACAGAGGAAGCCAAAAGAATTATCTGGAGGTCAAAGACAAAGAGTTGCAATAGGAAGAGCTATAACAAGAAATCCTAAAATTTTTTTGTTTGATGAACCGTTATCTAATTTAGATGCTGCGTTGAGAGCAGAAATGAGAGTTGAAATTTCAAAACTTCACAATCAAATAAAAACTAATATGATTTATGTAACTCACGACCAAGTTGAGGCTATGACATTGGCTGACAGGATAGTTATATTGAATGGTGGAAATATTGAACAAGTAGGTACTCCAGATGAAATTTACAGTAATCCATCAAATATTTTTGTAGCTCAATTTATTGGCACTCCAAAAATGAATATTCTTAAAATAACAAAAGATAATATTATTTCAGATAGTGAGATTAATTTTTTAGATAATAAAATTAAAATAGGTTCAATAAATTTTTTACAAAAAGACTATTATATAGGTATAAGACCAGAACATTTTAATGTCTCTGATGATAGTGAATACAAATTTAAACCAAAAATAGAATTGATTGAAAACTTAGGTAATGAAAAAATTATTTATATTAAAAAAGATAATTATGAAATTAGCATAAAAATACCAAGTAAAAATAATATCCAAAACACAATAGGTTTTAATTTAAAAGATATTTTTGTATTTGATGAAAACGGAAAGCGGATTAAATATTAATTTTGAAATCCATATTTTCTTAGTCTTACATCTCCTGTTCTTGCATGTGCTTCCATACCTTCATACCTGGAAATTCTTGCTGCTGCAGCTCCAACTAATTTGGTAGAGTCTTTTGTCATTCTTTGAAAACTTAAAGTTTTTATAAATTTTCCTACAAATAAACCACCTGTATATCTTCCTGCACCTTTAGTAGGCAATATATGGTTGGTGCCTGAACATTTATCTCCATAAGCAACAGTAGTTTCTTCTCCAACAAATAAAGAGCCATAATTTGTTAGTCTTTCATGAAACCATTTCAAATTTTCTGTTTGCACTTCTAAGTGTTCAGGTGCGTATTCATCACTAATTTTGACCATTTCTTCATCGGTATCACATAAAATAACTTCTCCATAATCTCTCCATGCTGCATCGGCACTTTGTCTTGGAACTTCAGGAAGCTCTTCAATTAATTCAGGAACCCTTTTCATCACTTTTTCTGCAAGATCTTTACTTGTTGTATACAACCAACATGGTGAATTATATCCATGTTCAGCTTGGCCAACTAAATCAACAGCTACAATTTCAGGATCAGCTTTTGCGTCTGCTATAATTCCAATTTCTGTTGGTCCAGCAAACAAATCAATACCTACTTTTCCAAATAAAATTCTTTTTGCTTCAGCTACAAACTGATTTCCTGGTCCTACAATAATATCCGCAGGAGGGTTATTGAATAATCCATTAGTCATTGCTGCAATAGCTGGAACACCACCAAGATTTAAAATTACATCTGCTCCACATAAATCAGCAGTATAAACAATTGTTGGATGAGCACCGACACCTTCTTTAGGTGGGCTGCATGCAATAATATTTTTAACCCCAGCAACTTTAGCTGTAGTAACACTCATGACCGCTGAGGCTATGTGAGCATACCTTCCACCAGGAATATAACAACCAGCTGTATTTACAGGTATCAATTTTTGGCCGGCAAATAAGCCGTCTGATAATTCAACTTCAAAATCCTGACCATAGTTTTTTAATTGCGCTTCTGCAAATTTTCGAACTCGATCAAATGAAAATTGAATATCATCCTTTGTTTTTTGATCTAAAGATTTTTTAATTTCTTCAATTCTTTCTTTAGAAACAACAATTTCACCATCATACTTGTCAAATTTTTTAGTTAGATCAATACAGCCTTGTTCTTTAGTATTCTCTAAATCTTTTAAGAGATCCTGAACTATACCTGTAGTTTTAGTATCATCTGTTGATGAAGTCTTTGGTGATTTTTTTAAATATTTGATTGTCATTTATTTTAAGCCTTTTATATTATCTTTAATCTAAAGCAACTACTGCTGCAGCAATAGAAGCCAATCTTGCTGGAGCTTCATCAGATCTACTTGTAATTACAACTGGAACTTTGCCACCGATTACAACACCAGCAGCACAAGCACCCATAAAATAGATCATCATTTTTACTAAAGCGTTTCCTGCTTCAACACTAGGAACTAATAGCACATCTGCTTCTCCTGCTACTGAATTTTTTATACCTTTGATAGTTGCTGATTTTTTCGAGATACTGTTATCAAAAGCTAGAGGGCCAAATACATCAGCATTTAAATTTTCTTTTTCTGCTAATTTCGTGAGTTCTGCTGCCTCTAATGAAGTAGGCACACTTTCAATTACTTCTTCTGTTGCTGATAATATAGATACTTTAGGTCGAGGAATACCAATTCTGTGTGAGAAGTCTACGACGTTCTTAAGAATGTGCATTTTTGTTTTAATATTAGGCAATACATTTAAGGCACCATCAGTAATAATTAATGGTGAATCTTCTTTTTCAATAGTCATGTGCCATATATGACTTAATCGAGTTTTACCCATTAAATTATATTCACGCTTTAGTACTTCTTTCATTAAAATGTCAGTATGAATATGACCTTTAACAATAATCTTTACTTTATCTTTACTTGCCAGTTTAGCTGCTATAGGGGCTGTATTGTTTTCTACAGGTTCATCAATAATTTCATATTGAGAAATATCCCATTTTAAATCTTCAGCACATTTTTGAATTTCCTTTTTATCTCCAATAAAAATTGGCTCTATTAAATTTTCTTTTACTGCATCTTGAACAGAAAGCATCGGTAGGGGCATACCAGCATTTACAACTGCTGCTTTAACACCTTTTTTTTTATGCGCTACATCAAGCAGATTGTTAGGACAGACAATTTCTTTATTAGAAAGCATTGGTAATGTTTATTATTAATATTTAATCTAAAGTATATAGGCAATTGTTCCTAATTTTACTAACTAAATTTTTCCATAAACATTCTAATGTATATTTATTTTATTAACCTCTCTCATAGTGCTATGATATTTGGGCTATGGAAATAGTAACAACAATTGCACCAATAGTTTTAGCCCTAATCATGCTAGGATTGGGTCTTGGTCTTTCAATTAAAGATTTCACAAGAATATTAAAAACCCCGAGGGATTTTATTGTAGGTTTTTTTTCTCAATTAATTTTGTTGCCAATTGTAGCTTTAATCATTGCCCTAAGTCTCGATCTTCCCTCTGCTATAGCTGTTGGTCTAATGATTATTGCTGCTGCACCGGGTGGTGTTACTTCAAATGTTTTAACAAAATTTGCTAATGGAGATGTAGCTTTATCTATTTCTTTAACTGCGGTGACTAGTTTAATTTGTATTATTACAATTCCAATAATTGTAATCAGTTCTGCTGATATATTGGGTGTTACTATTGCAAAAGAAATCTCAGTAATTGGAATAGCTTTGAAAATGGCTTTAGTGGTTACAGTCCCTGTAATAATTGGAATGATTATAAGAGGTTTTGCTGAAAATTTTATTTTATCTAAAATTAATTTAATTAATAAATTAACAGGATGGTTATTTGTAATCGTATTTATTGCAATATGGATTGAAGAAAAAGATAATATTTTAACTTATCTTGCTCAGGCGGGTTTGGCTGTTTTAATCTTAAATGTTGTGATGATGGTATTGGCATACTTTATTGCTAAAAAGTTTGTATCAGGGGTAGCACAACAAAAATGTATTGCATTAGAGTGTGGTCTACAGAATGGAACTTTAGCAGTGTTTGTTGCAACATTAATATTTGATGAGGTAGCTTATATGGTGCCAACAGGAGCCTATGCACTATTGATGTATATAACTGGATTTATTTTTATTTATATCTTAAGAAAAAATAATTAATTTATCTCAAGTAACTAGGAATAAAGTCGTCATCTTCATCTTTACTCGAGTCTATAATTTTAATTTGATTAAATACTTTATAAATAAAACTACTTAAGCTTTTAATATTTGCATCTTGTAATTCAGAACTTCTTTTTAATACTGTTCCTTGAATATTGATAAAAAGCAGTTTTCTTTCATTAATAGTTAGGTAATTATTATCGATTAAATATTTTAATTTTCTAACAACTGTCGGCCTTGGAATCCCTGTGATATCAGATAAAGACATTGCATTCATTCCTCTTCCGTCTGAACCCATAACTTTTTTTTGATATGTTTTTAAGTTTAAGTCCCTTACTTTAAAACTCTTATTGTGAGATGCATTAAGCATTACCAAAATTCCAATACACATAGTTTCCAGATCCTTTACTTCTTTTCTCCACCTGTTTGTATAAATAAATATAAATTTATAAAACTGATACCAGCAAAAAGAAAAATTTTCTTTCATAGAGGATGAAATTTCATCAACAGTGAAAGCCTTTTCATTTTTTAATAATTTATTAAATTCAAATAACAAAGAACTCATATCTTTTAAGGTGTCTTTAGCTTGGGTAGCAACAAGTGTATTCCTATTAACAAACATTTTTTTTCCAGATTTTTTAATTACGCCTGCTTTTTCTAATTCTAAAATTTTCCTTCTCACACTTTCTTTTGGTATTTCTAGATCTTTTGAAATATCACTTAAATTTATTTTCTCAATTTCTATTGATCTATCCCTGTAAAAAGTATCGTAATCAACAATCAACCCGTTTCTTCTAAAAACAATCAAATCTTTATTAATTAGGTAAATAATTATTATATATTTATCTATATCTTTATGAACATTATATGCTCGTATTAACCAATTGCTGATCAAGAAATAATAAGCTGGAGCTAATTTACTAAAATTATTACTGATAACCTTGAAAATTTCTTTTTGGTCAATTTGAGCCGTAACGCTAGGTACTGTTGTCATTGTTATCTCCCGACCCACTTTGAACTATTATGAAGTTAATAGCAACCCAAATTGGACTCACACCATATATCAAATTTTATTACTAGGTGGTTTAATAAGCCAATGAATAATGAAGGCTTAAATAGAACATCCCACGTTGTTGAAGACCCCACTCAAGAAACTGAGGCTCCTCTTAGAGTGAACGTGGATGTTCTTAAGCAAAGACTAATTGTACAAAAGAGAAAAGACAGAGTTAAGAGGACAATTATTTTATCTACAGTGGTAGTATCTCTAGGTGCTTTGACAGTGTTAACTTATTAAAGTTTCCAAGTCCTTTTTAATAATATCTGGAATAAAAATTTCTTTTTTAGAATTCTTTTTATATCTGTAATACTTATTTTGTCCTGGATACATTATTTCATTAACACCTTTTATTCTTGGAAGTTTTTTAATTGTTTTAATATTATCTTTTATTCTCTGATTATAATTTTTTTGAAATAAATTTGATTTAAAAGTGATGAATAAATGTCCAATATTTTGTGGTCCAGAAAAATCATCGAATGGATCTTTTACTCGTCCTGCATGGTTTCCACCTGTAATAACTCCACTTAAAATATCAACCATCCATGCAAGACCTGATCCTCTAAATCCTGCGATTGGTAACTGAACACCTTCCAATGCTTTCTTCGCATCATTAGTAGGTTTACCAAACTTATCTAGTGCAACACCTTCAGGAATTTTTTGATTGCTTCTTGCAGCAACTCTTATTTTTCCTCTGTTAATCATAGAAATTGAGGTATCTAATATAAAAGGAATTTTTGTTCCAGTTGGGGTCCCAAAACATATTGGGTTTGTTCCAAATAAACTTTTTAATGCACCATGTGGCGCAACTGCAGGAGGGGCATTAGTATAAATCATAGTGATCAAATTTTTTTTAACAGCTTGTTCAGCGTAATAACCAGATAATCCATAGTGTCCACTTCCTTTAATAGCAACCATTCCTATTCCAGTTTTTTGAGCATGCTTGATAGCAGTCTTTATCCCAAGATCGGCAGCCACAAAACCTATACTGTTGTTTGCATCAATATGAGATATGGATTGAGAAATTTTTTTTATTTTTATTTTGGGTTTAGGATTAATTACTTTCTTTGAAATTCTATCACAATACATCTTAAGTCTTGATAATCCATGACCATAAGCACCAACTAGTTCAGCGTTAATTAATGCATTTGCTGAGATTGTTGCATGATCTTTACTTAATCCAAATTTTTGAAATATTTTAATTACTTGTTTTTTTAAGATTAATATTTTCACATTAACCTTTTCCACGCCATGGAATAGTTTTATCGATAACTTTTCTTAGAGTGATATCAAATAATAATCCAAGCATTCCCATGATAAAAATAGTGATCCAAATTACTTCGTATTGAAAGTATTTTTTTGCTACATTTTCCACAAACCCAATACCAGTAGTTCCAGCTAAAAATTCAGCAGCAACCAATGTTCCCCAACACATTCCTACAGCAACTCTAATTCCAGTTAAAATTTCTGGAAGTGAATTTGGAAAAATTACATATCTTAGAATTTGTTTTTTTGAGGCTCCTAAAGAGTGAGCAGCATGAATTTTTGAGAGTTGAGTTCCTGAAGCACCAGCTCTTGCAGAAATGATCATAATAGATAAGGAGACCATAAATAATAAGAATACTTTCCCTGTGTTATCAATTCCTAAAACAGAGATAATAAGAGGGGCCCAAGCAAGAGGTGGAACTGGTCTATATAATTCTATCAATGGATCAAAAAATCCTTTGGCAAATCTGTTTAGCCCCATAAACAAACCTAAAGGAACTCCAATTAAAATTCCAAAAACTAGGCCTAAAAATACTCTTAAAAAAGAATCCCATATATGCCCGTATGGCACTGGAATTTTAAATAATTTAAAGTCTCCAGTAACAACTTTTAAAACATTTCCTTTAAAGTTTTCTTTAACAATTCCGTCTTTGGTGTGAACAGGATAATCGCCTGGCAGAACATCAGCTATCCAATCAGGTAAAATAAAACCAACAATTGATGAAACGTCAATCATTTCAATCCAAAGCAGTGGAATATTTTTGTAACCAACGCTTGGCTTAGACATTAAAATAAATTTATTTAGTGTATCAGAGGGTTTTGGAAGCCATCTTCCAGAACCTTGTTCTGAGCAACTTGGTCCACTTGCAACTATTGTGCCTGCTGGAAATAATAGAATGTCAATTAATCTAAGACCACCTTGTTCAGATTTTTGTAAATTATCAAACTCAATAATTGCTTTCTGCATCTCATTAAGAGCATTAGGAGGGTAGATACTTGCAAATTCAATACGTCTTGCAATTTTAACAATATTTTTTGCATAGTCTGATGCAATTTCTTCGTTGTCATTTAAACTTTTCCTGTAGGTTTTAATTTCATCTTTTAATTGTTTGATTGAGGTTTTGAACTGAGGATTGTGATTTCTCAGTTTAAAGAATTTATCACTTATGATTTTAAGCTCTTCAGCTGCAGCATGGAATTTAAGACCTTTACTTGTTTCAGGAACTACAGGAACCTCTATAGTATTTTCTATTGATCCTGTACCTGATTGAACCTTTATAATTCCCCATCCACCCTGTTCTGATACAGCATTTTGTCTTTCATTTTTTTGTTCTTGCGTTTCAAAAGGGTAATCTTTTTGTTTAAAGTTTGAGCTTAAGAGTTTTATCTCTTCAGTCATTTCATTAATTTTTGTTTTAGTATCAATCTCAATTAAATCTTCATTGGTTAATAAAGGAATTAATTGATTAGTTTTATTAATAAAACTTACTAAGATAGTTTTTTGCTGACTTTTTAATTCTGGAGAATTTTGAATTTCTTTAGTAATTTTTTGAAGATTTTTATTTTCAATTTTTATTATTGACGTGCTTTTAAATTCTCTTTCTTCAATAGGAAATTGATATTTCAATCCCATTAAAGAGTCGTTTACTTTTGCAACCTGGCATAATTCATTTGCTGATTTTGGATAAAAACCTTTTGCTATATCCCAGGAGTAATAAAGCCAAACTAAAAGTATAGCTGCACTTCCAACAATAACCCAGTGAGTACCACCTTTTGCTCTTTCAGGATTTCCAAATACTGCGTCTACTTTTTCAGTTCTAATTAATCTTCGTCCGTAAAGAATACTTCCTATAATCGCTACAAATATTAATAGGGTTACTATTTGAATTAACATTAATTTTCTTTACCCATTATTTCTTCTTCCATATTCCAAATCATGGATAAAATTTCTTCTCTCTTTGATGAAAATTCTTTGTTCTTCTTTATTTCTCTTAAATCTTCTTTAAGACCCATTTCTGCAAAGGGAAGATTGTATTCTTTATGTATTCTTCCTGGTCTAGGTGCCATTACATACAATCGTTCTCCAAGCAACAATGCTTCTTCAACTGAGTGAGTAATTAGGATGATAGTTTTTCCAGTTTCTTTCCAAATTTTTAATACCAAAGACTGCATTTTCTCTCTAGTTAAGGCATCTAATGCTCCCAATGGTTCATCCATTAAAATTAAATCAGGATCATTAATTAGACATCTTGCAAGCGCCACTCTTTGCTGCATACCTCCAGACAATTGATAGGTAGGCGTATTACCAAAACCTTTTAGACCAACAATTTCTAACCATTCTTCAACTTTTTCTTCAGTTAATTTTGTATTTTCTTTTTTCATTCGTAGACCAAAGTTTACGTTTTCTGCAACTGTTAACCATTCAAACAATGCTCCTTGCTGAAAAACCATTCCTCTTTCAACTCCAGGACCATCTATCTCTTTATCATTAAGAGTTATTATCCCTGATGTAGGTCTCAGAAATCCAGCAGTAATATTTAGTAAAGTTGTTTTTCCACAACCAGAAGGTCCAAGGACAGTAAGTAGTTCACCTTTTTTTAGAGTAAAACTTACATCTTTTAATGCGTGAACCGTTTCTCCTTTTGGAGTTTTAAAAATCATGTTTAGATTTTCAGAAATAAGATCACTCATTAACTACCTTATATTAGAAATTTTATAAAAAAAATAGGCACCAATCATTATAATTGGCGCCTATTTAAATTTTAAACCTTTAAAATTATAAAGGTAGGAAACTTGTGTCTACAGCTCCACCAGGTGTTCCCATTCCTTTTAGGAAACCATCAAGATTACCACTTTCCATAGACTGTTTAGTTTCTGAAGGAGTTAAGAATTTAAATCCATCTAGAGTTTCTTTCATATCAGCAACTTTCATTTCAGAAGCTTTTGACATAGAGTTCATATCACTTTTACCAGCTCTATATCTGTCGTTTGCCTCATGAGTTACTTCAATAAAAGTTCTAAGCATTCCAGGATTTTCTTTCATAAACTTGTCTGTAACAGAAGTAATATCTATACCTAAGATACCAGCATCTCTAGCTTCTTGAACTGTTAATAATCTTGAACCAACAGCAACTGCAGCTTTGATAGAGTTACCACCAAACAAACATGCCATTACAACATCACCACTGACCAATGCAGCAGCACCTTCTTCAGGATCCATTTGAATTATATCCATTTTACTTCTATCAGCTCCAACAACTTTCATACTTTCATCAAAAACGTATTCAGCCATTGTTCCAAGTGGTACAGCAACTTTTTTCCCCTCTAGCTCAGAACCATTTGCTTTTGTAATTCCAGAAGCATTAGAGGTAACACAAGTAGTTCCTCCCATCCCATATTCCATAGCGATATCTACTAGCTTAATAGGTGCTTTAGATTTTACAGCATTGATAAAAGGTACTAAACCTTGTGAGTAAGAAATATCAATATCTCCTGCTAACATAGCATCAGTCATTGCTCCACCATTTGTGAAGTTTGTCCATTTAACTGGAACTCCAAGAGCTTTAGCAAAATTTTTCTTTTGCATGTCCTCCAGGTTAGGACTTGGCCATTCTAGAAAATATGCAACTCTAACTTCTTTTGCAGCTGAATTTGCAACTGAAATAGACAGGTTTAGCGCAAGTATAGATCCTAGAATAAAAGTTAATAATTTTTTCATTTATTCCCCTATGTTTAATTAATTAAATTAAACATATTTAAATTCAATTTTAGATAGAAGTAAAACACTTTATGACGAAAAGCAGGTGTGCAAATAAATCAATTGTACAATTAAAAGTTGTATATTAATATTGTCCAATGTAGGTCAAAATATATCTAGTAAACAAAACATATTAGTCTACATATTTTAGTATTACTAAAAATTAAAAAATATGAGCTCAGAAAATAGAACCTCGGTACCAAATTCTTTAAATGAACATTGGATGCCATTTACATCTAATAAAGATTTTAAGGCTAATCCAAGATTAATTACTGAAGCTAAAGGAGTTTATTTAAAGACCCATCATGGAAAAACCCAAATTGATGCAAGTTCTGGATTGTTTTGTAATCCATTAGGCCATGGAAGAAGAGAAATTACTGAAGCTGTAACTAAACAATTAGATACTTTAGATTATGCTCAACCTTTTCAACAAGGTTTTGGTGGATCGTTTGAATTAGCTACAAGAATTTCTAAACACACTCCAGCAGATTTAAATAAAATGTTTTACACAATTTGTGGTTCAACAGCAGTAGAGACAGCGATTAAAATTGCAGTGGCTTATCATAGAGCAAAAGGAAATGCTCACAGATTTAGATTTGTAGGTCGTGAACGTGGATATCATGGAATGAATATTGGTTGTGTTTCAGTTGGAGGAATGATCAATAATGTTAAAACTTTTGCAAGCATTTTAATGCCTGGTGTTCAACATATGAGACATACACACTTACCAGAACATAAATTTGTAAGTGGTCAACCAGAGACGGGTGCAGACTTAGCTGACGACTTAGAAAGAATAGCAACTAACTTTGGACCTGAGAATATTGCAGCCTGTATTGTTGAACCAATTGCTGGATCAACTGGAACTTTAGTGCCACCAAAAGGTTATTTACAAAAATTAAGAGACACATGTGATAAACACGGCATACTTTTAATTTTTGATGAAGTTATTACAGGTTGGGGTAGAACTGGATCTGTATTTGCTAGCCAGGAGTTCGGAGTAACACCAGATATCATGACAATGGCTAAGGCAACAACCAATGGTGTAGTTCCTATGGGTGTTGTTGCATGCAAAGATGAAATTTATGATGCAGTTATGGATGCTTCTCCAATGGGTTCAGTAGAATTATTTCATGGTTATACCTACTCAGGAATACCAGTTGCAGTCGCTGCAGCTTTGGCAGTACAAGATATTTTTGAAAAAGAAGATATATTTGAAAGAGCAAAAAATTTAGCTCCTTATTTCCAAAAAGGATTATTTTCACTTCAAGATTTAGAAGCTGTAGATAATATTAGAGGATACGGAATGATGGGTGGAATTGATATGAAATTGAACACTAAGCCAGGTAAAGCAGGTTATGAAACTTTCAAAGCCTGTTATGAAGCAGGAGTAAATTTCAAAGCTACTGGAGACTGTTTAATTATAGCTCCACAATTTATATGTGAAGAAAAACATATAGATGAAATTATCGATAAACTTAGAACTGGTATAACTAATTATCAAAAAAACCAAAAAAATTAGTTAATTTTAACTTAAAAAAGAGAGCTTATGAAGATAGGCGTGCCTAAAGAGATAAAACCACAAGAGAACAGAATTGGTCTAACTCCTGAAAGTGTTAAGACTTTAGTTTCTGAAGGTCATGAAGTTATTGTTGAAAACAACGGAGGTTTTGAAGCTGGCTTTGAAAATGAACAATACATAAAAGCTGGCGCTAAAATTGCTAACTCTGCAGCAGATATTTTTGATGATGCTGAAATAATTGTTAAAGTTAAAGAGCCTCAAAAATCAGAGGTAGGCATGATTAGAGAAAATCAAATTGTTTATACTTATTTACATCTAGCGGCTGCAAAGGAACTTACTGAGGGATTAATTAAATCAAAAAGTATCAATATCGCTTACGAAACTGTAACAGACAATAGTGGAAGATTACCTCTACTTGCTCCTATGAGTGCAGTTGCAGGGCGTATGTCTGTGCAAGCTGGAGCACATTGTTTAGAAAAAAACCAAAATGGAAGAGGTCTTTTACTTGGAGGAGCACCTGGTGTAACTGGAGCAACTGTTGTTATTTTAGGTGGCGGTGTAGTGGGAGAAAATGCTGCAGTTATTGCAACTGGAATGCAGGCGAAAGTTCATATTGTTGATAAATCTGAGGAAAGATTAAAACAACTTAAAGAAATTTTTGGTGATAAAATAATTCCAGAACAAAGTGATAAAATTGATTTAACTAAATTGTTATCAGAGGCTGATCTTTTAGTTGGAGGTGTTTTAATTCCAGGTGCTGAGGCACCAAAATTAGTGACTAAACAAATGTTAAAATTTATGAAACGTGGATCGGTAATTGTTGATGTTGCTATAGACCAAGGTGGATGTGTTGAAACAAGTAGACCAACTACCCATGGAGATCCTACATATATAGTTGACGATGTTGTACATTATTGTGTAGCGAATATGCCTGGTGGAGTTCCCAGAACTTCAACTTTAGCTTTAAATAAAGCAACACTACCTTTTTTATCTAAACTAGCTAAAAAAGGTTATCAAAAAGCTTTAGGAGAAGATAAAAACTTTTTAGCAGGATTAAATGTTCATAAAGGCCATGTGACTTATAAAGCAGTTGCAGATGTATTTGGACACGAATATCTTGATCCTGGAGAAGCTATCAAAAATTAATTAAATGGAAAAAAAACTACCAAATAGCACTAAGGTTGTTGTTATTGGAGGTGGTGTAGTAGGTTGTTCAGTTGCTTATCACTTAGCTAAATTTGGTTGGAAAGATACAATTCTTTTAGAAAGAGATCAATTAACATCAGGAACAACTTGGCATGCAGCAGGATTGGTTAGTCAATTAGGTCCAACAGCTGCAATAACTAAGATAAGAAAATATACATTAGATTTATATAAAAAACTTGAAAAGGAAGTTAATCATTCTGCGGGTTTAAGATTAAACGGCGCCCTTTCAATTGCTCAAAATAAAGGAAGATGGCAAGAACTTCAAAGACAAGCAACTACGGCACAGCTTTATGATGTTGATGTAAGAATTTTAGATAAAAATCAAATTAAAAAAGATTATCCAATTATTAATACCGATGAAGTTATTGGTGGAATTTTAATGCCTGGAGATGGTGCTGCTGATCCATCAGGTGTTACTCATATGTTGGCTAAAGCTGCAAGAAAAGAGGGAGCACAAATTTTTGAAAAATCTCCAGTAGATGAAATTTTAACTAAGAATGGAAAAATCTCAGGAGTAAAAGTTAATGGTCAAGAAATTGAATGTGAATATATTGTTTTAGCATCTGGAATGTGGTCAAGACAAATTGGAGAAAAAGCAGGAGTAAGTATCCCACTTTATCCAGCGGAGCACTTTTATATTATTACTGAACCAATAGAAAATTTGTCTAAAACATTACCTGTAATTAGAGACTTTGATAATCGAACTTATATTAAAGAGGATGCAGGTAAAATATTAGTTGGTATTTTTGAGGGAAATTCTATTCCCGCCTGGGATAAGACAAACAAAGTACCAGAAGATTTTTCTTTTGGTGAGTTTCAAGAGAATTTTGAACATTTTGAACCTTATTTAGCCTCTGCTATTAAAAGATTTCCTGTTTTAGAGTCAGCTGGTATTAGAAAATTTTTTTCAGGACCAGAGTCTTTTACGCCTGATACAAATACATTATTAGGAGAAGTGCCAGAAGTTAAAAACTTTTTTGTATGCTGTGGATTAAATAGTATTGGAATAGGGAGTGGAGGAGGTGTTGGTAAAGTTACCGCAGAATGGTTAATGACTGGCCATATAAATGAGGATATTTTTAGCTACGATATAAAAAGATTTCAAAAATTTCATTCAGAGTTGGGTTTTATTAAAAAAAGGATTACAGAAACTTTAGGGGATTTGTATGGAATGCATTGGCCATTCAAACAACATAAAACCTCTAGAAATATTAAAACTTTACCACATCATGATAATCTTAAAAGTTTTGGTGCATGTTTTGGTGTTTCAGGTGGCTATGAAAGACCTATGTGGTTTGCTTTGGATGGAGAAAAAGCTGAGTACGAATATAGTTATAATTATCAAACTTGGTATCCATCTGCTGAATATGAAACAAATAATACTATCAAAAATGTTGGTTTATTTGACTTAACCCCTTTTTCTAAATTTGAAATAAAATCAGATAAAGCACACAATGAATTGCAGAAAATTTGTACAGCAAATATTAAAAACGAGCCTGGTAAATGTGTTTATACACATATGTTAAACTCTGATGGTGGAATAGAGACTGATTTAACAGTTGTATGTGTTGATAAAAATCATTTTAGAATAATCAGTTCTGCTGCAACAAGAGAGAGAGATAAATTTCATATAAAAAAACATCTTTCAAAAAATATTGAATTAAAAGATGTAACAGATAATTTATGTGTGTTTGGTTTGTTTGGGCCAAAAAGTAGAGATTTACTTAAAACTTTAAGTAAAGATAATTTTGAAAATGATCAATTTAGATTTGGATTTGCAAAGTTTATTACAATTGATGGAGTTAAAATCTGGACACAAAGATTATCTTATGTGGGTGAATTAGGCTACGAGCTATATGTAGATCTTAAATACACAAAAAAAATATACGAACTACTTATAGAAAAAGGTAAAGATTTTAATCTTTCTAATTGTGGAATGCATGCAATGGATATCATGCGAATGGAAAGTGGATTTTTACACTGGGGACATGATATTTCTCCAGAAGAAAACCAATATCAATCAGGTCTTACATTCACCATCAGTAATAAAAAAGATATTAATTTCATTGGTAAAGATGCTCTTCAAAAAATTGAAAGTAAAAAAATTGATAGAAGATTTATTATGCTTACTCTTAAAGATAGCAAACCAGGCTCACCATTGTTACTTCATGACGAACCCATTTATTTTAAAGGTAAAATCATTGGCAGAACTACTTCAGGTAATTACTCTTTTAATTTTAAAAAAAATTTAGCTTTTGGATACATAAATAATACTCATTCAACAGAGGAGCTTTTGACTAGTGATATTTTAATAGAGGTTGAGAAACAAAAATATCAGGCACAACTAATAGAAAAACCACTAAAACAGAGTAATTTTAAAAACATTTGATATTAATTTAATAAATATTAATTGTTTTATTTAAACTTCAATGATTAAATCAAAATTTATAAATGAGTACTAATTATACAGATTTTAATAAAGATAATACTTCAACTGAAATTTCATCAAATAATCAGATTAAAACTACCGACGTTAATGTTTTACTCAACAGAGTTAGATTAGATAAAAAAAAAACTGTTAAAAAAAATATAATAGTTTCGCTTTTGTTAGTTGGTTTAATCTCCTCGATTGCCATAAGTTTAATTATTTAGACCATAAATCTTGGTTAAAAGTATATTGAAACAATAAAGATTTATATTATAAGACTTCTCAAGGTACGGCGGGGTAGCTCAGTTGGTTAGAGCGCAGGACTCATAAGCCTGAGGTCAGTGGTTCGATCCCACTTCCCGCTACCAATTAATGCCCTGGAAATTCAATTAAATTTTCAACTTTGTAGTTACCTTTAATTAAGTTATCTGACCCACCAAGATCAAATAAATTAATAACAAATATGAAAGCTGCCACTTTACCATTTGAAATTTCAACGAGTTTTGCTGCTGCTTCTGCAGTTCCTCCAGTTGCAATTAAATCATCAATTATTAAAATACTATCATTTTCGTTTATTGAGTCTTTATGAACTTCAATAGTAGCCTTTCCATATTCTAATTCAAAATCTACAGAATGAGTATCAGCTGGCAGTTTATTTTTTTTTCTTAGCATAATAAAAGGTTTTTTTAAAATATAAGAAACTGCAGAAGCAAATACAAATCCCCTAGACTCTATTGCAGCGATTTTTGTAAAATTATATTTCTTTGATCTTTCAACTATTTGATCAATGGTCTCAGCAAATGCATTTTCATCTTTAATCAGTGTAGTAATGTCTCTAAATAAAATCCCTTTTTTGGGGTAATCTGGAATAGATCTAATAAAATCTTTCAAATTCATAATAGTAAATTATAAAAGTATAAATAAATATATTTTAAATTATGACAACAAATAAATTAGCAATTATTGGTGGAAGTGGTCTTTATGATGTTGAAGAATTCAGGGAAAGAGAATTAATTGAAGTAAATACACCGTGGGGAAAACCTTCAGATCAAATTTTAAAAACAAATTATAAAAATAAGGAAGTATATTTTTTACCAAGACATGGTAAAGGACATTTTATTTCTCCTTCTAATATAAATTTTAGGGCAAATATAGATGCACTAAAACAGTTAGGTGTTACAGATATTGTTTCAGTTTCTGCTGTCGGTTCTTTAAAGGAAGATTTACCTCCAGGAAAATTTGTAATAGTTGATCAATTTATTGATAGAACTTTTTCAAGAATAAAAACTTTTTTTGAAGATGAAATTGTAGCCCATGTTTCAATGGCTCATCCAACTTCTAATGGTCTAATGGATGCATGTGAAGATGCTATAAAAAAATCAAATATAGATTATCAAAGAAATGGAACTTATGTTGTAATGGAGGGTCCTCAATTTTCAACATTAGCTGAATCTAATTTATATCGATCTTGGAAAGCGGATGTAATTGGCATGACAAATATGCCGGAGGCTAAGTTAGCAAGAGAAGCTGAAATTAGATATGCATCTGTTTCAATGATAACTGATTTTGATTGTTGGCATCCAGATCATGAAAATGTTGATGTGCAACAAGTAATTAAAGTTTTATTAGGAAATGCTGAAAAAGCTAAATTAATGATTAAAAATTTAATAGATAATTTTGAAAATTATATAGATATAAACGATCCTACAAATAATTGCTTAGATGTAGCCATTATAACTGCTCCAGAAAAACGAACCCAAAAGACAATAGAAAAACTCAAAACCGTTGCTGGAAGAGCACTAAGCAAATGAGAATTGACGGAAAAGAATACAGAACAATATGGTATGAAAATAATATTGTTAAAATAATTAATCAAACCAAACTTCCTCATAAGTTTACTATAAAAGAAATTAAGACTGTAAAAGACGCAGTTTATGCAATTAAAACAATGGAAGTAAGAGGCGCACCTTTAATTGGTGGGACGGCCGCTTATGGAATAGCTCTGGCAGCTCAAGAAAATCATAATCCTGAATTTATTAAAAAAAGTGCAGAAGAATTAACTCAATCAAGACCTACTGCAATAAATTTAAAATGGGCAGTTGACCGAATGATGAAAAAATTATCTGGTATTAATAGTGATCAAATTTTAGATATAGCTTTAAAAGAAGCTAAAGAAATATGCGATGAAGATGTAAAGTTTTGCGAAAATATAGGTATTAATGGATTAAAAATAATTGAGAAAATCTATAATAAGAAAAAAAGTACTGTAAATATTCTAACACATTGTAATGCAGGCTGGTTAGCAACAATTAATTGGGGAACAGCAACGTCACCAATATATCATGCTCATAAAAAAGGAATTCCTATTCATGTTTGGGTAGATGAAACAAGACCAAGAAACCAAGGAGCGAATTTAACTTCGTATGAATTAAATGAAGAAGAGATACCCAATACAATTATTGCTGATAATACCGGTGGTATTTTAATGCAAAGGGGTGAAGTAGATATGTGTGTTGTTGGAACTGATAGAACTTTATCTAATGGGGATGTTTGTAATAAAATTGGGACTTATCTTAAAGCATTAGCAGCTTATGATAATAATATTCCATTTTATGTAGCCTTACCTAGTTCAACAATAGATTGGGAAATAAAAGATGCAAAAAACATTCCTATTGAAGAAAGAAACGCAGAGGAATTATCGCATGTGGAAGGAATTGACGAAAATAATGAAATTAAAAAAGTTTTGATATATCCCAATAAAAGTAAATCGTTAAATTTAGCTTTTGATGTAACACCAGCAAAATATGTTACAGGTTTAATTACTGAAAAAGGAATTTCTGAAGCCTCCTATAGTGGTTTACAAAAATTATTTAAATGAAAAATTTAAGATCTGAAATAATAAAATATTCAAAAATGTTGAATTCCAAAAAATTATCAGCATTAAGATCTGGTAATATTTCTTTAAGGTACAAAAATGGTTTTTTAATTACACCATCAGGAAAAAAGTATTTGTCCTTAAAAAATAAAGATATTGTTTTTGTTTCTCTGAATGGAAGATACGATAAGAAAAGCGGGAGCCCATCTTCTGAATGGAAATTTCATCAAGATATTTATAATAGTATAAAACAGGCAAAAGCAATTGTTCACGCTCACTCTACAAATGCCACAGCAGTATCTTGTCATAAAAAGGGAATTCCTCCTTTTCATTATATGGTTGCAATGGCAGGAGGACATGACATCAAGTGTGCAAGTTATGCAACTTATGGAACTCGAGAGTTGTCAAAAAACATTTTGAAGGCTTTAAAGGATAGAAAAGCTTGTTTAATAGCAAATCATGGACAAATAGCATTTGAAGAAAATTTGTCAAAAGCTTTTGAGCTAGCTGAAGAGGTTGAAAATATATCCCTTCAGTATATAACAAGCCTTAAATTGGGTAAGCCTAAAATACTTTCTTTTAAAGAAATGAACAGAGTTTTATCCAAAGCAAAAAACTACAAGAAGGGATAGTAGATGACTAAAGTTGGAGAACATATAACTCTAGACATTATTGGAACTACAAAAGAATATGATCCTTCAGTTTTTGAAAAAGTGATTCACGACATTGCTAAAGCTGCTAAAGTTACAATACTTAATATTTCCAAATATAAGTTTGAACCCCAAGGTTTTACAATTTTGGCTTTATTAGCAGAAAGCCACATTAGCTTTCATACTTTTCCAGAAAAAGGCATTATTAGTTTCGATTTTTTTACATGTGGGAAAATAAATCCTTCTGTGGCTTTAGAAATTATCAAAAAAGAATTCGAACATACAAGAATAGTTAAAAAAGAGTTTAATAGAGATACTAAGTCTCTTTATCCTGATATTTATAGCTCGCCAGGACTGCAAAAATCATATGTAGTAAAAAATGTTTTAGAGGATTTTAAATCAAAAGTAGGCCAACATATTGAAATTTTGGAGTTAGAACAATTTGGAAAATCGCTTTTTATTGATGGTGAAATCCAAGTAGCAACTACAGATGAACATTTATACAGTTCAACATTTGTTGGAGCAGGTTTAGATTTAAATCAGAATTGTGAGCGAGCTGCTATAATTGGTGGTGGAGATGGTGGAATTGCAAGAGAATGTATATCCAAAAATTTTAATTTTATAGATTGGTATGAATTAGATCCTGAGGTTGTCGATGTATGTAATAAACATCTTGGAGATATAGGAAAAAAAGCAACTGAAAAAAATTCTGTCAAGTGTGTTTGGGGAGACGCTTTTGAAAGCATTAAATCTGTGAGTGATGATACTTACGATCATATTTATGTTGATTTAAATGATGATCAATTCTGTATTGATTTAGCATCGAAGAATATGGACTCTTTAGTAAGAATTTTAAAACCAAAAGGAGTTATCACTGCACAAGTTGGTAGCCAAGATAAAAAACCACAGCAGGTTGAAAATTGGCTGAATGTTTTTAATCAAAATTTTGGAAACACAAAATTATCAAGAGTTTACATACCCAGTTTTGATTGTTCTTGGAATTTCTCTTCTTCAATAAACCATTGATTTTTCTTTTTAATTATTAAAATTTGTGAAATAATTATCCTCAAATTAAGGAGAAAATAATGAATATATTTAAAAAGACTATTTTAACAGTTCTTGCTTCTCTTTTTGTTATCGGAAATGTTTACGCTGACAAAATTAAAATTGGAACTGAAGGAGCTTACCCTCCATGGAATTCAAAAGATGCATCAGGTAATCTTATTGGTTTCGAAGTTGAGCTTGCTCAAGAGTTATGTGCAATCATGAAACATGAATGTACAATTGTTGAACAAGATTGGGATGGAATGATTCCAGCTCTATTAATGAGAAAGTTCGATGCAATCATGGCAGGAATGTCTATTACTGCTGAGAGACAAAAAACAATTACATTTTCTCAAGGTTATGCAGATGAAGTTGCCTCTCTTGCGGTAATGAAGGGTTCAAGCTTAGCGGGCATGGATACTCCAGAAGGTATAAACTTATCTTTAGGTGGATCTGATGTTAAAAAAGCTCTTAAAACTTTAACAGGTGCACTTGCTGGTAAAACAGTTTGTACTCAAACAGGAACTATTCACCAAAACTTTTTAGAGTCAGGTGATGTAGGAAGTGTGAATGTTAGAACTTACAAAACACAAGACGAAGTTAATCTTGATCTAACTTCTGGCAGATGTGATGTTGCTTTAGCAGCAGCTGTAGCGTTTACAGACTATGCTGACAAATCAGGTGAAGCAGTTACTCTAGTTGGACCTACTTTTTCAGGTGGTGCATTTGGTAATGGTGTTGGTGTTGGAATTAGACAGGGTGGAGATGATGCAATTGGAAAACGAGATGCAAAACTTCTTAAAGATTTTAATAAAGCAATCAATACAGCTAGAAAAAAAGGAATTATTAGTAAGCTCGCTATTAAACACTTTGGTTTCGACGCATCTATGTAATTAATTTAAGATTTGGCGACTATAATATATAGTCGCCAAACTATATGGAACTTCTCGCATTTGGCAAAACTGGTTGGGGTGATGAACTATTTTATGCGACCCTAATGACTATAGCTGTCTCAGTTACAGCAATGTTTATTGGATTTTTTTTTGCTCTTATATTTACACCTTTAAAACTTTCTAAATTTAAGTCTTTAAATTTAATAGGAAACTTTTACACAACAGTAATTCGTGGTGTTCCTGAACTTTTAGTTATTTATCTATTCTTTTTTGGAGGAAGTGGAGCGATTATGTACGTTGCTTCTATCTTTGGATATTTTGAATATATTGAAATTAATGCATTCATTACTGGATCTATGGCTATTGGAATAATTTCAGGTGCCTATTCTACAGAAGTATTTAGAGGTGCAATCCAGTCTATAGATAAAGGTCAATTTGAAGCTGCTAAGGTTCTGGGAATTAATAAATTTACTCAGTTTTATAAGATAATTTTACCTCAAATGTTAAGACTAGCGATTCCAAACTTAAGTAACGTTTGGCAAATTACTTTAAAAGATACATCTTTAATTTCTGTGACCGGACTTGTAGAAATTATGAGACAATCCTACATTGCAGCAGGTTCTACAAGAGATCCTCTATTCTTTTACTGTTTTGCAGCAATTTTGTATCTGATGCTCACTTATATCAGCATGAAAATTATTAACAGATTAGAGATTAAATACAGCAGGGGGTATTAATGGATTTTGATTTAATGATTACTAGTTTACCTAAACTTCTAGGTGCAACTGTTGTAACTCTAAAATTATTATCAGCATCATTATTCTTTGGATTAATGATTGGGCTTTTATTTGCAATCTTAAGATTAAACAAAAATATTATTATAAATAAATTTGCATATGGATATTCTTATTTGTTTAGAGGAACTCCTTTACTAGTTCAAATTTTCATAATTTATTTTGGATTAGGACAAATTGAATATTTAAGGTCAACATTTTTGTGGGTAGTTTTAAAAGAACCTTATTGGTGTGCAATTATAGCTTTTACATTAAATACAGGCGCCTATACATCTGAAATATTAAGATCAGCATTTCAGACAATAAAGCCAGGAATAATTGAAGCAGGTAAAAGCCTAGGGATACCAAATAAAATTATTTTTTATAAAATACAAATTCCAATTGCTATTAGACAATCACTTCCAGCTTACGGAAATGAAATTATATTAATGATGAAGGGAACATCTCTAGCGAGTACAGTAACGTTGATGGATTTAACTGGTGTGGCAAAATATATAATATCAACAACATTTAAGCCAATAGAAGTATTTATTGTTGCTGGTGGAATATATTTATTTATGACTTTTATTATCCATAACTTTATTAAATATTTGGAAAAAAAATATAGTTTTTCTCAATGACAATGCTTACTACAGATCAAATAGGTCATTATAGAAATAAAGGATATGTCTCTTCAGTAAGTGCCTTGACCTCTAGCCAAGCAAAAGAAATTAGAGAAGAAATCGAAAAAATTGAAAAAAATTGGCCAGGAGCATTGAATGGGATTAATCGTAATTACGTTCACTTAATTTCACCTATATTAAATAAAGTTTGTTTAAATAAAAATATCCTAGACGCTGTTGAAAGTATTATTGGTAAGAATATTCTTATTTGTGGAACTACACTTTTTATAAAAGAAAAAAATGAAAAAGGATTTGTTAGTTTTCATCAAGACGCAAAATATATAGGTTTGGAGCCTCATAATTGGGTTACAGTTTGGCTGGCAGTTACTGACTCTAATGAGAAAAATGGTTGTATGAGAATGTTACCAGGCTCTCATAAAGACAATTTAAAATATCATGAACAAAAATTTGATAAAAATAATTTATTAACACGTGGTCAAACAATTGAAAATATTTCTTTCGATGAAACAGATCCTATAATACTTAAAGCGGGAGAAATATCATTGCACCACCCTTTAGTTGTTCATGGTTCTGGTCTAAACTTTAGTGATGACAGAAGAATTGGCTTTGTTATTCAAAGTTATATAGGCACCAATGTTAATCAGGTTATAGGAAAAATGTATGTTCAAAAAGCAAGGGGTGAAGACAAGCATAATTATCATGAATATTCTAAAATACCTTTAACACTTATGGGTAAAAATGAAATTATTTCTCAGAACAAAGCAAATAAAGAATTATCAAAAATTTTTTATAGTGGTTCAAAAAAAAAAGGTAAATTTTAATTAAAAAAGATTAATAATTAGTATATTCTTTAATCTCTTTAATTTTTGAACCGGTAAAATTATTAATTTCTAATTTAATTTTAGCTCTTTCGTCGTTTAGAAAATGAACATCTCTTGAAAGTTTAATAAATTTTTCTGTAAAATCTTTATCTTTTTCACATTGTCTTTTATAATCCTCTATTACCCATAATTTTACATTAATTTGTTTTAACGACTCAAAAAGTACATTTAGCTTTGGATTAGATTTGACATTTTTATTAAATTGATCTTTAAGAATTGAGTGTTCTTCGTCAATAAATTTTAATTTTTCTGCATCTTTGATTTTTTCTTGTTTAATTTCGAGGATAGAAATTTTGTCTAATAACTCACCAACAGATACTTCAACCAGAATTTTATTCATAAAAAAATATACTATGTTAAGTTGTTGTAAATATGTCTAATATTTTAATCATTAAACATGGTTCTTTGGGTGATATAGCGCAAGCATGTGGAGCAATTCAAGATATTTCTGAAAATCACAAGGATGATGAAGTACATATACTAACAACAAAACCATTTTTTGATTTATTCAAAAAAAACCCTCATGTTTCAAATGTTATTTTAGATAAGCGATTGTCAAGATTTAATCTACTTTATTTATATTTATTGATGAAAAATATTAAGAAATTTAAATTTACTAAAGTTTATGATCTTCAAAACTCTAGCCGAACATCATTCTATAAAAAAATATTGTTTCCAAAAGCAACAAAAGAAGTGTGGTCATCCACAGAAACCACGTTACCAGAAGGTACTATAAAACAAGATTTTGATAAAGACCCAGTATTATCTAGATTTGACCATCAATTAAAATGTTCTGGGATTAATACTAACCATACTTTAATCCCTAATTTTTCATGGTGTACATCAGAAATTTCTCAAATAAAAAATTATTATCAACTAGAAAAATATATTATTCTTTTTCCTTTTTGCTCACCTCATTTAACATCAAAGAAGTGGCCGTATTATAATAATTTAATTTCTTTAATTCATGAGAAAGCAGAAGATAAATTTAAAGTAGTTATAGCACCTGGACCAGATGAAATTAAAGAGGCATCAAGTATGAATGCAATATGTGTTTTAGATAAAGGTAAAGCGTTAGATATTTCGCAGTTAGCAGCATTGATAAAAGATAGCTCTTTTGTTGTTGCAAATGATACTGGTCCTGCTCATATGACAGCTCATTTAGGATCAAAAGGAATTGCTTTATTTGGTGCACACACAACAGCGCATAAAGTAAGTGTAGAGAGAGAAAATTTTAAAGCTCTTCAAGTAAGTGATTTATCTAAATTATCTGCTGAAAAAGTATTTGAAAGATTAAGTAGATCTCTTAGTGAAAATTAATTTAAATTATTATAATAAACTTTTTTTAACAAAAACATTTCCAGACATTATCAGTCTTGCATTCCTTGTCGTAGTAACTTTTATGTCTTCAATTATCTCATTTTTATATTTAACCTCATAATCAATTTTTAATGAGCCAGAAGGATGTTCAAGTGTAAAAAGTCCGCTTTCAGAAAAATTACTATAGAATTCTGAACAAACAGTATTTTTTGATTTGCACGCAGCTAATAAGGCCATTGATCCTGTCACCGCGTAAGCTGGATGACAATTCCATGGCATAAAATATCTTGAGCTTATATCTGCTGATTTAGATTTATTCACAATTGCAGTTTTAGGAATTACAGAATTTGCTACATCACCTAAGCCAATTTTTTTAGCAATTTTTATTCTTATAGTATCCATTTTATTTATAAGATTTTTATTAAGATCTAGTTTCTCAAACGTTTCATTGTCCTTTAATCCTAAGTCAGAACTTTTAAAAATCACCATAGGAACAGCGCAATCTATAAGAGTAAAATTAATTCCATCAATTTGATCCTGTGAATTATTCGTAGGAAATAATTTTTTTGTTTGTGAGCCAATAATATTTAAAAATTTTAATTTTACAGGAGAGCCAGGTGTTGGAACTCCATCAATAAAACAATCACCCTCATATTGTACAATTTTGTTTGGTGTTTTAACTATTTGCTCTATTTTCATACCAGTATTTTTATCTCTCACTATGACAGAGGTTTCCCCATCTTTTGCATTAACTAAACCTTTTTCAATTGCATAAGGCCCAACCCCAACTAAAATATTTCCACATGAAGGTTTAGTATCTACGATTGGTTCGTCAATTTTTACTTGAGCAAAATAATAATCAACATCAATACCATCCTCTTTTGATTTATCTATAATTGCTACTTTACTTTTGACTGGTTCCGCACCTCCTAATCCATCAATTTGTCTAATATCAGGAGAACCCATAACTGCTAGTAAAATTTTATCTCTTTTAGTTATGTCTTCAGGTAAATCTTTTTTTAAAAAATAAGGACCTCTTGAAGTACCACCCCTCATAAACATACAGGGTATTTTAATTTGATCACTCATTTAAAAATTTTTTAATACAAATAATCCTCAAAGTACATTCAAATATCAAAGTAGTTTCAATTGTTTTAATATTCAAAGCAAAATATTACTATTGAAACTTCTTTAAAATACATCTAACTTTTTCAAAATTTAAAATAATAACAGGGGATAATAAATGTTAAAAAAAATACTAGCAGTTTTTGCTGCTTCATTATTTTCAGTCACTGCAGCATTAGCAGTAGATTATTCTGGAAAAACTGTAACCATGTGGATACCATTTAAAGCAGGTGGTGGATCAGATACTTGGGCTAGAGCAATTGGGCCTGCGTTTAGTGCTAACCTACCAGGCAATCCAACAGTAGTTGTAAAAAACGTTACTGACGGAAAAGCTATTGGTGCATCAAATAAATATTTTGCTGAGCATGGAAAAGATAAAGATGGAATGGTTGTATTTGGTACTTCTGGTTCTGTACAAATGCCATTTATCTTTAAAGATGAAAGAGTTAGATATCAATACAAAAACATGGTTCCAATATTTGCAAGTGGAACAGGTGGAGTTGTTTATGTCAGAAAAGACATGGGTGTAACTGATATAATTAAAGATTTTGATAAACTTAAAGGACAAAAACTGGTTTATGGATCACAAGGAAAAACTTCGTTAGACGCTGTTCCTATTTTAGCATTTGATATGTTGGGCTTACCTGTGAATGTTGTTTATGGAATGAAAGGAAGAAAAGCAGGAAGAGCTGCTATCTTGAGAGGTGAAACAACAATTGATTATCAAACTACAGCATCATATTTAAAACATGTTAAGCCTTTAGTTGAAAAAGGAGAAATGGTAGCAGTTATGACTTGGGGAGCTCCATCTGGTGGTGAAGTTTCTAGAGATCCAAACTTTCCTGATCTACCTGCATTTCCAGAAGTTTACGAAGCTGTAACAGGAAATAAATTTAAAGGTACAGAAGCTAAATCTTGGACTGCATTATTTTATGCTGGATTTGCAACGCAAAAATATGTGATGCTTCCAAAATCAGCTAAAAAAGATGTAGTTAAAGCTTGGCAGAACGCAGCAGCAGCAATCGTTAACGATCCTGCAGCTATGAAAGTTTTAAACAAAAAACTTGGTAAGTATGATCAAGTTACTGGTTCTAAAGCTTTAAAATCTGCACTAAAAAAAGCTACTTCTATAGATAGTAAGTCTGAAAAATTCTTACAATCTTGGAAAGATACTAAATAAAAGTTTAATACAATTATTTAAAAAAAGGGGGCCATGCCCCCTTTTTTTTTATAAGCTATAAACATTATGTTTGAAGCATTATTTGCAGCATTAGCTACAATCGTTTCAGGTCCTTCAATTTTTTTCTTAATTCTTGGAGTTTTGATTGGTTTAGTAGTTGGGGTTATTCCTGGGTTTGGTGGAACTGTAGGATTATCATTATTGCTTCCTTTTGTATTTGGAATGGAACCAGTTTCTGGAATTGCAATGATGATGGGATTATTGTCAGTTGTTGCAACTTCTGATACTTTCCCTGCAGTTTTAATTGGAGTTCCTGGTTCAGTTTCTGCACAAGCAACTGTTATGGACGGCTTTCCTTTAGCTAAAAAAGGACAAGCAGCAAGAGCATTATCTGCTGCATTTTTTTCATCCTTATTTGGCGGACTGTTTGGAGCAGTTCTACTCACCATGGTTATACAAATTGCAAAACCTATAATTTTAGCTTTTGGAACTGGTGAGATGTTGATGTTAGCAATTTTTGGAATTTCGGTTGTTGGAACATTAACTGGATCAAGTATTTTCAAAGGATTAGTTGCAGCTTGTCTTGGAATGATAATTGGTTGTATAGGTATTTCACCAGCTAGTTCTGAATATAGATTAGATTTTAGTACGATACTAGAGGTTCAAAACCCTATTGTAATGTATTTAGGAGGAGGAATTCATTTGATGGTGGTTGCAATTTCTATCTTTGCTTTCCCTGAAATTGTAGAACTTTTGAGATCAAATAAAGCCGTATCTGAAAAAGCAGAATTGGAAAAATCTGGATGGTTCAAAGGTTTAAGAGATTTTTTAAGTAACAAGTTTTTAGTACTAAGGTGTTCTTTTATTGGAAGTGTTATAGGTTTAATCCCAGGTATTGGAGGATCTTGTATAGACTGGATTAGTTATAGTCATGCAAAAACAACTGTAAAAAATAATGAGAATTTTGGAAAAGGTGACATCAGAGGTGTTATTGGGCCTGAGTCTAGCTCTAATTCCAAAGAGGGTGGAGCACTAATTCCTACTTTATTATTTGGAATTCCTGGATCTGGTGGAACAGCAATTTTGATGGGTGGATTAATATTATTGGGTGTTGATCCAGGTATAACGATGGTAGATACCCAACTAGATTTAATTTATACAATAATTTGGTCGCTAGCAGTCGCAAATATATTTGGTGCAATAATTTGTGTGGCAATGGCTAAGCCAATTTCACAGCTAACAACTATAAATTTTACAATTCTCGCACCATTTTTAATTTCATTAATATTGTTTGCAATTTTTAATTCAACAAGATCATGGGGTGACTTGATATTTGCAACTTTTATTGGAGTAATTGCTGTTTATATGAAACGATTTGATTATTCTAGAGTTGCTTTGATGATTGGTTTTGTCCTAAGCGATAGTATTGAAACATACTTGTATCAGACAATGCAATTTTATACTTTTTCTGAGCTTTTTATTAGACCAATTTTTTTAGTTTTGATTTTGGTTTCAGCGTTTTCAATTTATTCAGGAATTAAAATAATTAATAAAAAAGATAAAATTGCTAATACTAAATCAGATGTACTAAATGCTAAATCTAGACCACAATGGGTCTTTTTAATTTTATTATTAGTAATATCTGTTTATACAATATTTGTAACAGACCATTTACAATATTTAGGTAAAATATTTCCAATTAGTGTTGGCCTGTTTATGTTTTTATTCTGTATCATTATAGGAATTCAAATGTTTATAAGTAAATCTGGAACAAAGGTATTTCATGATGCAGAAAATTTACTTTTTGGAAATACAGAAATAAGAAGTCAGTGGCTCACTATTTTTTGGTTTATCTCTCCATTATTTTTATCAGTATTTATAGGATTTTATATATCTATTGGTTTATTTGTTTTTATATTTTTATCAAAAATTGCTAGAGCAAGTTTAAGATTTAGTTTAATTAGTTCAATTGGTGTATGGATTACTCTTGCAGCAATTTCTCATTTTATGATAATGGATTTTCCTCCAGGAATTTTACAGGGCTATATTGAATTACCTTGGCCGATAAATTAATTAAGAGTCTTTTTATATTCTTCTATAATCTTGGACCATTGGAATTTGTTCGCAAATTCTTTGGCATTCTTTCCATATTCTAAATATTTTTTATTTTGTAAAATTGCATTTGTAGATGAATAAACGTCATCTAAATTATTCCCATCACAAATTAAACCAGTTTTTTGATGATCAATTGCATCAGCTGCACCACCATCTTTCCCTCCTATAGAAGGCACTCCATATTGTGCTGCCTCAATATAAGCAATTCCAAATCCTTCAACAGATGTTTTGTGTAATATTGATGGCATTATAAATACATTAGATTTTGCAACTAGGGCATTTTTTAAATCATTACTTATATCTTTAAAGAACATAACCTGACCTTCTAAATCTAGTTCTTTCACAAGGTTTTTAATATTTTCTTCCTCCTCACCATATCCAACACATATATAAACAATATCAGGATAAATTTGTTTCAAATTTCTAAGAGCCATAATTATTTTTTCATGGTTTTTTCTTTTATCAAACCTTGAAACAGTAATTAATCTTGGTGTTTTTACTTTTAACAAACTCTCAACTTTACCCGTAGTTTTTTTGTCTAACTCTTTAGCAGGATTTACTCCAGGGTTAATTACAATAACTTTATTTTCATTAACCCCAAGGTTAATTGCTAAATTTTTTGTAAATTGT